>JABWAQ010000001.1 GCA_013360945.1 Candidatus Brocadia sp.
GGTGTTTTTATTCTCAAAATACCTTGAAATCACTTGGAGATTCTACCATTTCTGGCCTAATCCTGCAACAAGGCTTCGCCTTGTTTGCAGGATTTAGGTTATACCTTTTTCAAAACTATCCATATCGATATTCATAAGGGATTAAGCAAGTTCTTTCACACAATCTGTACAATCCTATCTCCTCTCGTAACCTGACCAATAACCGTTCCCGGTTCTCCTGCGTGCCGGAGATCATTTAAGACAGTATCCACATTTGATCCGGATACGATTAATACCATGCCAATGCCCATATTAAATACACGGAACATTTCCTGATCATTAACGTCGCCAACATCTTGAATAATCTTAAATATCTTCGGCAGGTCCCACCTGCTTCGATCCAAAGTAACGGCACAGCCGTCAGGGAGGATGCGCGGTATATTATCCAGGAGCCCGCCACCGGTAATATGTGCCATCCCCTTTACGATTTTTTTTGTTTTATGTTTAGTTAATACATTCAGGACAGGTTTCACGTATATCTTAGTTGGCCGTATCAGTTCTTCACCTAAAGTGGTATTTAATCCGTATTGAACTAGTCTTTGGGTTATCTTCATCCTTGTCTTATCAAAGAAAACCTTCCTTACGAGAGAAAATCCATTGCTATGGATGCCACTTGAACTCAATCCAATCACCATATCCCCGGGCTTTATTGTATTGCCATTGATAATTTTATCTTTTTCTACAACACCCACTACAAAACCAGCGATGTCATATTCACCTTCGTGGTAAAATCCCGGCATCTCCGGCGTTTCGCCGCCAATGAGGGCACAACCTGCCTGGCGACATCCCTCTGCAATACCATCTATTACCTCATGCAGTACCTTTGGTACAATCTTGCTGCTCGCCAGATAGTCCAGGAAAAATAAGGGCTCGGCTCCCAATACGATGATATCATTGACGCACATGGCTACCAGATCGATTCCGATGGTATCATGCTTGTTCATCATGAAGGCGATCTTCAATTTTGTACCTACACCGTCAGTAGAGGAAACAAGCACAGGCTGACGATATTTCTTCAATCGGGAGTTTAAAGCGAATAAACCCCCGAAGCCGTCAGGATTTTCAATCACCCGCTGGCTGAAGGTCGTTTGCATCTTTGAGTAAATATCAGTTGTAAACTGACCTTTTGTGTCAATATCAACGCCTGCATCCCTGTAAGAAAGTCCCTTTTTTGTTTTTTTTGTCATAGGTTATCCATGATAAAGTAAGGGTAAACGGTTATTCACCCCTACGATAATTTAAATTAATATTTTTTTCTCTGCGATGTCTGTGGCTTCGTGATTTATTTATTTCTTCCATGAAGGTTTTATTGAACCTACTCTCCCTTTACAAAAACCCAGGCACATACCATATATGTAGGCGAATTCACGCACGATAGGCAAGATTGTCAGTAAGGGCAGCGTTTTTAAAAAACCCGGGTCGCCATTTCTTACCATGACAATAGCGCCTAACGGAACATACAAAATAGTTAATGAACTTAATAAAATCAGGAAAATTAAGCACGGTATAAGAAATACCTTCGTACCGAATGGTATCGTTCCCAAAAATGTCAAAAGACTTATAAAAAGCGCCATAAATAGCAGGGGCCGTATCCAAAGGTTTATACGGAATGGTATCTGTTCCCGGAATTTCATGCCCATAGCGTATCCCCAGTAAAATTTTCTCCTCCAAATACCTGACCATGTGTCTGGATATTGGGTACTCACAATATTTTTAGGATCATAAACAACCTTGCCCAGCTTACCTAATTTCCAGCCTAATTCTGAGTCCTCACTCCACCACGAATTTTCATTGAAACCGCCTGATTTTAACAGCGCTTCTTTAAGGACGGCGGAATTCACGCCGGACAACTTGTTAGGGATCAAAGATTTTTTAAATACACCATTCAAAATTTGATCCAAAATACCGGCGGCATGAGAAAGCGGCTTATCCTTATTATTGGCCTGATAAGCGCCGCCAACTGCAACAACGCCTTGCTGTTCAAAACATGATGTAAATCTTTGTATCCAATTGGAAGGCACAATGGTGTCGGCGTCCGTTGTGATGATGACATTGCCTGTGGCCTTTTGTAATCCGGAGTTTAAGGCCGCTGCCCTTCCGCCATTCTTTTTACGTTTAATCAAAAGTATGCCTTTGTCTAAAAATTTCTCGACGTTCTGAGACGTACGATCGGCCGAGGCGTCGTCAATGACAATAATTTCCGTATTAGTATCAGGAAGTGAAGTGAGGGAATTCAGACAGGATGATATGGCTTGCTCCTCATTATAAGCAGGAACAAGAATGGAAAATTTCATCAGAAATTCCCTCTAAAAAAGCTTCCTGAACATGGCCTTTAAGGAATCAAGGGAACCCAATTGGCGTATGTTTTTTAAAATAAAGCGGGGTGTCAGAAAAAATTCAAAATTGGCGCGGCGAACGGCATTTTCAAGATCTGCCTTGCTAAGATGCGGATAGGCAATATTGGCCTCCCTGGCAACATTGACAGGTTTATAGTCTCCATAAACGAAGAGTTTGTTTTCCTTAGCGATCTTATAAAACTCTGTGCCGGGAAAAGGGTTGGCGATGTTATACATGACCTGGTCTACCTTGAGCCGTTTGACATCTTCCCTGTTCTTTTTCATGGTATCCATTGTCTCCAATGGCGAAGCGCCAAACATGATATTGATCTTTGCATGAATACCGTATTTCCTGACTAATTTTATGGCCTCCTCATTCCTCATAACGTCGATATCTTTCTTTATGTAATCCAATATTTCCTGGTTAAATGATTCGACGCCGAGATCGATAAACTTGCAATGCGCAGCCGCCATTGCCTTCACAATAGGTTCATTCAGATGGTCTGACCTTGCAGAGCAGCCCCACACGATATCCAGATCTTTAATACCTTCACAAATACTGACCGTCCGCTCTTCACCCCAAACAAACTGATCGTCCTGCACGTTTACGGCCTTATAACCCAGGGATTTCAGCAATTTGAATTCCTCAATAATATTTTCGGGCGACCTCTTTCTTACCGGCGGCTTCTTCCCTGAATAGTGTTTATATTCCAGTTCCCTTGAAAAACTCAGGGAAGAAGGAACACAATAGATACACCGATACGAGCAGCCACGTGACGTGCAGACGGCCGTGAATGGCCTTTTCCCTAATTTAGGATTGTAATAGACATCCCTTTCTTCCAGAAGATGTCTGGCAGGGAAGGGGAGTATGTCCAGATCTTCTACCGGTTCTCTGTTAACATTATGAATGATTTTACCATTGCCGAAAAAAGAGACACTTTCTATACCTTTCATATTTGATTTTGACTCTAAGGCCTTCACGAGCTCAGGCATGGTGTATTCAGGTTCACCCCTTACAACATAGGTATTGTCATCTATCACAAACTCTGCGGGTCTATCGGACGGTGCAGGGCCGAAAAATATAATCGGCACATTCCCTCTTACCTGACGAATATCTTTGAGTGCCTGAAAATCGGTGTTTTGGGAGAGATTGACAGAATAGAAGCAATAGACATCGCTCAGGTCTTCTCTTAAAAATGCAAGGAAATGCCCCCGATCCCACTTTTTAATCGTCGTTTCAATGTATTTAACTTCGTAACCTTCTTTCTCCAGGACGGCGGCAGCACTCAGGAGAAAGATGTTTGGGACATAATAGAGCAGGTATGCGCAGCCGGCAACCCGTTCGGGGATCTTTCCATCAGTAGGGGGTGGTACGAGAAAGGTAATCTTCATAAGAGTTATTTTTCTTTCTTCTTGATTCTCTTCAGTCTTTTAACATCTATCAAATCTTGATCTCTTCCTGTAAAACATCCAAATCGCCCGTTGCCCTTGGTCTCGAATGTGCTGCTACTGCATGGGCGCCGACTACTACATACTTAACTTTGTGACAGCTTAACAATCTTAAGAACTCTCTGTAATCGCTGCTCATGCAGATTCGTTCCTTGCACTTCGTAAAAATTTTTCATGATTTGCTCCATAGCGTCTATTTTCTGTTTTATGGATTTGGATGCCCAATATCTCAAGGCATCCTCCTCCTGTTTTTTAGCGTCTGTTAGTCTGTATTTTTTCATACCTTTTTCTAATCCAGCTTCGTATTCTTTTTTGTAGTACAGTCAAGTAGGATGGGTTAGGCTTGTCCTGAGTTTGTCGAATGGACGAAGCAAACCCATCATTACCATTCCTTGTTCGTTGATAAAAGCACGTTTTTTGTTGGGTGCGTTCTGCTTCATCCAACCTACTCAACTATCTTCATTTTATACAAAATAACTTCTTTAGTTTATTATTGACTTCACCTAGAATTCTCGGTGATAATTCTCCCAATTCACGTTGACAGAGTGAAGTTGTTACAGTCATAAGGCGATGCAATCGCAAAGTTGAAGCTACTTTTAAACCTGTTCCATTAAAGTCTTCGTGTGATGTATCGATTATTAAATCTGTTTCGAGTAAATCTAATGGAATTCTGCTACTTATAAACGCAAGTATAACGTGAGAGTGTAAACCAATTGGGTTCGTCAAACATACTGCTGGCCGTACTTTTGATGTTGAAAGATCGTCAAAAGGAAAATTGACTAATACTACTTTACCCCTAGTCATGAAATGGTTTCCCATCAGAAGAATTGTAAATATCCTCTTCCGGTTCTTTCAAAAAATCGAAAGCATTACTAACACTTGCCAACTTGAGCCATTCCTTTTCATCCATGTTCATTTCTTCTAGCAATAATATAATAACACGAACTTTTTTTGGACCAACAACTGGTAATGGTTCATCTAATACAAGTTGCCTTTTTTCATCAATAGTGGCGGTTGTTTCAATGGCTTTTTCTAATTTGTCCATGATATATACTTCCCATATTTTATGTCACAAAGAACCGCAATTTGGACGTGAGTCCACAGCTTTAATTAATGTCTAGCACTGAGTCAATCACTGATTTTCATCATAGGCGATCTCATTTAAAATATTTTAATCCCCAGAAAGATGAGCATGCAGATTGAAAAATATATCACGACTGTCTTAAATTTACAAGGTAATAGAACTACGAAACCTTATAGGAGAGGGCGACTCGCACAAAATGAGAAAAATTAAGGCAACAAACATATTTTTACGATCCTTGCGTCTTTACAAGCAAATCAACGATAAGCCTGAATTCATCACTAGTGAACCAATCTTTTTGAAATTCTTTTCTTGCCAGCACACGCATGTCGACAACACAATCTTCCCAACCCCGCCTGGATTTTCGCTCTAAAAGTATCCTGCCCATTTCATGACATACAAGGCATTTCTCTACCATGATCTGAGCAGCGACATCGTCCCGCATCATTTTTCCTCTTTCGGAAAGATATTCCGTAAGCACGGGAATGTCTTCATCCAGAAATAATTCAGGTGCATTTTCACGCATCCGTAGCACAGTTTCCTGCCACTCTTCTCTTGTCTTGTTTTGCTTCAGTATCCTGCTTATCGTATGACACCTTGTGCAACGGTCAATAAAAAGTACCTGGACGTCAGCATATTTTTTCGTTTGAGAGGTTGCAACGATGGTTTCCTTTCTTCCATGAACAATTTCATCAACTATCTTTGCACCCTCTTCTGTTGTAATCCATAACGGGCTTTTTTCCATCATCCGGGTGATACAAATTTTCCATTCATTTTCCGTTTTTGGCTCTGCAAATATCCGCTCAAGAGTATGACATTTTGAGCATTTTTCTTCATACAAAAACTGCGGCGCCTTATATTGAAATTTTTCCTGAGGTTCTTGTGTTTGACCATAGCTTAAGGAAGCTGACAGACATACGATTAATAACAACGAAAAATACTTTATCATAAAATCTTTCCGAAAATGTAAAAATATTTCTATTAAGCGCTTATCCACCATGCATATCAGGTTTCTATGATAATAGCTTTTTATAGAGTAAATATAAGCCTTTCAGGGAATATTAGCAAGACAAAAACCGGGTTTGTTGCAGAATAAATAGTAAATATTTTTTCCGGATTTTTATTGACCCCACGAAAATATATTTTTATAAAAGAGTCTGTATAGGCTTAATTGTGTATGGGCCGTGAAATTCCTGAATGGAAAAAACGAGTAAAGAAAAGTAGCGGGTAGTGTACACGTGGAATTGGAGAAAAAGAAATGGGCTTTTACGTATGGCTTATGAATAGACTGACAGTTTTTTTGACCCTGGTGGTATGCATTTTGTGCTTCGGGTGTAAAACGATTTCCACAAGCGTAACTAATATAGACATAGATACTTCTTCCCGTGATATAAAGACCCTGGCAGTGATGCGCTTTGATGACAAACTTATCCAGGACAAGGAAGTGACGGGGTTTTTCATGAAAACAATGAGTAATCCGGATGCGGGGGAGATGCTTGCTGATATGATGACTCATGAGTTGTCAAAATGGGATAAATATGAAATTTTACCGCGTTCTGAGGTCAGGGATAAGATAAGGGGTGGCGGTGACGAGGAAGAGGAACTGGTCAGGCGGGGTGATTACAAAGCCCTGGGAAAGTTATTAAAGGTAGATGCCGTGATTATGGGTAAGATACGTGCCTTTGATCTATCAAGAATGATAGCATACGAACGGGGTGATGTATCTTTTACGGCAGAATGTATCGATACACAAAATGGTAAGGTTCTGTGGTTTTTGGAAGTGAATGAAACTGCGCCTTATAAGGACGAAATTGAAGTAGCGGGCAAAGTCATCAGGGATGCGGTCGAAAGACTTAAAAAAGAGGCGGAATAATGTAGAGACGTATTGCATACGTCTCTACATAAAAGGATAGATTATTCTTTTTTTGCACACTTACAAACCACACCCTCTTTGATCTCTGTATTGCAATTTCCACATCGAAAACAATATTTTTCCTCGTCCCAGTAGGTTTTCAGCGTATGACTTTCATCAAAAAATACCCCTTTGGGGTTCTTCCCCCAATACCCGACTCTTTTCATTGCATTTTCTCCTTTCTATAGTTGTATTTTGCTCAGTTGCACCAATCGCCAGCCTGTCAAAAATACCCATGAAGCGAAGGCAATTAAAATTAATGCTGAAAGCTCACGGCTGGCCAGCGAAATGAACAATAAAGGTAACAAATCAATATCGCTGGCGCATAAACCATAGCGCCGATGCCGCCTATTTTCAGGAGTTCTTGATTCATTTGTTATTTTCGAGTCTTTTTGCTATCTCACCCAGAAATTTTTCTTTGTTAAACGGTTTCTCCAGGAATGAGACATTTCCTAATGCTTGAAAACACCGATACGTCTTTTCGTCGAGTGCGGAGGCCATAATGATGGGAACACTCCTATATCGGCTATCCTTCCTCAGCATTGCAAAAACCCTGTCACCCGTGACCCCTTCCATCAGGATATCCAGGATCACCAAATCATATTTCTTCTCTTTTGTCTTTTTGAGTCCCTCGTCCGCATTCGATGCAAGGGTGACGGTAAAAGGCTCTCCTTGTAGCATGTCCTTATAAAATTCCTGCATTTCCAGATCGTCTTCAATAATTAATAACTCCTTCATTTCTTCTCAACTCCTTTGAAAAGATTGTGCGAATTGAAAAATCTAACTAACGGTCTCCTGCTATAGGCAAGGTGAATTTAAACTGCGATCCCTTCCCCCTTCCTTCAGACTCAGCCCAAATCCTGCCTTTATGCATCTGTGCAATATTCTTGCAGATAGCAAGACCAACCCCTGACCCGTACGCCGAAGGTGTTTCCTTGTAAAACTTTTCAAATACTCGTTTTTTTGTCTCGTCATCCAGTCCCCGCCCCGTGTCTTCCACCGTTAGCTCCACTGTATTTGAGAATACCCTTGCTGATATACTAATTCTCCCCTGTTCCGTAAACTTTATGGCATTATCCACCAGGTGGGTCATCAAATGGTGGATCTTATCGCGGTCTGCTTTAATAAGGGGGATATTTGTGGGTAGCTGGCGTATGAGGATGTTCCTTTTTTTGCTGGCGCTATCCGTCATTTCGCTGATAATCTGTTCCACTAATTCAACGATTGAAATATCGGATAGTTGTAGCGGTTCCATTCCCGATTCCAACTTAGATATATCGAGGATGTTTTTGATAGCATTCTTCAAGCGATTGATATTATTTCTCAGGATTTCATGGATTTGAGAACCTCTTCCTAATACACTATCATTTCCTGTCTTGATAGAACGTTCGAACATGTCAATAGCCATCTCTATTTTGGCAACGGGGGTCTTTAGTTCATGTGTAACATCACGGATCAGATTATCCTTTAATTCTTCCAATTTCTTTCTTCCGGTAATGTCGCGGCAGAAACCCTCGATTCCAATTATGGTATTACCCTCCTTCATGGGGAGCACTTCGAGAGATAGCCATATGATTTGACCGTTTTTGTGAACGACTCGAAACTCAATATCCATTGCACTGCTATTTTCTCCGTTCAATACCAGGAGTATCTCGTGTTGTACCCTTTCCCGATCTTCCACATGACACAAGGAGAGCCCATAGCCCCGATTTTCGTAAAATTGTTTTACCGGATACCCTGTTGTCTTTTCAACGGAGGGGCTCATCAGAGAAAATTCTCCATCCTTTGCGCATTCAAAGATAATATCCGGTGAACTCTCAATAACTGTTCTATATTTTTCCTCTGCCTCCTTAATTTTGTTGAAGAGCCGCGTATTCTCAATTGCCATAGCCAATTGAGGGGCAATTTGTGAAAAAAAACCGATATGTCTCTTTGAATAATAACCCTTCCGCTTGATCCCGAAATTTACACTGCCTATTACGTTTCCTTTATACTCAAGTGGAAACCCCAGCCTTGAACGGATACCTTCTTTAAACAATACGGTATCCGTAAGAAATTGGCCTTTCGACGTATCGTCCACGATTACCGGCTCGCGAAATTGCACCACCCGTTTCATCAGACTTCCTTCCATGGGATAGAAAACGCCTTCTTTAAGCGCCGTATATTCGTAGTCTTTTGATAGCACAAAGTTCTCATATAAGTTATTATCCTCGGTAATCAGGGTAACGCTTAATCGATCAAAGTCAATTACTTTGGATAATTCCCTGCTCATTGTTTGGTAAACTTCCCGAATATCCAGGCTGGAAAAGATAATTCGGTTAATAGTAAGAACAATCTCTTTTTTGTTGATGAACACGTTTTTGTTATTTCTTGAGTTCCTGTAAAATTTTTTCGTAAGTCCGGTATGCCTTCAAATCAAAGAGCACAAAGCGCACGAGCCCGATATCCGTATGAGTTTTTAAATAGTCTATCACTGTTTTTAAGGCCGTTATCGCAGCTTCGCTCATTGGATATCCATAAGCGCCTGTGCTTATGGATGGAAATGCCACACTCTTCAGTTTGTATTGAGAGGCAAGATTCAGGCTGTTTTTGTAAGCGCTGGCCAGGAGCTCTGCTTCATGCCGTTTGCCCCCTGAGTAGATGGGCCCTACCGTATGAATTACATACCGCGCCTTCAGGTTTCCTCCCGTGGTAATGCGTGCCTCTCCGGTTGGACACCCTCCCAGTTTCCTGCATTCTTCCAGTATTTTAGGCCCTCCTGCCCTGTGAATTGCCCCATCTACCCCACCGCCACCCAGAAGGCTTGTGTTTGCCGCATTGACAATGGCGTCTGTTTCCTGCTTTGTAATATCACCCTCAATAAGTTCTAAAACAGATTGGTTAATAGGAATTTTTAGCATGTTTTGCACCAAATATAAATTAAGTGCACGATGGATACTTCACGATGGATACTTTTAGTTTTAAATAACCTGTTTAAAGGTAATTGTCAAGCACAAACTGGGTTCTCAATATAAAGTCCTTGAAATTTTAATAGTCGTATGAAATAATTTGACGTTCATTAGTAGGGGTGCGATGTATTATGCCCCTTGTGACTGGTACCTTCATGGCAATCGATGGTTACGAAGGCTTAATTAAAGGTGTACCGAATCGTTGTCAAAATAGCGGTTGATTACATAAGGATAATAAAAATTATGGACGTGAGAGAAGCCATTTACAAACGCCGCAGTATCCGGAGGTTCAAGCCTGATCCTGTATCCGATGAATTGATACTGCAACTATTAGATAGCGCACGGCTTGCCCCATCAGGTTCCAACACACAGCCATGGCGATTTGTTGTTGTAAAAGATGCCGAAACAAGACAAAAATTACAAGCGGCCTCATATAATCAACGTCATGTTGGCCAAGCCCCGGTAATTATTGCCTGTTGCGCGGACGTCACGGCATTTGGTGAATTTCCGGAACGGATTGAAGAACTCATTGCTGCTGGTGCATTACCGGCAAAAACCCGTGAGGTCTTTGTTCCGTCATTAAAAAAGGGGGGGATGAGCACCGATATGAAATGGCATCTCCTGATTGCTGCGACAGGGAATACGGATATTGCTGTTGAACATATGGTTCTTCAGGCAGTGGAATTGGGGCTGGGGACGTGTTGGGTGCGATGGTTTGATGATAATAAGGTCAAGGAGATACTCGGAATCCCAAAAAACATAGAGATTATCGCGCTGATTCCCATAGGCTATCCGGCCGAAGAACCGCCTCAAAGGCCCAGATTTGCTCTCGAGAAGATTGTTTATTATGAAAAATATGGGATAAAGGAAGGCTAATCATCAATAGCCAGGATGGATTATTTGCGCGGTTTTAAGGGTAGCGTAAAGGTGAAGGCGCTCCCTTTCCCATACTCGCTCTTTACCCATATCTTGCCGCCATGCAGTTCCACCAGACGTTTTGTAAGCGTCAGGCCCAGTCCTGTTCCTTCATACCGGCGCGCATATGAGGCATCTACTTGGCGAAAAGCCTCAAATATTTTATCCATATCCTCGGATTTTATCCCAATACCTGTATCAATTATGGTAATCTGGACGTACTGATCCACCAGCCTTGCGTTGATTGTTACTCTGCCATTTTCAGGTGTAAATTTGACGGCGTTGGATAGCAGATTAAACATAATCTGTTTAAATTTTACTTTATCTGCCGTTATCGGGGGTATATCTTCATGGATGTTGGTGTTTATGGTAATGCCTTTCTTGTTAGAAAATCCCACAATCGTATTTAATACCTCGATTGTTGCATCTCCAATTGAAAACTCTTCATGCTGAAGCTCTAATTTCCCAGCCTCAATCTTTGAAAGGTCCAGGATGCTATTAATCATATTGAGCAAGTGTTGTCCGCTGCTATGGATATCGCCCACGTATTCTTTTTGCTCGGCATTAAGAGCGCCGCTAATTTCATCCCTTAAAACCTCGGCAAAACCGATGATGGCATTCAGCGGAGTGCGGAGTTCGTGTGACATGGTCGCCAAAAACTCTGATTTCAGTCTGTTGGCCTTTTCAAGTGCGATATTCGCCTGCTGAAGGTCTTCGGTTCTCTCTGTAACCCTTTTCTCCAACAGAACGTTCAGGTCCTGGAGTCTTGTAATGCGCATAAAATCAAGCCATGAAGCCACGTCTTCGTATTCGGCGACGTTAAGCCCTCTCTTTTCTTCCGCCGGGCTTACACGGATACCTACGATCTTCTTAAGACACCAGAAAAAAAGCATTCCCAGCCCAAATGACCATGCAAAGGCTACCCCGGCACCCACTGCCTGGATGCCAAGCTGGTGCAACCGGCTGCCACTTTCTACCAGGAGGGTTGATTTTTCAGCAAAGACAGCAACGCAGAGAGTGCCAATAAATCCGCCAATGCCGTGAACGGAAACGGCTGCGACAGGGTCATCGACCTTTAACACCTTTTCAATAAAGTCCTGGGCCAGGATTGATATTATACCGGCAATTAAACCAATATAAACTGCACCATCCGGGCTTACCCTGTTTGAGCCTGCCGTTACAGCTACCAGACCGGCCAGTATGGCTGTAAAGAATTTCCCGGCGTCCAGTTTCCTTTCCATTACGTAATTGAACAAGAGTGCTGAAGCCCCAGAGGCTGCTGGCGCCATGTTTGTATTGGTAATAACAAGACCGATATTCGCGCTAGCCCGTAAAAGGCTTCCGCCATTAAATCCAAACCACCCAAACCACAAAAAAAAGGTCCCAATTGTAGCTAGCGGAATATTATGCAACCCCATTCGATTTGAAGAACCATCGGGATTATATTTACCAATCCTTGGACCCACAACAATAGCCCCTGCCAGGGCAAACCATCCGCCAACAGAATGCACCACGGTAGAACCTGCAAAATCAATAAATCCTAATTTTCCCAGCCAACCTGATTGGTCTGGACAAAAGAGATCCCCCCATGTCCAATGACCGAAAATCGGGTAGATAATGCCCGTCACAAATACAACCCCCATGACATTGGAAATAAAGTTCGAACGTTCTGATATTGCGCCTGTCATAATGGTAGCGGCAGTAGCAGCAAAGACTAATTGAAAAAAGAAAAAACTAAAAGCCAGATTTCCCATATGCGTCATTACATCCCTGGCAAAAAAATGATCCATCCCAATCCATCCATCAAGGCTTTTGCCAAACATAAAACCAAATCCGACTGTGTAAAATACCAGAGAGGCTACGACGGTAACCATAAGGTTTTTGATGGAAACGCTAATAGCATTCTTGGATTGCGCAAATCCTGCTTCATAGGAGGTAAAGCCAAGCTGCATGAAGAATACCATGCACGCCGCTGCCATGACCCAGATATGATTAATGCTTATTTGAACGCTTTCCATTATTTTATCTGTGATTTTTTATGTTAACGAAGGAGATTGTGTTACTATACTGTCAATTTGATTCTGTTCATTATATTTCCCGTTTTCAGGAATTGCCTGTAATCCAATGATCTGTTGCGGCCCATCAACGATTCGTTTGATCATGAATCTCTTTATTCTCAGGAAATAATCTATGATAAAATTGGCTTCTAATGGTTCCGCCGGCGGTGTACCCTGTAATATGACAATTTGTCCCACATTTAATGGAAAATGACCCTCTGTTTTTAAAGAGATGCTTTCACGGGCATAATCACAGATGGATGCACCGATAATAGTTTTACAATCTTCCGAACAAACGTTCAATGACGGCTGCTTCCATTCGCAGGGTTGACGTGGAAATTTTCGCCGGTCAATTGCAGACGGCATGTTATTTTTTTGCGTATGAAGCACTTCGAAAACATGTTTAAACCATGAAGCGTGGGAATTGAATATATCTTTTACAATGCGGTTGCGGTCTGCTATCCGAGCCTCTATATGAAACAAGTCTACGTTAGACGTTAGCCACAATTTCATGAAATGATCTTCGAGTATCTCAAATGGCCTTCCGTTGGGTTGCATCTGAAATTTGAAGACAGGCATATTAGCGCCAACGCACAAATTCGATGAATGTTGGTTCGCGCTTCGTCCAAAGGTATATGGTTGAAAATGAACGGTGTTATCTACAATCATCATCCAGCAGGTGGGATTATGCGTATAAAACCTAACGGCGGGTTCGACATCCGGATAGTTCCGGATCCTGTCAAAGGCATGGGTAAAGTCACTGTACAATCGCTGATGGAAGAAGGGATCTGCCGGGTGTGTTATAGATCTATCGGTATTAATAATCTTAGCAGCCTCAGGAGCGGTGCTTTCAAGGAATGTTCTAAAGACCGCTGTATCCCGGAACACGTCAAGGAGAAGTATCTTGATATCAAGCCCCCCGGCGATCTTTCCACTCAGTGTGGAAAGCAATTCATCAAGGTGGACATTCTCCGAGAATGTGATACCAAGAAGCCATACCCTTTTCTCAGCGTTTTCTACCGCATCATAAATGTCGCCTCTAACGTCCTTACGGGAACAATAGAGGTTCGTTAGCCCGCAGTTCGCCGCCGCGCTGATGAGTTGGTTGGTAGTTTGCAAAGACTTTTCCAGGGAATTTCTGTTGTCATCAATAAGCTGGTGCGTGGCTTGAAGGGTCTCTTTTAAAATGCTTCTTATATGCCCAAAGATTTCCCACCATAAATATGCATACTCCATGATGTGTACACACATTATGGCGCTGAAGACGAGAAGCAGATGCTTCACTATTTCCGGTATATTATGCCAGTAACGTGGCAATAAAATATTCAGAGCAACTGCGGAAAGAAAGAAGATACATGCGATTACCATCCGGATAAAAGGCCTTGGTATTTTACGCATCGTTCGTTACCTCCACAGGCTATAGTTTCGGCGCATACAAAGAATACGGTGATCTTAAATTGCCGGATTCAGGCAAAAAATAACCAGCTTATCTGCAGCTACAACGGGTAATTTTGCGATCCATTTATATGAATTCTACTATAAAATTTGTTTTTTTCAAAACTCATTTTCAAAGGGTGGCGTATGTAAATCGCCTGGCTCTTTATCAAATAAGGAGGTAAATGATAGTGAGCGCGATAAAAAAAAGGAGGCATGTCCCTCATATAGCGGCCATTCAGGATTGCCTCCGGCAAGGCTAAAGCCTTGACCTATTCATTTTGTTTTTTTTGCGGGGTTAAAAGTTTTGTGGGTTCTGGGACAGGTTTTAAGCTGAGATTGTCGTACCATCCTGCCACGCGTCCATGCATCCAATCCTGACGTGTTTCTGTAAAGATGGTGATTACATCTTTCGATGGGATGATCATAAGAGAAAATTCCATCCAGGATGAGACGGCATTGCCACTGATATAATTTTTATTTATAGCGGTAAAAGCAAGCGCCGGATTCCAGGAACTGTCCAGGATGCCGATAATGGCCGCATCCCCAATATCATCTCCATAAAATGACATGTGACCGGTTAAAATATAAGGAGTATTCAGGATTACCCTGACTTCCTGGTAGATGCCTCCCCGTGCAGTTCCGCTGGAGACAACCTGCTGTGCCAGGGCAAAGAAGCCGCTCGTCGTAGGTGGTGTAGGATTTCCAATCGTACCGGGAAAAGCAATGGTGACATGCGTGGGTGATTCTACGGGAGCGCCATCACCGTCCCATGGATAGGTCTCCCAGTACTTCCAACCCGTAATGTCTCCTGTTTCAAAATCGCCATTCTTAAGCAACTCCGCAGCAGTCAATGAGCGTAATAGAAGTAAGCTTAAGATTATAAATGTAAGAAAAATGCGTCTCATGTAAATTGAACGTCGTTCATTTTCGTTTTGGTTTTAATCTTTTGTATGTTGCGTATTCCTCATCGGCCTCTTCTTTCATGCCCTTTTTATCATATACAATGCTGAGGTTAAAATGGGCAATAGCACAATTTGGGTCTGCTTCAATGGCCTTTTTATATTCTTCTATTGCCTCATCATACATACCCTTTCGAAGGTAAAGATCGCCTATTTCATTGTGTATATCAGGGGTATTCGAACTGAGTTTATTTGCAGAAGATTCTTTCTCCTCCATGGCCGGCTTCTTATCTTTTCTAAAGGATTCGGACCCTGACGATACAACCGGTCTTCGTTCCGTTACCGGTACGGATACGGTTATCTTCTTTATTTCTCCTGCACGGAGGATGCTGAGTTCTGTTTCATTGCCGGCGGTTCTTTCCACCATTTGTTTTAGAAGGTTTTTGTTTTCAACTTTTTCACTATTCCATTCTGTAATGAGGTCTTCCGTCTTAATGCCGGCATTTTCCGCAACACTTCCGGGCAGGACATTAACAACAATGACACCGTTTTGCGCCCTTTTCAATCCAAACCACTCCCTGCTTTCTTTCGTAAGATTACATACCAACAGTCCCAGTGGGTTGTGGGATTCCAAAAATATAATTGCTGTGCCTTTGCACCACGATGTATATCCTATACCATAATTGGTTCCACCTAATTCTCCGTAACCTTGCCATGATTTTGAAGCCCCCGTGTCATACTGAACATTAATTACTGCCTGAGCGCCTACAGCGCGGGCTTTTTCTTTTATTTTATAGGCCAGAATGTCATGTCCTGAAAAACCAAAATCGCCAAGACTAACCTCGCCCATTTTTTTGTAGGTAACATCGATGTCCCCTGCGCACACAAATATTTTTTCCGCATTCTGCATATCAGAGGGTTGTATACCCTTTTTGGGTTCAAGGGTCGACTCCTCCTTCTTAAAAGGGGATGCTTTTTTAAAGTACCCATTGGAACCACAGCCTGTTACGAAAATAACGAGAGCAATAAAGATAAGCGTTTTGGTGTTCATTCTTTCCTATATCTTCTTTCTTTTCAACTTTGCCTTTATTTTTGATTCAATCTTGACAATATACCGATGGTAAAAACGTGTCTTCTTTAACTTTGCAACAAGAATGGACTTTCCAGGAAAACTCGTGACATACAATCCAGCTAAGATTGTAAACAGTCCCGGACCGGGTGTAAAAATCATCATACAACCAATAATGATAAGACAGATACCACCGGTATTTTTCGCAACAGTCTTCACCGTCTTTTTCATCCGCATTTCCTGAGCATAAAATATTTATGTACCGGACGCGATACCTTTACCATGACCTTTTGTCCGACGTGGGCGGTTTCAATGGGTTCGTCGTATTCGTTTCTAAGGTCCAACAATACCTGGCTAAAGTCTTCACATAAACGCCTTCCCATTATTTCTACCGGGGTGTTACCCAAAATCCTGTTTTTTACCAGTATCTCAGCCACTTCATCGGAAAGGACATTGCTGATCACACCGAGATAATCATATTCTTTAATAGAGAAATTTCCGGGATGCGTTGTCTGGCTGTTATACCCCTGATTTCCGAAAAAGAATCCGGTCCCGTATTCCCTGTGGCTAACCTTTTCAAGCTCAGACAGCCATCTTTGATCGAATACGTATCCATGCGGGTCAGCAAAGTAGCGATCCAACGCCTCCCGATATACCCTTGTTACAGCGGCAACATAATACTGGCTCTTCATACGTCCTTCGATTTTCCATGCAGTAGTGCCGGCACGTGCCAATTCCGGAATATGTTGAATCATACAAAGGTCTTTGGAACTCAGGATGAACGTGCCGCTTTCATCTTCCATAATGGGATAGGTTTCATCCGGTCGTTTTTCCTCCTTCAGGACGTATTGCCATCGGCATGAATGGGAGCAGTCTCCCAGATTTGCATGCCGGTTCGCCATGAAACTACTCAGGAGACAACGTCCGGAATATGACATACACATGGCGCCATGTACAAATACCTCAGTTTCCCCGTGTGAATTGTCTGTGATTTCCCGAATTTCACCCAGGGTCAATTCCCTGGCAAGGATTACCCGCTTCACGCCTTGCTGTCGCCAGAACTCAGCAGATTTCCCATTGGTGGTATTCGCCTGTGTACTGAGGTGAATTGGAATATGCGGGACAATTTCCTTTACCGTTAGGAGAATACCCGGGTCTGAAACGATTACGGCATCTACCGGGATTTCTGCAAGTTTTTTCAGATAAGGACGTATACCGGAAACATGGTAATTACGGGCAAAGATATTCATGGTAATATAAATTTTTTTCCCCCGCTCGTGAACCCAGTCAGTGGCCTCTTTGATTTCCTGTAATGTCAGATTGGTAGCGCCCATACGCAGGTTAAAACCCTCTCCGCCTACATAGGCAGCGTCGGCGCCGAATTCAATCGCCGTTTTGAGTTTTTCAACGTCCCCCGCTGGCGCAACCAGCTCAGGTTTCCTGAATGATGTGTTGTTTGTTTGTGCCATAAGGTAATTTTTATTATAAATCAGACAACGGGTTTAGCGTTTAAAGCGGTTATTATCTTTTAATTCTGTCTAAATAATCCTGCAATATTAATTGGGCGGCAATCATGTCTACCCGTTCCTTTCGTTTTTTTCTGGAAAGGTCTCCTTCCAGCATGGCTCTGTGCGCACGTACCGTACTGAGCCGTTCATCAATGGTGTTTATTGGGATGCCCGTATGTTTTTTTAACAAATCAACAAAGGAAAGGACGGCATGAGCCTTTTCCCCTAACGAATTAT
Source organism: Candidatus Brocadia sp. (assembly GCA_013360945.1). Taxonomy (GTDB): domain Bacteria; phylum Planctomycetota; class Brocadiia; order Brocadiales; family Brocadiaceae; genus Brocadia. Next base: position 17,888 of record JABWAQ010000001.1, read on the forward strand.
TCATGTGTTTGGGTAATCCGACAACAATCTCTGTCGCCTCTTTTTCCCGCACAATATTTGTTATCTTTTGTAATGCCTCCGGGACATTGGTATATTCAATGGTTGGCAATCCTTGCGCAATAATCCCGAGCGGGTCGCTTATCGCTACCCCAATTCTCTTTTCGCCGTAATCGATCCCCATGATACGCATAATTAAATGTATAGGAATTTCAAACCGAAGATTTCCTCTCCAGAAAGAGGGGATTAAAAGGGTGCGTACCTGTGCCATAACACACCCACCGGCCCCTCTTGAAAGAGGGAAGGTCTAAAAGTTACCGCCAAAGGCAGCCACAATAAAATGTTGCAAGAATTTTATGAGTATCCGAGGCACAGCAGGAAAATCCCGGTGCCAATAGGCATAAGTAAATTATCCAATGACCTCAATGGCAATGACTCAATTATACTGGAAAATGACGCGGCGAGTACCGCTGGGAAAAGGGGCAGATAAATACATCCACAAAAAAAAGCCACAAGCCAGGCAGCCAAAGAACCTTCGATACTTTTTTTCATGTTATAAGGAATTCTGTGATTGCCGATGCCCCTGCCAACTACCGTAGCGGCCGTATCGGCAAAGGCAACAATCCAAATAACGGTATTTGCTATGATAGCAGGAAAAAGCAGTAAGGATAGGATAGCGCCCAGAACCAACGTTACCGGACCAAATGCAAAACCACGTTCCTCCGGCTTGCGGATACTTGACCTGGTTATGCTGCCAAGCAGGGGAAGCGAATACCCATTGACCCGCAGACACTCGGAGATCATATAAACAATCAATAAGGAAAAAAGCACGATGAGCGTCGTGTTGTGAACGAAAATTGAAAACAGGGGGACAAATGCAATGAGGATATGTAAGCATTTCCTCCTGATTTCCTGATACCAGGAGTGGGTAAATTGTTTGCGCATACCTGCAAACAGGGTCTTATAGGTATCGGCATCTTCGATATCCATGATATCCAGCATCTCCGATAAGTCCCTGCTGTCGATTAAGTACCGTGCCTGCTGCCGTACGGTATAATGCGCATTGACGCCGATATTAATACCCGCTTTATACATGATATCAAGGTTGTTGCGATCGTCCACGAGGACTACCGTATTCTGCCATGCAAGACGGGTTTCACGTAATATCTCTTCAATGAGATCTCTCTTCCCTGTGGATCTGGAAAGCTGTCCTGACACATCGCCGGTTAATTGCTCATTCTCTGTGTTGATTTCTACCCCATATCCGTTATTTGCCGATAATCTGGTTGCAAGGTCTTTTACAAACAGATCCGGCACGCCACTGCTCATAAGAATCACCAGATAGCCATGATTCCGCAATGTCTCAATGGTTTCCCTTGCGTGCTTTATCAGGGGGATATTTTTATAAACCATTCGGGCATGTTCAAGCGTAACACCTTCGAAACTTGCATATACCCGCGTAATCAACTCATGGATAGATATTTTATTCATATTAAAAAGAAGGCACAGTATTGCCGTTCGTATATATACCAATATCCCGAGTGAACGTGCCAGGTGTAAAATAAATTGTCCTTTAAACAGGACGCCATCTACGTCCATTATTATGAGTTTTTTTATCCCCGCGTGTGAAGATGTGGAAGCAGGGGGGGTAATTTGGTTACGGTTATACTGCGATATGGGTATATTTATCATGTACTTCCTGAGATGTTGCGAATCAAAACATTCCCCCCACTATCCGTTTAACAACACCTAAGCCAATAAATACAATCACAGGGGAAAAATCTATGCCTCTGATGGGAGGAATGAATTTCCGTACAGGATTCAATACGGGGTCGGTAATTTTATAAAGAAATTGTATGACCTGATTGTAAGGATTGTGTGGTACCCATGAGAGTACGATTCTGATGAGCAGTGCAATTTCATAAAGGCTAATGAGTTTACCGAGAAGCTCTCCCATGTAAAGACTCCTTTTTAAACAGAAAAGAATAGATTTTTACCCGATTCCAATACCCAAATGGAAGAAATTTTAACACAGCTCAATACAGAGAGCAACAAAAATAAAGAGTAGGCACAGGCGGCGGATATGATTGCTTGAAATACGGGATACGACTTGATAAAATTTTATTGATTTTACCGTGATTTCCAAAGAGGGTGTGCTGCTACCAACCTTTTCCTTGGCGGTAACTAAACATCTGTTAGGAAATTTTACTATGAAAACGTGGCGCGGACTTCGTTGTGAGCGCTCATTCGGATGGCAAATTTTTTAGAGGAAAATGAATTGAAGATCGGGGGCAATGCCATAGGCATTAAGGCGATTACACACATTATTCTGGACGAAATCCTCTCGGTGCTCGAAAAGATTGAGGAGAGGCCGTATGAGGATTTGATTTCATCTATTCTTAAGGCAAAAAACGTATTTGTTACAGGTCAGGGACGATCGGGACTGGTGTCACGTACCTTTGCCATGAGGCTTACCCATATCGGTTTGAATGCTTACTGCGTTGGCGATGCTACAACCCCAAATATCGACAGGGGAGATTTGCTGATAGCCTGCAGCAGTTCGGGTAGCACCCACATTACCCGTTATATTGCCGGATTGGCAAAAAAAGCCAGTGCGACCGTAGTGGCGGTAACCTCCCACAAAAACTCCCCGCTTGCCGGACAGGCGGATATTATTGTTGAATTGCCTGTGCAGGAAGTGAGTACCGATTATAAAAATGACGGGTCGATTCAATTCCGCAGCACACTTTTTGAACAGGCGTGCCTGGTGTATTTAGACGGAGTAATTCTTTCGCTGGTAAAGAGGCTGAACAGCTCCGAGAATGAAATGCACAGGAGACATTCCAATTTAGAGTAGGGCCGAAGTATTTGCGCGGATCAAACGCACCCCTAAATCTTTCGGCCGGATATTCACGACAGAACGCTGAAACCCACTATCTGCGACTTCCCTCGTAAGAACAAGCAACGCTCGGGACTGTAATAAGACAGGCCTGAGAATTCGGCATAACTATTGCGATTATTCCTTCCATTTGAATAACACTAAAATAAACCAGTGGGTATGCAATACATGAAAAGAGCCTTTTTAACAATATTTGTTAATTTTATTACGCCATTTGTCGTTATTTCACATGGTTCTGCTAAATAAACGAAAGAAGGTGGTTGCATTCCACATTCGCGGAGTCAAAAATTGGATGCCTCTAAAAGGTTTAAGGTTGTATTAGACTATTAGACGGTGAAGCGGTTTTAGACAAAGAAACAGGTCTTGTGTGGGGAAAATCATCAGAGGTTATACAAATACATATGAAGGTGAGAGGAAGGATGAGAGGGTCGCCTGTTAAATATTCGCGTGCCCGGCGAAGGGTAGCGTTTCTAACGGGTGGAAGTCCAATCATGGTAAAAGCCAAAGCCAGGTAGCGTGTATGGCAGGGGGATATGGAAATATACCTTCTGAAGCCCATCGATAAAGTCTGCAATAAGGCAGACAAGAGGGTGGCGGATGAGTCCGTAGTAGTGAAGATGGTAAGGACAGCATAACCTGACCGGAGCGAAGGAACCCTGCTGTACGACTACGGATAAAAATACTTAATATTTTACCTTTTCATTTAAGGAGATGTAATGTGTTGTGTTCATTAAATAGACAAGGGCAATGGGAAGAAGCTATTGCGCAACTTGAGCAAGAACGAAGGGTATATGTGGCAGAACTACTGAAGGAAACACCTGAGGCTACTATCAGAGAAATATTATCCACACTTCAGAAATTGACAGTGCGTGAAGCAGGCTTTTTTGTTATAGGTGGTAACGACGATGACAAGGCATTTGATTATTTACAAAAACAATTCCCTGACAAAGAGCCTCTTGAATCAATGATAGGCTCATTTATAACAGTTAATCTCAAAATCTTCAACTTTATAATTTCGGACGTCCTGGACAACGGAGCTTTGGTAAAATTTGATCTTTCTCACGGGTTTCCACAAGACTTAGCGGCTCGATGTGACTCATATAAATTTTTCAGAACCGAATCAGGCATGAAGTTTCTTTGTCAACAAATGAAGTGGACTTCTTTAGATATAACAAAGGGATGAACCAGATTTGATCTCTTGATTACAAATGGAGACGGACAATATTTTGTTTGATAAAAACTTCCTAAAAAAGATGTTTTTATGGAATCAATGTTATAAGAGGGGCGTCTTTGAATGGTTACTTATGTCCTTCTAAATATTTTCTAATCGCTAATTGTGCAATAGCAAATTCTTCGATTTTTCTTACCCTTTGCAAAACATGGTGCCAGTCCTCCGTCGTACCAGAAAGCCCTTCTTCTTTGATATTCTGTTCCAATTTTTTTAAATCCAACTCCAGTAAATCGAGTCTGTTTTTGAAATCTTTCACGGTGTTCTCCATTTATTTGTGCTGTTCAATTTAACGTAAAGGCGCAAAGGCCGCAAAGTTCTAAATCAATTGCAGATTAAAAGTTTAAGTTAAACACTGACAAACAAGTTGGTCAGCGCCACCCTAAGACCCGCATAAATAAAAGAAAATTCCTATGCAATCAACGTAAATCTTACAACCCACAACTTTCAAATTTCTTTGCGTCTTTGCGGTGAACTGTCTTGTATTTTACGGGATTTTTTTTGCTGACTTATCATGTTCTTGATAAAGGGAAAATTCGTCTTTTGCCTTATCCGTCCAACCCTTTGCCGTGTAAGAAATGCCAAGCTTTTGATGTATTTCCTTGTCTTTTGGTTTATAAACCATGGCTTTTTTGAATTCGCCGATCGCATCATCAATCGACCCATTCGAGAAGTATGAAAATCCGAGATTATAATGGATGGATGCCTTTTGTTTTGTCTTTGTTTCAGGGATGAGTTCCAGGGCCTTTTGATACTGAGGGATGGCCTCACGGTGTAATCCCTTGCAACGATAAGCGTAACCGAGATTATAACGGGCCTCGACCGAGTTTGGATTTTGAGAAATGGCCGTTTGAAAGGCGCAGATGGCCTCATCCAGTAAACCCATGTCCCGGTAGAGCAAACCCTGATAATAGTAAAGATCGGGATAATTCTTATCTTTTTCCAATAACGTATTAAATGCTGCGAGGGCCTCGGAATAATTTCCTTGATTTCCGCACGTCAGTGCAAATTGAAATAAGTCATTGTTGCTCAAGGTTCTTAGTTTTTCATTCAATTGTTGAATGTTTAATTTCTGGAAACTTTGAGGGTCGTTCACGGTTTTATCATTATTAATACCATCTGATTTATAAATAATCCCTACTTTTGTGGATGTGGTATCGTCCCTGCTACAACCCAGCATGAAAGATACGGGGAGAAGACCCATAAGAATTGCAACATAATATTTCATGATAAAAGACCTTTCTAAAATTCATAGAATATGTACACGCGTTATTTTATCAGGGTAAAAGAATTACTCAAAATTTGCAAGAAAAATAAAAGGAGTGTCAATTGTTGGCGCTTGTTTTTGGGGGGGGTGTCGGGTATCTTCGGGGCGATTAAAAGTTCTTTAACACCAAGCCAATTAGCCATGGCAAATGGACTGTCCATGATGAGTTGTGCCTGGCTAAATACCCGTTCTCCAGTCCCCTTGAGTTCTTCTTCTGTTATTCCTGCACGGAAAAGTTTTGTACCTCATTCATAACGGCCTTTACAGTGCATGTACATTGGCTGGTTTAAAAGAGGTTATAAAAGAATATTTACACTGTATTCTTTATAATACATGAATTTTAATGAGAAAGGTTTGAAAATACCAGATAACTTTATTTAATGACCTTCTGATTGTGAAAAAGCGTAATTGTATGTAATTTAAGGAATGATGATAGAGCAAATTGTAAAATAAGTTTCATATATGCAAACTTAGATAGTTGTCGCATCTATTCACAAAACGTAAATCAAGTGTTTTGGTATTTTTGCTAAGTCATTGTTGTTAAAGCAATAAGATCGTGTTTTATTTAAGAATAATTTTTTTGGGAATAACATTTGTGAATATTTGTTTCCCGTCTTGAAATAATACAGAATTGACTCTTTGTTTTAAAATCTTCATGAATCTCTCGTATTCCTTTCATTCTACAGGACGATCTCTTTTACCCCCCCATCTTTGCCCGTTCAGATGAGATATAGTTTATTTATGAATAGTAGTTAAAGCCGGATAGATGAATAGGTAGTGCATGTATAAGTATTTTATGACATTTTTAATTATGGGTGAAAAAAATGGACGTTGATCTTATTGTAAATAATTTGGTGCACCCTCCCGTTCTCTTCTTTTTTCTTGGAATGATTGCGTCATTTTGCAAATCAGACCTGAAGATTCCCGATCCTTTACCCAAGCTTTTTTCGTTGTATTTATTGCTTGCCATAGGATTCCATGGGGGGGTTGAATTGCGTAAGACCGGAATTACCCATGAAGTGGTATTGGCCCTGTCTGCTGCCATGTTCATGGCTGTTGTTGTGCCACTCTATGCGTTCTTTATTTTAAGAATCAAATTGGATGTTTACAACGCTGCGGCAATTGCCGCAACCTACGGTTCCATAAGCGCGGTGACCTACATTACGGCGGTAACTTTTCTTCAAACTTTGGGTCTCGAACCCGGGGGTTACATGATAGCTGCCTTGGCACTTATGGAATCGCCGGCAATTGTTGTTGGTATTATCCTGGTAAGGATATTTGCACCCAAGAAAGCGGGTGAAGAAAATGGATTTTCCTGGTCTGAAGTCTTTCGGGAGGCATTCCTGAATGGTTCTGTATTGCTGATAACCGGTAGTCTCTTGATAGGATTGGCTTCCGGAGAAGAGGGGTGGGATACGTTAAAGCCTTTTACCAAGGATATCTTTAAAGGTATGCTCAGTTTTTTTCTCCTTGACATGGGGCTTTTGGCGGCAAAGAGGATTGGTGATGTAAAAAGTGCTGGATTTTTTTTACCCCCTTTTGCTATATTGATGCCGTTGTTTAATGGGTGCATCGGTATCGTGATGGCAAGATTTATTGGTTTGCAGCCGGAAAATGCCCTTATGCTTTCTGTACTTTGCGCCAGTGCCTCATACATTGCGGTTCCCGCTGCCATGAGATTGTCGGTTCCCGAGGCAAATCCAAGTTTGTTTGTCCCCATGTCGTTAGCGATTACGTTTCCGTTTAACATTATCATAGGGATACCATTGTACTATTATTTAATAAAGAGGGTTAATGCGTTAATTCCAGCACTTTAGGGGTAAAAATTATGAAACCAGCATCAAAAGTAGAAATAATAATCGATTCTCTTGAAGTTAAACGTGTCGTTAAGTTTCTTGATGAGATAGGGGTGTCTGGCTATAGCATTATTAATGATGTAATTGGAAAAGGCCATAGAGGTGAAAGGTCTGGGTTTGAATTAACCGATCTCTTTAAAAATAGTTACATCATGGTAGTATGCGATGAAAAAGAAATGCACAAGATCGTAGAGGCGATACGGCCGATTATTAAGAAGTTTGGCGGTGTGTGCATCGTTTCCGATGTTGTGATGAGGATACATAGGTAATAAAAGTGCCTGCATCCTTATTTCACAGATATATGGTCCATGCAGCCTACAATATTTTTATCAGGGTTTTTCGTGGCTTGTGGTAATTTTTTCTGATTCAAAAGTCAGGTGTTGTTCAAGGGTTTAAGAATTCTTACCTTTCTGCCCTCGATTTTTAGTCTCCCCTCCGCAAAGAGACGTATTGCCTCCGGATACGCCACGCACTCTTCTTTAAAAACCCGTGCAGCAAGGGTTTCTGGTGTGTCGTCATCAAAGACAGGGACAGCCCTTTGAATGATAATGGGTCCGTTATCGTACGCGTTATCGGCAAAATGCACCGTACATCCGGAAACCTTTGTGCCATAATTGATGACAGCCTCGTGCACCTTTCTGCCGTAATAATTGTGACCGCAAAAGGCGGGGATAAGGCCAGGATGAATATTCATAACCCTGCCTTCATATTTTTCAGGGATTTTGTAAAAATGAACGAATCCCGCAAGGGCAACAAGGTCAATGGGATGCTTGTCCAATTCATCGGTAATGGCGCGACAAAAGGCATCCACATCACGGTAATTTGAATACGGGACGACAGCAGTGGGGATGTTGTGTTTTTTTGCCCGATCCAGGCCAATTACATTCGGTTTGCTGCTAATTACGATTTGGATGGCGGCAGGCAACTTCCCCGCTTCTATTTGATCGATAAAATTTTGCAGGGTATTGCCACTACCGGAAATGAGCGCCCCTAAATTTATTTTTTTTATCATAAAAATCAAGCAAACATATTGACAACGAATTTATGATTTGCTATCATGCTCATCTTCGTGATTGTGAAGAAACATTTGATAGAGTATACCGTAACATAGAATATAGAAATAGATTTTGCATGTCAAAGATAATTACTGAAAAATCAAAAAAGGCTTTTGCCGAGGCACAAAATTTTATACCGGGTGGTGTTAATAGCCCTGTCAGGGCCTTTGGCGCGGTAGGGGGTACCCCAATATTTATAAAGTCAGGTTCGGGTTGTTATTTGACGGATGTTGACGGTAATAGGTACGTGGATTACGTTGGTTCTTGGGGGCCGCTTATCCTGGGGCATGCTGATCCAAGGGTGGTAAAAAGGATTAACGAAGCAGTTACCAATGGGACGAGTTACGGCGCTCCAACAGAGTTGGAGATAAAACTGGCACAACTCATCGGGGAGGCCATGCCTTCCATTGAAAAGGTAAGGATGGTCAACTCAGGCACAGAGGCCACGATGAGCGCTATCCGTGTGGCAAGGGGATTTACCAGGCGTGATGCGGTAATTAAGTTTGAGGGTTGTTATCATGGACATGTGGATAGCATGCTGATTCAGGCAGGTTCGGGCGCGACAACGTTAGGGACACCCACCAGTCCGGGTATCCCGCAGGATTTTGTCAAGCACACCATTTCTCTTCCCTATAATGATACAGATGCGGTACATGAGATTTGCGCAAAACGAGGAAAGGACATTGCCTGTGTCATTGTTGAAGCAGTTGCCGGTAATATGGGGGTTGTGCCGCCTAAGAAAGGTTATTTGGAGGGGTTGAGAGAGATAACAGAAAAACATGGTATTGTGCTGATATTTGACGAAGTAATGACTGGCTTCAGGGTTGCACACGGTGGAGTACAGTCGCTTTATCATATTACGCCCGACTTAACCACATTAGGAAAGATTATTGGCGGTGGTCTTCCCGTTGGGGCGTATGGTGGGAAGAAAGAGATTATGGACAGCATCTCTCCTGTGGGTCCTATATATCAGGCTGGTACGTTATCAGGCAATCCCGTGGCTATGACCGCCGGTATCGCCACGTTGGAAATACTCAGAGACAACGCTATTTATAAAACCCTGGAGGAGAAGTCAAAGCGGCTGGCTGCCGGTATGGAAAAGGCATGTAAGGATACCGGAGTGCCTGCGTATCATACCCGTGTAGGTTCAATGTTGTGTACCTTTTTCACCGATCAACCGGTTACCGATTATACCACCGCTATGAAAAGTGACACAAGACGGTATGCAAAGTTCTTCCACGGCATGCTGGAAAGAGGATTTTATTTTGCGCCATCACAGTTTGAAGCGGTTTTTGTGTCCACAGCGCATGGTGAAAAGGAAATTGATGCAACCATTGATGCGTTTAAGGATGTAATGAAAGGTTTTTAAAATAATATGGCAATCGCAGGCAGAGACGAAAGCTTAAAGGCTTTATTGGATCGTATCAGAAAAATGTACTACAGGACAGAGTCAATTTTGATTCTTTGTATGGATGGTTTTATGAAACATAAGATCGCATCGATTGACGAGGCAAAGAAGATAAACAAGGCCATTTATGAGGAAGAGAATGAATTGATACGTCTGCTCAGCAGTAAGGCAGCGGAGCCTGAAATGGACAAGGAGTTGATAAAATCCCTGATGGCGGTCGTAGGTCATATTGAAATGGCAACGAATGGGCTGGATGGTATTCTTCAAAATATAAAGAATAAAGTGGCTGGAGGGATACTGTTCAGCGATAAGGGTGTAAATGAGATATCCCAGCTCTTTAAAGAGACTCTTGATATGTTAAAGACTGCTGGCGATATTATCTTGACTAAAAATGAAGTCCTTAAGAGATATATCGACGATAAATATAAAAGCTTCAATCAAATCGCCGATACGTATTCTGAAGAGCATAATGACCGATTAATTAAGGGTATATGTCAACCCCAAAGCTCCTCGCTGTATTTGAATATTGTCGATTCTCTGTCGAAGGTTGTTTGGCATGTGAAGCTAGCCACTGATAGACTTTTTGAAAGAAAATAACGGCTTACACTTGTTTTTTTTGATCTTTTCTCTTTGTGTAACACACTTCGGAAAAGAAATAGTGCAAAATATAAAACAAAGACAAAATTTATACTTTCTGGCAGTATCGCATTGAAAAAAGGATAGCAAAGACAGGTTTTCCCTGAAATTAAGTTGTTTTTTAAAAAAGGAATGTAAGTTGTGAAAAATCGTTGTGGTGTAAAAACAAATAGTTAATAGGGTGTTAATATTTTGCTTTTCAACAAAAACAAAAATGAGGCATATCGTATTATAGGGTCAGTTGGAAGCTTTGGTTTTACGACGGCAGGCGCCATGGCTGGCGGATATTTTTTAGGCAGTTATTTGGATAAAAAATTTAACACCACCCCGTGGTGTATGTTGTCTTTGATGATGCTGGGGATTGTAGGAAGTTTTATAGAATTATTTAAGTTGATAAAGAAGTTGTCCAGAGAAAACAATAGATAACTGTGTAATTCATTGAATGTGCCAATAAATCATGATAAACGAGAAGGATTTAGAAATATTAATTGTTGGAGATGACCTTGCCATTGCGGCTGATGTGGAGCGTATCCTTAAAAAGGGTGGATACCGGAGTTCTTCCGTTCGCAAAGGCAAAGAGGCTATCGACTATCTGAGCAGAAATAAAGATAAATCGATGATTGTTATTAGTGATAGTGATATGCCGGAAATGAATGGTTTCCAGCTTTGTCAACAGATCAAGATGAACGGCGACCCTGAAGAAATACCGGTTGTTCTTCTTGTTTTATTTTCCAGCCCAGATGCTTTGATTAAATGTTTCCAATGTGGGGCTGATAGTTTTATCCCTAAACCACTTGACGGGGAGGTTCTTTTATCCCGGCTACATTATATCCTCAAAAACAATAAATTAAGAAAAGAATCAAAAAACCGGTTTAACATGGAGGTTTTTTGTGGCGAGCAGATGCAGTATATCAATACGAACAGTATGCAGACCGCAGACATCCTTTTTTCTACGTATGATGCCTTTGCGCAAAAGAATCGCGAACTTGGACAGATATCAAGCGAATTAAATAAATTAAGAGAAAGAGAGGCAAAGCTAAGTGGTCTGTCTTTCAAAGACGAACTGACCGATACCTTCAACAGAAAGGTGTTTATCGCCCTTACTGAGCAACAATTGAAAGTCGCAAATCGCACAAAAAGGGAGATGTCTCTTTTCACTTTTGATATAGATAGTTTAAAGTTGATTAATGACACTATGGGACATAAGACGGGTGATGAGGCATTGAAGCATGTTGCCGCTGTCTTAAAAAGAACTTTTCGGCAGGCAGATATCATTGGCCGTATTGGTGGAGATGAGTTTGCCGCACTGTTGATAGAAGCGAAGAAGGACAGCGAGAAGAATATTTCTGATCGTTTGAAGAAAAATCTTGCGGATTATATTGTAGAGGAATCTCTCCGTTACAAATTGTCAATAACTATTGCTAGTGTAAGTTACGATCCCGAATATCATTGTACTATTGATGAACTCCTGAGCTGGGCTGATACGCTCATGTCTAATCAAAGGCGGGGAAATACAGGAATGAGTGATTAGCATTGGGGCAAATTAATAATTTCGTAACGGTATTAATTTTATCGACCGGCAGATGTTGGCCGCGACGGTGGTATTGTGGTAGTTTATGGATAATTTCATCCCAAAAGGCAATATAGAATCGCCTTCATTGTTTGACGAAGGTTTTCCTGGCCGGGTGTTCAGGACATCGGTTCTTTTATCGTTGATTTTGATTGCCGGTTCATTGTCGTATATGTCCTATATCCTAACAATAAGCCTTGCCATAGGATGTTTTACCAGTATTACTTTATTCAAGACGACCTTGTGGGCGATACAATATGCAGTGCGGCATAAGAGAGAGAAAATTAAGGGTTTTTTCCTTAAAATAAGCTTCTTGAAGTATTTTATCATAGGAACAATGTTGCTTTCTGCCTGCCTGCTCCTGGAGATTAATGTTGTCGCTATGTCACTTGGGTTAAGCATCGTAGTGACAGTAATTATTATGAAGGTGGGGAGCAGATTGTTTGTAAATTATTTGAACAAGTCGATTAAAGTGCCAAAATATTGAGGTATGTTTCTTGATTTTATAAACAAGAAAGGAGTGCAGTTCTAGATGTCTGCTGGTGGAGGAAGTGAAGGCACAACAGAATTACCGTCGTTTGTAGATTTAGTGCCTATTAATGTCCATAGTCAATTTTTGGGATTAACGAAGCACGAATGGGTGCCCATTATCATGTCTGCGACATTAATTATCTTTTTGGGCATATTTTCTATTGTTGCCACAAGGAGGTTAAAAAAAATGCCGGGAGGGCTTCAGTCATTCCTGGAAATAATCGTGGAGGGGCTTGAGGGTTTTACCAGATCGCAGATGGGGCGTGTTGCAGAACGATTTGTTCCGTTTATAGGGACGTTCTTTATCTATATATTTGCGATGAATATGATGGGGCAGATACCCTTCTTTCATTCACCCACGAGCAATTTGAATACAACGATTGCCCTGGCGTTAATCGTTTTTTTTGTTACCCAATATCAGGGTATAAAGAATAATGGAATCTTCGGTTATCTCAGGCATATGGCCGGGAAACCGCTCTGGCTTGCCCCGCTCACCTTTCCATTGCACATCATGCAGGAGGTGCTTTCCCGCCCCCTGTCGCTCTCCATGCGTCTCTTCGGTAATATTATGGGGGAGGATACGGTTATTGCTATATTCATTGGGTTTTCACCTTTTTTGTTTGGACTTATCCCGGTTCCGATACACCTGCCCATGGTCTTTCTTGCCTTGCTGGGAAGCACCATTCAGGCCATGATATTTTCTCTGCTCGCAAGTTTTTATATCGCCGGCGCCATCGGAGTGCATGAAGAAGAAGATGAGCATCGCCACCATCATCATCATTCAAAATAAATGAAAAATTGCGTTAATAAGAAGATTTATTATTAATAGAGATACATTAAAAATATTGTAACTACGTCCGTTTTTTAATTTTTTGAAAGGGGGGGAGGGTATGAGTTATTTTTCTGTATTGGTGATTGGAATATCGGTGATTGTTATAGCCATCTTTGGCTGTGCCTTGGCGCAGGCAAAGGTGGTTCAGAGTTCTGTTGAGGGGATGGCACGGCAGCCGGCAGTCTCAGGTAAGATACAGCTCGCCATGATTATTGGTCTGGCGTTTGTCGAATCCCTGACGATTTATTCATTAATGCTGTCGTTCATCTTACTTGGTAAGCTCCCGCCAACACAAGATGTGCTTGAGATTTTTAGGCAATCCCCAAAACAGGAACTCCTATCTTCAGCTAACGAGCATATCCGCTCAGTTGTGAAAAATTGAGAAACATAACCGTTTAAATTTGCTCGTTCCCAAACAGGGTTTGGGAACGAGCATTGTGTGGCCCGGTGTAGTATTGGCCGGTGAAATTGTGTACCTAATATTAAAAAAAATGTTTGAAAGGAGGAAGTAGCCGTGATTTATTTTGCATTGTTGACAATAGCGGTGGCTATGTTGGCTGTTGCAGCCTTTGGTTGTGGTCTCGGACAGGGAATCGCAGTTTTTGGCGCTGCCAGCGGCATGGCAAGACAACCCGAGATGGCAGGGAAGATACAGCTTGTTATGTTTGTTGGTTTGGCATTTATTGAATCGTTAACCATTTACTCCTTGATGGTGTCCTTTATTTTGTTGGGGAAACTGCCCAAGACAGAGGCTATCCTTGAGGTAATTCAACACGCCGTTAAATAGGCGTGGGAGGTGACTTAATTGGATATCTTAAATACCCTGGGTGTTAATGTTAAGGCCGTTATTATACAGGCCGTCGGTTTTCTCATACTGCTCTTCGTCCTCAAAAAATATCTTTTTGGCAAGATATCTAATATGATAAAAGAGCGAAGCGAAGGAATTAAGAGTATCTATGCAAAGATTGAAGACGAAAGAGCAGAGGCAGAACGGCTGAAAAGTGAGTTTCAGAAGAAGCTTTTTGATGCGGAAGCAGATGCGACAAAGAGAATTCAGGAAGCCATTAATGAAGGGAATCGGATCAGCGAAGGGATTATCAAGCACTCGCATGAAGCGGCTGAGGAATTGATGGCAAAGGCGCGGGAAGTAATCGAGCAGGAAAGGAAGAAGGCCATTGCCGAAATCAGGGATCAGGTGGTAACCCTTTCCATGTTAGCTTCTTCCAGGATTATTCAACAATCAATAAGTTCGCAGACGGCAGAAAAGCTCGTCGACGGCGTTATTGAAGAAATAGGGGAATTGCGTGTTAGATAAGAGTAATGCAATTACATTCATTGGCGCCCTTTTAGAAGTAGCTTCAAAAAAGGGGAGGTTTGAACAGATTGAAAAAGATTTGGAACTGGTAAGTGATGTAATAACAAGACATGCAAAACTAAAGACAGTGCTGTTTCATCCTTCAATTACACGGGATGATAAGAAGCATTTGATAAAAAAGGTACTTGGCGAATCCGTTTCAGAACTCATGAGAAACTTCTTATGTATGTTGGTGGATCGAAGGAAAGAAGAACTCCTGGAGTTCATTCCTGATGTATATAAAGACGTGATTTATGAAAAGAAGGACATTGTAAAGGCAAGGGTGCAAACCGCCTTTCCCTTAACCGGGGAACGATTGAGTGAGTTCAAGAAAAGATTACATAACGTTGCAGGTAAAACCGTTGAATTAGAAATTGTTCATAACCCTGAAATTCTTGGGGGGATGATTATTCAAGTTGGAAATACCATGATAGACGGAAGTGTTGTGAACCGATTAAAAAACCTCAAAACCAGACTTCTGTCAATACAAACTGCATAGGTTGGCAGTTTAAGAATTTCCATTTTTTTATAGGAGTTTGAAGGATATGGCAATAGCAACTTCTGATATTGCTTCGATTATAAAAAAAGAGATCGAAGGTTATGAAGAAAAACTGAAGTTAGAGAATGTGGGACATGTTATGCAGGTGGGTGACGGTGTAGCGCGTATCTACGGCCTGGATGCCTGTATGTCCAGCGAATTACTGGAGTTTCCAGAGAACGTATACGGCATTGCCATGAACCTGGAAGAAGATAGTGTCGGCGCGATCTTGCTCGGTTCTGACGAAAAGATCAAGGAAGGAGACGTTGTAAAAACAACAGGGAAGATTGTGCAGGTGCCTGTCGGCAAGGCTTTATTAGGCCGTGTCGTGAATGCATTGGGTCAGCCTATTGATGGAAAAGGACCTATTGTGGCAGACCAATACAGGCCAATTGAAGGATCCTCTCCCAACGTGGTTGAGAGACAGCCGGTGAAAGAGCCTTTACAGACGGGCATTAAGGCGATAGACGCCATGATACCTATCGGCAGGGGACAGCGGGAACTTATCATCGGTGACAGACAGACCGGAAAAACGGCCATTCTGATTGATACCATAATTAATCAGCGTGAAGCGGATGTTTATTGTATTTATGTGGCAATTGGTCAAAAAATGTCCACGGTGTTAGATGTTGTTAAAACGCTGGAAGAGCATAAGGTTCTCGACATAAGCATTGTAGTAGTGGCATCTGCATCCGATCCGGCCCCGCTTCAATACATGGCGCCATATGCCGGATGCGCTATGGGGGAATATTTCAGGGATAACGGCATGCATGCCGTGATTATGTATGACGATCTGTATAAACACGCCATTGCGTATCGTCAGATTTCCCTGTTATTGAGGCGTCCACCAGGTCGTGAAGCATTTCCGGGGGATATTTTTAACCTCCATTCCCGTCTCCTGGAAAGGGCAGCCAAACTGAGTAATGAACTCGGCGGCGGTTCTTTAACTGCGCTTCCTGTGGTGGAAACGCAGGGTGGTGATTATTCAGCCTACATTCCTACGAACGTTATTTCTATTACGGATGGTCAGATCTACCTGGAAGGTGATTTGTTTAACGCAGGCATACGTCCTGCTATTTCTGTGGGATTGTCGGTATCCAGGGTGGGCGGAAATGCACAGATTCCTGCCATGAAAAAGGTTGCCGGTACGTTGCGTTTGACACTGGCCCAATACAGAGAATTGGCCTCTTTTGCCCAGTTCGGCTCCGAGCTTGATAAATTTACTCAGGCACAGCTGGCAAAGGGTAGCAGGCTGGTAGAAGTGTTGAAACAGCCGCAGTATGCGCCAGTTCCGGTTGAAGATCAGATTATGGCAATCTTTGCGGGTATTAATGGATACCTGGATGATATTGCCGTTGATAAGGTTCGGTTGTTTGAGAAGGAATTTCTGAAGTTTATGAAGGAAAAATATGGTTCTATTGGCATTGAGGTCAGGGAAAAGAAAAAACTCGATCCGGAAATAACTCAGAAATTGGAAAATGCAATTAAGGAATTCAAACAAATCTTTGCGAAAAAGGTCTAGCACATGTTGAGCACACGAGAAATTAAACTGCGTATTAAGGGTGTCACCAGCATTAAACAAATTACCCGTGCTATGGAAATGGTGGCGGCAAGCAGATTGAAGAAGGTTGAGTCCAGGGTCTTATCATCACGAACATATACCGAAAAGATGCATGGAGTTTTAAGCCGTCTCATTTCTTGCAAACCACACGAAGAGTCTCATCCGTGGTTTACAGACAAAGAGCATATGGCTGACAATGTCAAAATTGTTCTGATTACAGGGGATAAAGGGCTCTGTGGGGCTTACAATAACAATATCATCAAGAAAACAGTGGAATTCATTCAGCAAAATGCCAGTAAAAAGCCGAAATTGATTTTGCTCGGTAAAAAAGGAAACTTTTATTTTTCCAAAGGAAATTATGCACATGCAAAGGAAAGATACATTCCGGAGCCGGTAGAGAAATTTGGGTATAATAAGGTGCAGGCATTAGCTGCGCAATTGTTTGATGGATATGAGAAAGGCGATTTTGGAGAGCTGCATGTATTTTTTACTAAATTTCATACGGTAATGCAATCATTTCCCACGAGTATCCGTTTGCTGCCTTTGCAAAAAGATACGTTTGATTTAAAAGGAAAATTGGTAGGCGAGTACATCATAGAGCCTTCGGTAGACCAGATACTCAATCACCTCTTCCCCAAATATATTGAAACGCAGCTCTATCAGTGTATTTTAGAATCACTGACGTCTGAGTTTGCAGCCAGGCGGGTGGCAATGATTGCAGCAACCGAAAATGCCGGCGAGATGATCGAGGAATTGGTCAGTTCATACAACAAGGCCAGGCAGGAGGTAATAACCAAGGAATTGTTAGAGGTGGTTTCTGGCGCAGAGGCGCTGGTTCGGTAAGGCAATCAATACGATAGGATAAAAAAATAGAAATTCCACAATATTTAAGATAAGGGTAAATAAGGAAGGAGTGACTCATTTGGCAAAAAAGGAAAAAAGTAAGGAAAAAGACAAGAACAACAAAGGAACTATAGTTCAGGTAATAGGGCCTGTTGTGGACGTTCAGTTTCCTCCTGGCAATCTTCCTGCCATAAAGAATGCAATTCATTTAAAAGATGAGCAAAAGGACATCTTTCTCGTTGTTGAAATTGCGCAACATCTGGGGAATGACACGGCTCGATGCATTGCCATGTCTTCAACTGACGGACTCGTCCGTGGTATGGAGGCTATTGATACGGGCGCCCCGATTGCTGTGCCGGTAGGGAAAGAGGTATTGGGCAGGGTTTTTAATCTCCTCGGTGAGCCGATTGATAAACTGGGAGCGGTAAAAACCGGTAATCGTCTTTCCATTCATCGTCCTTCTCCTTCATTTGAAGATAGGGAGACGGTTACTACAGTATTGGAGACGGGTTTAAAGGTTATCGATCTCCTTGCACCCTTTGCACGCGGCGGAAAGATTGGGATGTTCGGAGGCGCAGGAGTCGGAAAAACCGTATTAATTATGGAACTCATCAGGAGTATCGCTACAGAGCATGGTGGTTATTCCGCTTTTGCAGGGGTCGGCGAAAGAACCCGTGAAGGGAATGACCTCTGGCTTGAAATGAAGGAATCGGGGGTTATTGATAAAACGGTGCTGGTCTTTGGTCAAATGAATGAGCCACCTGGGGCCAGGCTGAGAGTTGCTTTAACGGGTTTGACGATGGCAGAGTATTTCAGGGATACCGAAGGGCAGGACGTGCTCCTGTTTATAGATAACATCTTCAGGTTTGTTCAGGCAGGTTCTGAGGTGTCTGCCCTCTTAGGCCGTATGCCTTCTGCGGTAGGTTATCAGCCCACGCTGGCAACGGAGATGGGTGATTTGCAGGAACGAATTACAACGACAAAGAAGGGTTCTATTACGTCTCTCCAGGCTGTATACGTTCCTGCTGATGATTTCACCGATCCCGCGCCGGTAACGACATTCCCTCACCTGGATGCCACGATCGCTCTCTCCCGTCAGATTGCTGAGTTAGGTATTTATCCCGCTGTGGATCCATTGCGGTCTACCTCCAGAATTCTTGATCCTAGGATTGTAGGACAGGAACATTACGAGGTTGCCCGTGAGGTTCAAAGGATATTGCAGAGGTATAAGGAACTTCAGGACTTTATTGCCATTCTTGGAATGGAAGAACTCTCCGACGATGATAAAGTGTTGGTAGGCAGGGCGAGAAGGTTGCAGCGATTCTTGTCGCAGCCATTCTTTGTCGCGGAGCAGTTTACCGGCACAAAAGGAAAGTATGTGCCTTTAAAGGAGACGATCAGGGCCTTTAAGGAGATGGTCGAAGGTAAACATGATAGCTTGCCCGAACAGGCATTTTACATGGTTGGCGGGATCGAAGAAGTAGTAGAAAAGGCTAAGCAGATGGGTGGATAATCATGGAAAAAACATTTGACTTTGAGATTATTACGCCTGAGAGGGTTGTTTGTCATGGAACTGTTCAGAGCATTTCTGCTGATGGGACTGAAGGGGCGTTTGGCATACTTGCCCACCATGCAGCACTGATGACAGAACTGCTGACGTGTATTATTATGGTTGAAGACTCTGGTGGTAAGACAATGCGTTTTGCGATTGAAGGTGGATTTTTAGAGGTTGTTGCCAATCGTGTAACAGTGCTTACCGATACCTGCCTTAAAGAGGGCGAGGTGGATATCGAAAATGCACGTGCTGAAAAAGATGCGGCAGAGAAGGCGTTAACAAAGGTGGGAAGCGCCGAAGAGAAAGAAAGGGCACAGGCCGCCCTCAGGCGGGCAGATACATGGCTTAAGCTGGCCAATTGGTAGAAACTATTCTCTGAAATACGATATCCCCTTGGTTTTCCACCGGTTGAAATGGGAATGCAAGGGGATTTTTTTGTTTTATCTCTTTAAAAAGGATAGTATGAAGGTTTTTGATTTTGTATAATACCCACACAAAACGGGGTTAGGCAAGCATTCAGACTTAAAGCGCCCCAGGTATGTACAGAAGCGGCATGGAGGTCATATGCAAACAGCAAGTATACGATACAACTATCATGGCTATCCGCAACTTCCGGAGAACAACGGGATGTTTTCGAAAGCCTTCACGTATTTCTTGGACTATCATAATTAACTGATTGAATAGGTGGAATATGTCTATGCTTATAACAGGTGGTGCGGGATTTATTGGAAGTCACTTTGTCAGCCGAATGATTCGTCAGGGCCGGCACGTGGTAGTGCTTGATAAATTGACCTATGCAGGAAATCTTGAAAACCTGAAAGATGTTATTGAAGCTGCAAAGACGTCGCAACAGTTTAAGTTCTATAAGGGCGACATCTGTAATCAGGAACTGGTGGATCATATCCTGTCAGAGGAAGGTATTGACACGATCGTCAACTTTGCGGCGGAATCGCATGTCGACCGAAGCATTAGTAGCGCGAGCAGCTTCATTGATACGGATATGAAGGGCGTTCTTGTCCTGCTTGAGGCATCGAGGCGTTTTAGTATAAAGAAGTTTATTCAGATTTCTACAGACGAGGTCTATGGGACGGCCCATCACGGTTTCTTTAAGGAGACGGATGCTTTAAATCCCAGCAATCCGTATTCTGCCAGCAAGGCGGGTGGTGACAGGCTTGCTTATGCCTATTGGGTAACTTACAAGTTACCAATCATTATTACCAGGGCATCCAACAACTACGGCCCTAATCAACACCCGGAGAAATTCATTCCCCTTTTTATCACGAATGCGCTGGAAGACAAAAAACTTCCCTTGTATGGTGATGGAAAGCAGGTGAGAGATTGGATCCATGTCGATGATCATTGTGCAGCTATCGATTTTCTTATAGCGCACGGGAGGGATGGTGAGGTATATAACATCGGAGGAGGGAACGAACGGTATAATATTGATACTGCGTATCTCATCCTGGATGAGCTTAAGAAACCAAGATCGTTGATAGAACACGTGAAAGACAGGGAAGGGCACGACAGACGCTACGCCCTTGATTGTTCAAAGCTCGTGTCTTTGGGTTGGAAGGCAAAAATAAAATTTGAAGACGGCCTTAAAGATACGGTACAATGGTACAAGAATAATGAGGCATGGTGGAGGCGGATAAAAAACGGTGAATTTATGGAGTATTACAACAAGCAATACAGTCACCGGTTTGCAACAAACTCTTAAACAACGTATTTGATGAAAAAGGTATATCTTATGTTGCATACGATAATTTCTAAAGATTTAAGATGGGTTGTGAATTTAAGAATAAAGGCAAAACAGGTGCATGCATCTGTTCATAACTTTAAGGAAACACATAAATCTTTTTTCATGAAATGTGCCCTCACATTTATGTCTGTGAAAATAGGGCTCATCCTCCTTGCAACATTATCGACAATGACCTTTTTCCTGAGATATGTAACACCATATCTTGCAGACGAAATGTCAAAGACGAAGGCGCTCCTCTTTGCCTCTCCCCTGACAATGATAATCATGTTGAAGTTGTACTTTATAGGGAAGATGTTAATGACGTATGACCGGTCCAGGGCAATGATTATAGCGACGTTCAATGTCTTGTTATTAAAAGATGGGCAAGGTATGCGCCATATCGGAGAGGTTTTACCGTCAGGGTTATCCCCGCTTTCCTTGGAGAAGGCTGGAAATAGGTAAAGAAGCAGTACAGATTTCTATTTCAAAAAAATTTCGAACTGGCAGCGCGATCATCCCGGTTGCACAGAAAATTTTCCGAAGGTCTATTTCTTTCCTTCCCGCTTTTCAATCGCCTCAGCCTGCCGTAAATACAGCGGCAATAATTTATCTATATCGCATCGATGCCCCGATTCGAACATCCCTTCTCCTAATAAGGCAACGTGCTCTGCCGTGGGTGTTGCATGCTCTTCTTTGTCAATAAAAATGTCCTTTTGATGAAATATCTTCTTGTAAGGTGGAACGCCGTCCCCGAAAATAATTACCGGACGTGGAAGGATTGACACAAGTTTTTCAGGCTGAATAACCAGAAATTCAGATACCCTTTTCTGCCAAATACCTTCCAATTCCTGTTCATGATAGTTAATGGCAAGCTTATAGATACATGCGTAGACGTGATTTCGTCTTGCATCAAAGACAGGACAAATATAGTATTCCGACAGCAAACCATTTTTATGAAGTGGGTCTTTTGCCTCTCCTTTATCCTGGGGAGAGGAAGGTCGGAAATTTTTTGGGTATATTTTTTCATTATTCCCACCTTGCGAAGGAGGGGAAATTGGAGGGGGAATTGGGTTGTAGTTTTCAGCGATAATATCGAATACGGGCACGTCAATAACGGGTTTATTTAAAACATAGGCCAGCGTCTTTGCACAGGTCACTCCTACCCGCAGTCCTGTATATGAACCCGGTCCCACGTCCACGGCGATAAGGTCTATGTCCTTTGGCTCCCATCCGATTTCATGAAAGATGCCCTTGATGGCAGGAATCAATTCCTTGCCGTGCTGCATATCCCCAAAATTCTTTGCGGTGACGATGCGTTTGTCCTGACAAACGGCAACTCCACCAATATTTCCGGATGTTTCTATCCCGATTACTTTCATAGGTTATTCGTTGTTAAAATGCATATTATTTTGAAAATTTAAGTTATAATCTCCCTTCCTTTCTTCCTCTGCAAGACAGGGATGAATAGGTGGTCTTTCGCTAATTACTTGGCGATGTCTCTGACAGTGTCCTTGAGTTTGTCCAGTGATTTCATGCCTGTGCCCTTGTTCTTGCCGATGAAAGGACACCCAGGAAACCTGACGATTTCAAAGACAGACCTGTCAATGGCAGTCGTCTGCCACCATCTCAAACAGCCTGGATTTCGGTTTTTCCTTCTGCCTTGCTGTTAGGGATTTTCTTCCCAGGACATTATAGTAGGGCAAGCGTCTCCGCTCGTCATCATAACTCAGGTATTCCATGTTTAAAGGCACGCCAATCTCAAATACAGGGATGTGCAAGGATTTTTCAATGTTCCCGTACGGAAGGAGTTCGTATGACGACCGGAGTTAACCCTGCCGGCCCTTTATCTGATTAAGTTCACGATGTTATGATAGCGATCAAATAACTCATGGAGGCTCCCGTCGTGCATCATTATACTACGCACTACTTCATCTCCTGCAGCACCAGGTCATCAAAATATGTGTAGGAATCCGATTTTGTCCAGAGTCCTGCACTCCCGATGCCGTAGGTCTCATCTGATACTTCAAACACCTTTGCATTATTGAAAAAACATTGAATCTTGTCAGCCTTGCAAACAACTTTTAATAAGTGCCACTCGTTCGAAGTAACCTTTGTGTTTTTGTCGGCAATCTGTCTTCGGCTCCCGTTAATCACCGTATATAAACGGACGTTATTTTCTAAGGCATTTGCTATAAGCACATAATAGTTGTTATTATCTTTGTATCTGAATACCAGCCCTCCGGCCTGGTCAACCTTCCCGCTAATAGCCCTGAATCTTACGAATGCCATAAAGTCTTTATACGAGACGCCATCCAGTATCAAGAGTGGGAAACGATAGTCCGTGTCATCCAGTCTGGTCTGTACAACCACATTATCGGCTGATGGGGCGTGTTCAATCTTCTTAACTATCCAATGTCCTGATTCCCCCTTTCCTGTAAGGGCATTTTGAAATCCCGCCGGCAATTCATCAATTTTGTTGTCATCAAAATAATATTCCTTTCTTTCCCCCAGGATTTCCGCGGTTGAAAGCTTCTGTCCCTGTTGTGCGTGTGCATAACTTAATACTAACGAACTCATTAAAGAAACGGTAATCATTACAAATAATTTTTTCATAAAGTTAACCTCGTTTTAAGAAATGTTAAATTAGACCTTCATCGATTCAATATACAGCGGCGAGTTTCATCGCTTTACAAACACGGCTTGAAATTCCTTAACGTTTAAGTAGATTTTTCGTTTCACTCAGAATAACATTTGATGGTATTTCTTCGTCATTCCGTGGAAGTGAAGCGACTGAAGAATCCTGATAGTAGAATTTCTGCTCGTTTGTCTCTTTAATTAAATTTCAGAAATCCTCCTTCCTCTCAATGATTTAACATTGCCGGTAAATCGTAATATAATTACTGATGAAACCGAATAAAAGGGATGCAGAATAGCTTCCGCAGGGTTGTCCTCTTCTATTTTCTCCCTGACCATAACCGTGAGTGGCCTGGTTTGCTCACGGATTTTGCCCATTCTTCCATAGATAGCCGCTGAAGTCTTGTATACGAAGACTCCCGGACATGTGATACGGATGTTGCAGATCACTCATGGTCAGAATAAAAGCATAATAACAAACTACTCATAATTACAAACAAATTTTTATAATTATGCCTCCTGTTTTAATGTGGTTTCTTTTCTTTCACAAATTGTCAACAAGAAGACAAAAGAATCGGAAATTAGGATGATGGTAAAAATCTTTTATCTGATATGCCTTATGCATGACAGGAAATTTTTTGAATGGTTTTGACCACTTCGCTAACTATTGCTTTAATGAATTATTTGACACGATCAAAGGAAAGGCATGTCTGTCAAATTGACACACAATCGACAATCGTTTCAACAAGACTACTGTCATAATGACATGTTGATATGGGGGGATGTTTAGTCTATTTTCCTTTTTCCACGCATGTGTGTTGTATTTGTTTGATGCACAAGAAGTTAGAATTGGGTGAATAATTCATGCCGGAAAGATACAATCTTGTGTATCGGCATCAATTTTGCTCTTACCAAACTAAATGAACACAGTCTTTATTCATGGATAAAAAAATTTTGGAGGATACGGAGAAATGTCGGCAAAAAAGATTATATTTGATTATGACGCATTGGAAACCGTTAAGCTTGGCGTAAAACAACTGGCGGATGCAGTAAAGGTAACGTTGGGGCCGAGGGGGCGCAATGTCGTCATTCAAAAAAGCTTTGGTTCACCGGCCATCACAAAGGACGGGGTTACCGTTGCCAAGGAAGTCGAACTATCAGACCATATGCAAAATATTGGCGCACAGATGGTAAAATCCGTTGCATCGAAAACCAGTGACGTTGCAGGCGATGGTACCACAACTGCTACCGTACTGGCGGAAGCCATATTTATTGAAGGACTGAAAAATGTAACGGCCGGTGCTAATGCAATGGCGCTCAAACGTGGTGTTGATAAGGCTGTCGAAGCGGTGACAAAAAAGTTAAAGGAAATGAGTATACCCACGAAAGGACGAAAGGAGATTGAACAGGTTGCCACCGTTGCCTCAAATTATGATACCGAGATTGGAAAGATCATTGCCGATGCCATGGAGAAGGTTGGAAAGGATGGTGTTATAACGGTGGAAGAAGGCAAGAGCCTTCAAACCGAAGCGAAATGGATTGAAGGTCTGCAGTTTGATAAAGGTTATTTATCACCATATTTTGTTACGAATCCCAATACGATGCAATGCGTGTTGGAAGACGCCTATATTTTAATCCATGAGAAAAAAATTACTACTGCCAAGGTGTTGATATCCATATTAGAAAAGGTTTCACAAACGGGAAAACCTCTCCTGATCATCGCTGAGGATATAGAAGGGGAGGCATTGACCCTCCTGGTGGTAAATAAACTGCGTGGGGCTCTAAAATGCGCAGCCGTAAAGGCGCCCGGATTCGGAGATAAACGCAAGGCTATGTTGGAAGATATTGCTATCCTTACTGGTGGCCAGGCGGTCTTTGAAGACCTTGGTATTAATATGGAATCATTCCAGCTCAAAGATCTTGGCCGGGCGAAGAAAATCGAAATCGATAAGGAGAATACGATTATCATTGAAGGGGCAGGGGATAGTAAAAAGATAAAAGCCCGTATCGAACAGATAAAAAAAGAGATTTCCATTACCACTTCAGATTATGACCGTGAAAAACTCCAGGAAAGGCTGGCAAAGATGGCTGGCGGTGTAGTTCAGATTAATGTGGGTGCTGCCACCGAAAGTGAGATGAAGGAAAAGAAGGCACGCGTGGAAGACGCCCTCCATGCTACCCGCGCGGCTGTTGAAGAAGGCATTCTGCCTGGTGGGGGTGTTGCGCTTTTAAGATGTATCCCGACTTTGGATGCGCTCAAACTTGCCGGGGACGAGGCTGTAGGCGTTGATATCGCCCGCAGGGCACTGAGGGCGCCTTTACGGCAGATTGCTGCAAATGCCGGGGTGAACGCCGCCATTGTGGTACATAAGGTGGAAACTGCAAAAGGGAATGAAGGTTATGATGCCAGTGCAGACCGCTATTGTGATATGGTCAGCGAAGGTATCATCGATCCGACGAAGGTGGTCAGGACGGCGCTGCAAAATGCCGCCAGCATATCCACGTTACTTCTCACTACGGATGCCATTGTGGGTAAGATACCGGAAAAGAAAAAGATGCCTCCTATGCCGCCGGGTGGTGGATACGGTGGATACGGAGATATGTATTAATAATAAATTTTATAAATTCATGATTTTGCATTTTTTAATAAAAAACCCTGCACATGTGCGGGGTTTTTTATTAACTACTTTACGATCCATAGGTCTTTTTGCATGAGCTAAAAGTATAATACTCTTAAACCTCTTGCACTTGAAAATGAAAATTGTTATAGTACTCTTGTTTTCTGTGAAATACGGAGGTAAATACGTTTAAGATGTCGGCAAATTATAACAGTATTAATTATAAGGTTGATGCAAAAGAGAATAAACTGGAAAAACTCTTTACAGAAATTTTTACCTTTAACAAAAATATTCCTGCCAACCCATCAACTCCATGGCAACCTCCCACTGACGTCTATGAAACTCCTGATGATGTGGTGGTAAAGATGTCCTTGCCTGGCACCAAACCAGAGGATATTCATGTCTCCTTTTCTGATGAAATCCTTACTATCCGCGGTTTTATGACGGATATCTCATCACATGAAAAGGTATGTTTTTATCAGGTTGAAATCCGTTATGGGTACTTCGAAAGGAATATATTTATTCCCAAACCTGTTGATACGGATAAGATACAAGCTGCGTATAAGGACGGTTTTCTCCAAATCATCTTGCCCAAAGCAAAGCAACCACCGTCAACGAAGCTTTCCATAAAAATTAAATTTCATCAATAATTTTATCATACAAGGAATTTCATTTTGTTCATGCGGTTTTTAGTGTGGATGGACAAACTGAGTTTGTCTGTGTCTAATGTGAAGGTATTTTTTTGTAATGGTGCAAGATCATATGACAAATCATGAAGGCAAAGACCCATCAGAGGCTAAAGACACCGAAGTTATTGTGTCTAACACAGAGGACAATGACAAGGCAGATAAGTTAAAGATACCGATAGAAATGCCCGTCCTTCCGGTCAGGGATACGGTAGTTTTTCCCGGTATGGTGGCTGCTTTGAGTGTTGTAACCGAAAGAGATATTAAACTTTTGAATCATGTCCTTGCAGCGAACCGGTTTCTGGCGCTTGTGGCACAAAAGGACAAAGAACTCAAGGTTGTAAACCCATCAGCGTTGTATGATTATGCCACAGCGGCCGTTGTGCTCCAGATGATTCGCATGCCTGATAATTCTGCAAAGATGCTGGTACAAGGTGTTAGCAGGATCAAGCTGGATGAATACATCCAAACAGAACCTTATTATAAGGCCAAGGTCACTGTTCTTGAAGATATTATTGAAAATGATATGGAAACCGAGGCCCTGGCGAGAAATGCCGCAGATCAGTTTATCCGTATGATATCCATGGCGCCGTCCTTGCCCGAAGAGCTGAAAATAGCAATTGTCAACGTAGACAGTCCAAGCCGTCTGGCTGATATGATCGCATCCCACCTGAACATCGGTATACCGGAAAAACAACAAGTACTTGAGGCTTTCAATGTAAAGGTCCGTTTACAAAGGGTAACCGCTTTGATTACCAGCGAAATGGAAGTGCTGGAAATGGCCACGAAGATACAGTCTCAGGTAAAAAATGAAATGGAGAAGGGGCAAAGGGAATATTATCTGAGACAGCAACTGAAGGCAATCCAGGAAGAATTAGGCGAGGGAGACGAGCGTGCCGTTGAGGTCAAGGAACTAACCAAGAAGATCGAAGAGGCTAAAATGCCTCCCGAAGCCAAAAAAGAGGCTGAACGGGAACTGAGTCGGCTTGCCAAAATGCCTTCTGCCTCTGCGGAATATACCGTCTCAAGGACGTATTTAGATTTACTGGTTGCTCTCCCATGGGCGATTACCACAACGGATAACCTGGATATTCAAATGGCTCGCAAGGCACTGGATGAAGACCATTACGATCTGGAAAAGGTCAAAGAGAGGATTTTGGAATACCTGGCGGTTCGAAAATTAAAACAGGATATGAAGGGACCTATTTTGTGCTTTGTTGGTCCACCCGGCACCGGCAAGACTTCTGTGGGGATGTCGATTGCACGTGCTATCGGCCGAAAGTTCGTCCGCGTGTCGCTGGGCGGGGTACGGGATGAAGCAGAAATTAGAGGACATCGGCGTACGTACATTGGCGCTTTGCCTGGACGCATTATTCAAGGGCTGCGAAAGGTGGGGTCAAACAACCCGGTATTCATGCTGGATGAGATTGACAAACTGGGCGCTGATTTTCGTGGTGACCCAGCGGCGGCGCTGTTAGAGGTATTAGATCCGGAACAAAATCACGCTTTCGCAGACCATTACCTGGACGTACCATTTGACCTCTCCAAGGTAATGTTCATTACCACGGCGAATCTCCTGGACCCCATCCCGCCCGCGCTGAAGGACCGGATGGAGGTACTCGAGCTTCCCGGATATACTGCAGAGGAAAAGGTTTTCATCGTGAAACAGTTTACAATACCCAAAGAATTAAAGGAACACGGACTCACGAAAGAGCAAATTAGCATTGAGGATGACGCTATCGGGACAATCATCAGTGATTACACACGCGAGGCAGGTATCCGTAATCTTGAACGCGAAATTGCCCACATTTGCCGCAGAGTGGCCAAAGACATCGCATCGGGTGAAAAAAAATCTGTGATCGTAACAACCGATCGGTTGCATAATTTGTTGGGACCTATCAAATTTTTCTCAGAGGCTGCTGAACGGACATCTGAGGCCGGTGTAGCCACGGGTCTTGCCTGGACACAGGCTGGCGGTGATATCCTCTTTATTGAAGCCACCTCCATGCCTGGTACGGGAAAACTGTTGTTGACCGGACAATTGGGTGAAGTCATGAAGGAATCGGCCCAGGCGGCCATGAGCTATATTCGGGCCAAATTAACGAAGCTGGGAATTACCTTCAAGGATTTTAATAAATATGATTTCCACATCCACATCCCTGCAGGCGCTATTCCCAAGGACGGGCCTTCTGCCGGTGTAACGATGGCTATGGCGCTGATCTCCCTGTTAAAGGAAACACCCATTCTTTCCAACGTGGCCATGACGGGAGAGATTACCCTGCGCGGACGTGTACTGCCTGTGGGTGGTATTAAAGAGAAGGTGCTTGCGGCCAAACGTGCAGGGATCACCACGGTTATCTTGCCAAAGCGGAATGAAAAAGACCTGGTCGAAGTGCCTGAAAATGCCAAAAAAGAGATGAAGTTCGTATTTGTAGAGAAGGTAGACGAGATGTTGCCCATTGTCTTTGGAACAAAAGAGCCGGCAGTGAAAAAGAAAAGGATTTTTAGTAAGGCTTAGTATAATAATGCAGGCCACCAAGACACTAAGCCACAAAAAAAAATTTAATTGAGGCAGTTCATACATGGATATGGCAATTAAAAAAAAGGCTAAGGAAGCGATTGAAACTCTTTCTGATAAAAAGGCCCGTGTTGCCCTGGATTTCATCAATTATCTCAGGGAAAGAGAGGAATGGGAGGCAACGGATGAACTTCTTTCTGATGAAAAGCTTTTGATAGACTACAAAGCAGCGAGGGAAGAAATTAAGAAAGGTAATACGGTAAAATGGAAAAATATCAAGAGAAATGTTTGAGAATGTCTTATAGATGAATTTTGATAAAATCCTATTGTAATCATGGATGAGGTAAATTGGTTCGGGTTGATTACCATGGATGAAAAGAAGTTCCTGTCGGTATTGTTTTTTAAGTTCATCTGGATTCGGGTTGGGAGACACAACTGTGTTAAAAGTCGGAATAATTGGCGCTACGGCGTATACCAGCCTTGAGCTCATAAAAATCCTCCTGCGCCATCCGGAGGTAAAGATTACCTATCTCGGCGTGCGCCGGACTGACCATCCCAGGATATCGGACATATTTCCAGCCTTAAAGAATCTGCTTGATTTGCCATGTGAGACCATTGAGCAGAAAGAAGTCCCGGAAAATCTTGACCTCGTCTTTATTACACTACCGCCAACCATCTCTATGCAATATGTTCCTCTCTTTTTACAAAAGGGCATCAAGGTCATTGATTTCAGCGCCGATTACCGTTTCCGTGACAAATCACTGTATGAACGGTGGTATAAGACGCAACATACGGACAATAAGGGAATAGAAACAGCCGTGTATGGACTTCCGGAGCTTTTTCGGGAGGAAATCAAACAAACTAGCCTGGTAGGTAATCCGGGCTGTTATACCACTGCAACAATATTGGCCTTGGCGCCGCTGCTCAAGAATGGGCTCATATTTTCAGACGACATTATTGTTGATGCCAAGTCAGGTGTATCCGGGCGCGGACGTGAGCCCAGGGAGGACACGCACTATTGTGAATGTAATGAGAACATCGAGGCATATAGTATCGGAGGGCATCGCCACAGCCCGGAGATCGAACATATCCTCTCCATCAAGACCAACCAGAAGGTATCCATCCAGTTTGTACCCCATCTTATCCCCATGAATCGCGGTATCCTGTGTACCGTTTATGCCAAGCCAAAACATGGAAAGACTGTAGGGGCGAATGACTATTCGCCCTTCAATGATAATGAGGTACACAAACTCTACAAGGAATTTTACGGCACAGAACCCTTTATTCGTTTGAAAGAAGGCCATGAAACGCCCAGGACAAAAGAGGTAATATTCACCAACTTTTGTGATATTGCCACGAAGGTCACCGAAAACCGCATCATCATCCTTTCTGCCATCGATAACCTCATCAAAGGCGCTTCCGGCCAGGCAGTGCAGAATATGAATGTGATGTGCGGCTTTGATGAGAAGGCGGGGCTGCTATAGTACTGTTGCAACCACAGATTGCTCAAATGATACAGAGAATAAATTGATTTTTACCGGGTATCCAAGATAATTAAAAATACCAAAAGGTTATTGACCTCTCCTAGCCCGACTTTCGCAATTCACGCCCAAAAAAGGTTATTTTTGGGCATAAATCCCCGTAAAATCCTTGATATTCAAGGGGTGAATTTTTAAAACGGCTTGTAGTGCCAACCTATACTATTGACGTCTTCACGGTAGCGTGCGAAAATGTTGGCATGTTTTTACGAGAAAAAACACGGACAAAAGACGGGAAAGCCCACCGTTATTGGAGTGTAGTAGAGAACCGCCGGGTCAGCGGGGGAAGAGTGATACAACGTCAGGTTCTCTATTTTGCTAAGACCCACAATAAATGACTCAGAAATTCTCAGATTAAGTGGTATTTTGAAAGCGGAGCAAAATCGTTTTGAGGAGATATACGGCATCAAGGAATGAGGAGTTAATTCGGTCATAACAATGTCGATGGTGTTGAAATTTTTTTTGCAACGGAAACACCTGGCGAGATTGGTTTTTGGGTTGGTAGCGGTGTGAAAATCGGAGCAGAGCGGGCAGAGGAAACGGAAATAGCCTTCGGAGGTTTTCTCTGAGGCCATGTGGAAGACACTGATAAGCAGAGACTCGTTGAGAGCAGGGATGCGGTTGTAGCATTTTTTAGTATTTCTTGTTTCTGGGACGGGAATGCCGAGATGGAGCCTCTGTGCCCCATGAGGAGGGAGAGTTTTTAGGCGAAGGCCATGAATGGCCAGGGTCAGTCTGAGAGGAGTTGGTGGTAATCAATGCCTTTGGCTTGAGCCGAGAGGAGTTTGCGGTGTTTTTGAGTGATAACGTCAAGGTAGTTGTGTTTTGGTTTTGAAGGGGAAGCAACGGGAATTTCAGCGCCCTGATCACGGAGATAGAGAGAGCCTGAGCCGAGATATTCGCCGTGTGGGGAATAAATCCAGAGCTTCTGGAGATCGCCATAGGGGTCGTAACGGACTTCAACCTTATCGCCCCTGAGTTTTGGGTCAACACGGTAGAGCTGGTTGTCGATGCGGATATCGGCAACGGTTCTGGTAATGTGTTTCATGAAGAACTCCATGGCAGCATCCATATCGACGTGCCGTACAAGGGTAAGCCCCTGGTCGTAGCGTTGTTTTGGAGACTGATTGGTTTCGGAGTAGTAGACTTTTGCGTTGCCCGGATGGAGAAGTTTGCACCAGAATAAAGCCCATTTTTCGTCTTTCGATTTCATGTTTCACCTCCTTTGTTGAATGTTGGAGGTGATTATAACTCAGGACCACGGGAGACAAGTTGCCAGGTCGGGGAAAAATGAAAAGCCAAAAAGGTTGCGATATACCGGCTCCGCGTGAAACAACCGAAGGGCATGCTGGAGGAGGGTATTTTTGAGTGAGCCGAAAAAGCTCAACCACATCCAAACGGTTGAGCCTGCAAGCATGCGATCGTCTATTTCCTGCCTGCTTTAACTTCACGGCGCAAACAAAGATTGCAGAGATTGCAAGAATACGATAAAATCCTTGTTTTCCAGGATTTCTGTGTGCTTCTGGTGGTGAAGTATTTTAATAAATTCATTGAACAGGAGGTTGATATTGTGAAGTGCCTTAAAGTGATTTTTAATCGTTTTCTCGTATCATTATTTTTTGTTGCTTTGTTTTCTCAATGGTCTTTCGGGAATGATTTACCCTCGCACGCAGAACTCCAGGAAACTCTCAGGGCTGTAGTGAAGGAGAATAATGGTGGATTTGGCTTTCATATGTGGGCAACAGTGGTAGACCGTGACGGCGTGGTGAAGGCGGTGGTATTTTCCGGAAAAGACAGAGGTGATCAATGGCCAGGCAGTCGTGTTATATCAGCTCAAAAGGCCAATACCGCAAACGCATTCAGTCTGCCTGGATTTGCGTTGTCGACCGCAAATCTCTTTTCTGCAGTGCAGCCGGGCGGTAGTTTGTTTGGATTACAGGAGAGTAATCCGGTTTCTCCAGAGGAAGCGTATGAAGGTTCTTCCGAAAAATACGGTACGGAAAAAGACCCTCTGGTGGGACATAAAATAGGCGGAGTCAATGTGTTTGGGGGAGGTTTGGCTTTGTATAACAGTGAGGGAAGGCTTGTGGGGGCGTTGGGCGTTAGCGGCGATAGCTCTTGCGCAGATCACAATATTGCATGGAAGGTGCGGCATAGGCTGCAGTTGGATTACGTCCCTGCCGGGATTAGCCCATCAAAAGATGATAATATTGTCTATGATATTGCCACTGGAATCAGTGCGAGTGGCTGGGGCCATCCGCAATGCTCTCCGGAAGCGGCCAAAATTGCCCAGGAATTTCCCAAAACGTATCCGGTAAGGAAACGAAAATAATGAGCAGATACAAATATGTTGAAATACGTGAAATGAGATGATAATATGTGTAAAATAGTTTTACAATTTTACTATGAGGCAAAGTTTTTTTTAATAGGAGTTAGGGAAATCCCATAAAATGAAGACATTGACGATATCTCAAAAAGGGCAAGTTGCCATACCGAAAGAGATCAGGGATACATTGCATATAAAGGCAGGAGACCAGCTGACTTTTCGGGTTAAGAAGGGAAAAATTATCTTAGAGCCGGCAGTGAATATCCCACGTTCGCAGGCATGGTTTTGGACTTCCGAAGTGCAAAAGAAGGTGAAGAAGGCTGATAAAAACTATAAAGGTGACAATTTTAAAACATATGAAATAGATACATTTGTTAAGGAACTCAAAGATTGAGCAGATATCTTATTGCTGTCGAACCAGAATTTTTCCTCCAATGTGATGACCTGCCAAACGAAATCAAAAAGAAGTTTAAAAAGCAATTAATCTTTCTGAAAGAAAATCCTAAACACAATTCATTGCAAATACACCGGCTCGAAGGATCTGACTTCTGGGAGTTTTATGTAGACAAAGGGTATCGGTGTGTATTTAAACAAGAAGGAAATGTGTATAAACTTTATTATGTAGGTACACACGATATAATTGATAACTTTTAGCAGATTATGGCTATCCTCTTTCACAGCAAGAGACCGAGGAGAAGGCAGTCAGCTTTTTTATGACGATGAGAAATTATTCAATATGGTGTCCCTGGAAGTAACGAAAATGAAAGAGGAGACAATTTTGTATGCCGATTGAAAATGTTTTATTATGGGTTGCGATTTTGATATTTGTGAGCGTAGTTTCAAGCAAGCTTTCCGACAAGTTTGGAATCCCTATCTTGTTGCTATTTTTGACAATCGGGATGCTTGCCGGCTCAGAAGGAATAGGTGGGATTTATTTTGATAATGCGAAGTTAGCCAAATCTATTGGTGTTGTTGCCCTCATCTTTATTATTTTTTCCGGGGGATTTGATACCAACTGGAAAGACACCAGATCCGTCATTTTGCCCGGGGCCGTTCTTTCGACGGCAGGGGTTGTAATGACAGCAATCTTTACGGGGTTCTTTGCCGTTTATATCCTGAAATTATCTCTTTTGGAAGGAATGCTGCTTGGTTCCATAGTTTCTTCAACTGATGCCCCTGCTGTATTCAGTATTTTAAGGTCTAAACGAATAAGCCTGAAGCAGCCTTTGAAGCCGCTGCTTGAGTTTGAGTCTGGCAGTAATGATCCGATGGCCATTTTTTTGACTGTCGGATTTATCAGCGTCCTGACGGTGGAAAACATGGCTATCACTGCCTTGATCCCCAGATTTATGCTGGATATGAGTGTGGGAGCCCTCACAGGTTATCTCATGGCGAAATTTATCGTAATCTTCATCAACCGTCTGAAGCTTGGATATGAAGGACTCTATCCGGTAATAATGATTTCATTCGTGCTGCTTACGTACGTAATTGCGGTCTTTCTGAAAGGTAACGGAATCCTTGCGGTATATCTTGCCGGTTTGATGCTGGGGAAGGCAAAGTTTCCAAATAAAAAGATGATCATGAGATTTCACGAGGGTTTGGCCTGGCTTGCGCAAATTGTAATGTTTATAATCTTAGGCTTGCTTGTTTTTCCTTCGCATATCGTTCCCCTGATAGGGACAGGATTTATGCTAACGTTTTTTCTCATGGTAATTGCCCGTCCTGTTAGCGTATTGTTGTGCCTGTTGCCGTTTAACATGAATATGCGAAAGAAAGCTATGGTTGCCTGGGTTGGTCTTCGGGGATCGGTGCCGATTATCCTGGCGACATTTCCTTTTATGGCAGGTATCCCGCAAGCGGATACGATCTTTAATATCGTATTTTTCATCGTTATTGCTTCAGTCTTTATTCAGGGAACATCTATTCCAATCCTTTCCAAAATACTGAAGCTGGACGTTCCCCTGGCTAACAAGATGAATTATCCCATTGAATTTGAAAAGACAGCGGCTTTCGATGCCGAAATGATAGATGTTATTGTTCCATTTGACTCGGAAGTAGTGGGTAAGAGGATTAGCGATTTAGACATTCCGGAAAAATGTCTTATCATGCTTATTAGTCGGGCTGGTAAATTTGTTATACCATCAGGAGATATGGTTATAGAAAGCAGTGATGTTTTATTGGTACTTGCAAATACGGCTGATTTTTTAGTTTTTCAACAAATGTTGTCGCGTCTTAAAAAAGAAGGGTAACGGTGTTCAGGGTAAGGTCTTTACAGTCTGTCCGGGAATGTGGCGTCCAAGTTTTCCCTTTCATTTATTTCACTTACATATCCTCAATTGTAACGTCTTTAAATAAATCTCTGCGTTCTTTTGTATAGTCACCCTCTCCCTTTTCATAAAGAAGCATAAACTTGGTAGCAGCGTGACAAACACCATCACCACTAATTGAAGTCATCAGGCAAGTCGCTCAATTGAGATGCTAGGGTATCGACAATATTAATGACGCTTGACAATATTATCGGATTGCGTTAATATTGGTGCATGATAAAGGGCTTCCGATGCAAAGAGACTGAAAATATCTTTCTAAGACAGCATTCAACTAAGTTGCCTGTAAATATTCAGCGAATAGCCCTTCGAAAACTTCTTTTGCTTGACGCAGCCGAAAAGATGGAGGATCTGCGTATCCCTCCAGGGAACCGATTAGAAAAACTTTTCGGCAGTCGCATGGGGCAGCACAGTATCCGTATAAACGATCAGTGGCGTATTTGTTTCCGCTGGTCAGAAGGCGATGCTTATGACGTGGAAATAGTTGATTATCATTAGGAGGTTGTTAGTATGAAAGTAAAAAAGATACCACCCATTCATCCGGGAGAAATCCTTATGGAGGAGTTTCTCAAACCATTGGGAATCAGCCAGTATAAATTAGCTAAAGACATTAATGTCCCGCCCCGACGTATTAACGAGATAGTTCATGGCAAACGTTCAATCAGTGCTAATACTGCTTTGAGGCTATCGCGTTATTTTAATCTCTCAGAAAGATTTTGGCTGAACCTGCAGTCAAGATATGATTTAGAGGTTGAAAAGGATAAGCTCAATGATCGCATCGAGTCGGAAGTCAAAGCCTTGTGATATGTTTACTATATCGAAATTATCAGTTTCGGTAAGTTCTTGAGAACCACAAAGACACAAAGAGCACAAAGAAAAGAATTTAGACTTTTTGTGCCCTTTGCGTCTTTGTGGTTAAATACCTTTTGACTGTAACTCTGCTGCGCTGTAGTAATAAAATTTGTTTTCGGCATAATGGAAATAAACCCATGTCTAAAGTTTTTGTAAACCCTGCATTAAAAAAATTTCTTTCCTACGTAAAGCCTTACCGTCGGTTGATTATGATAGCCACCTTTTGCGGGCTATTGAAATACAACCTCCCGTTAATATTCCCGTGGGTTTTTAAAGACGTGATCGATCATTTGTTGTCGCCGTCTTCCTATGATGCCACGAAATTACATTACACTATGCTGGCCATGATTGGGCTCTATGTGTTTTGGGCGATGGTTACCTATTTCCGATCGTCCTGTGCAGATCAGGCGGGCCAAAGGCTTGTTTTTGACCTGCGGCATGAGTTGTATGTCCATCTCCAGCGGATGTCACTGAGTTTTTATGAAAAACGGCAGGTAGGATCGGTCGCATCGCGTCTCCTGGGAGATATCGCGGTTGCTCAAAACTTTGTGGGCGCTGCATTTACCAATACGGTCATGGATGCAAGCTCCCTATTTTTGATCGCCTTTCTCCTTTTCCACATGAATTGGCGGTTGGCGCTGGTATCAATTGCTATTTTACCCTTTTATGTGATATTGAATAAGTATTTCAAATCTAAGATTGTGAAAACCAGCAAACTTGCACGGCAAAAGATGGAAGAGATCTCCGGGAATGTTCATGAAAAGCTGGGAGGCATTTCCATCATACAATCTTACACACGTGAGAAGGCTGAGGAAAAACACTTCTTTCAGGATAACCGGGAATACTTATTCTATCAATTGAGACATGTACAACATAACGCTACAGCCCAGGCGTTAATAGGTTTTTTGACTTCCATTGCACCGGTTCTCGTGGTCTGGTTCGGGGCTATGCAGGTCATTTATGGCCGCCTTACGGTTGGTGAGCTGGCTGCATTTTACGCCTATCTGGGCATGTTTTATAATCCACTGAACCGTCTCACGGAACTCAATATCCTTCTGGCTAATTCTCAATCGGCTATGGAAAGGATTTTTGAGGTATTTAACACTTCTCCAGAGATTGTGGACAGGCCTACCGCTCAGGAATTCGGATCTGTCAAGGGCGAGGTAAAATTCATGAATGTCCATTTTGCCTATGAAATGCCAAAAACTGTCCTGAGAGCGATCAATTTGCATATACCGGCCGGTTGCACAGTGGCATTGGTGGGACCAAGTGGCGCTGGTAAATCTACGTTTGTAAAACTTATCCCAAGATTTTATGATGTCTCCGCAGGGATAATCACTATCGACGGCTGGGATATCCGGGATTTCAAACTCAGTTGTTTAAGAAGGCACATTGCCACCGTGCCTCAGGAGCCCATCTTATTTTCTGGCACGGTTCACGAAAATATCCTGTTCGGTAAGCCAGGCGCTACTGAAAAAGACGTCCAGGCCGCAGCCATTTCTGCCAACGCCCATGATTTTATTTGCAAACTGCCAAAGGGTTATCAAACGGAAATCGGCGAAGGTGGCATGAAACTTTCAGGAGGACAGAGGCAGCGTATTGCCCTGGCTCGAGCCTTTTTAAAAAATGCGCCTATTTTAATTTTAGATGAAGCGACTTCATCCTTGGATTCCAAGACGGAAAATCTGATCCAGGAGGCATTAAAACGATTAATGAAAGGGAGAACGACTATAATCATAGCCCACCGGCTTTCTACAATTCAATCGGCAGATATGATTGTCGTCTTTAATAACGGTGAGATTGTAGAGGCAGGTAACCACCAGGAACTGCTACAACATTCGTATGGTCTTTACCGGCAATTGTATGAGGAACAGTTTCATAAGAAGTTTGCCATGACGATCGAATAACGGAGAAATTTGAGGTTTTTGCTATGGGTATCATCATAGAGGTTGACTATCGAGAAAGAAACGCCGGGATTATAGAGATACTCCGTGCCAAAGAGGATATTATTGTGGAAGAAAAGAAATTATCCATGGGTGATTACCTCATCAACAAACGCATTACCGTTGAACGAAAGACGACAAAAGACTTCGTTATGTCCATCATTGATGGGCGGTTGTTTACTCAGGCATCATGTTTGAAACGGCATGCGGAAATACCGTTTATGGTGATAGAAGGTGTAAATTTGTTTTGTACCGGTTATGAGATTGACCCTCAAGCAATCAAGGGAGCGATCGTCTCAATGTCTGTCTCCTGGCAAATACCCATAATCTTTTCAAAAGCCCCTCATGGTACGGCAGAGATATTGATAATGGCGGGGATTCATGATGTCAGGTACTGTGACGATATATTGAAAAGGATGGGCAGAAAGCCCAAACGTATGCAGACACGGAAATTATACCTGCTTCAGGGATTGCCAGGTATTGGGCCAATGATGGCGAAAAGGATGTTGGCACATTTTGGGAGTGTAGAGAAGGTCTTTACTGCCGATGAGCAGGAACTTGTAAGCGTGGAAGGCATTGGCGCGAAGAAGGCGGCTAAAATTCGTGAAATCATTAAGTAGGGTATTTTTAATTATCATGATGTACAAGGTAAAGGTGTTAGCCCCGATGGCTACAGGAATAGCCTTTGCTCAGGAGTTGATATATTTTAATTGCAAAAAAACAGGAGTAGATGTATAAAAATTACCTATGATAAATGAAATATTAACAAAGAGATTTCTTGTGATTGCTTTAGGCGCTAAAGATGCCGAATATTCTCCTTTCCGGGATTATGTTGCCCATGCGGGCTATGATGTTTCTTTCGTTTCTGACGAAAGAGACTTCTATGGGCTATTGGAGGGTAAGAAATGTTTCGATGTAATTTTAGTAGATATGGAGTGTGAACCCGATAAACAGATCGCTACGGTTCAAAGCGTGAAAAAGTATTATCCTCACACGGTGGTAGTTCCTATCATAAATGAAAGCGGGATGGATACTTCATTAGAAATGGGGATGTCGAATCTGGGCTTTTATGATCATATAACGAAACCCATTCATTGGGATAGTATAAAGGCGGTACTGAACAGAGTATCCCAGAAGATTGATACCGATCGTATGTTGAAGAGGATGGAGCAGGAACGAGAGATCATTCTGAATATAAACCGTCTGGTGCTTTCTCACATGAGTTACAAGGATTTTTGCAATGCGTTATGCCTTGAACTCAGAAAGATTATAGACTTTGACTATTTTAGTTTGGTATCGAGGATGGAATCTTCAGGTGAATACTATACGTATGTATTGGATTTAATGCAAAATATCCACAAATTTCATAGAGGTAATGAATTGAAAACAGCCGTGGAAAGTTTTCTCTTTAATGATGTATCAAAGTCCAATAAGATCATTATTAATAACGAAACGCATAAAACTGGGGATAATGATAAAAGTCCCGTATTGTATGACGGCGCCAAATCTTACATGGTTTACCCGCTCTTTATCAATAATACCTTAATTGGTTGTATAAATATTCTGAGTAAGAATTATGCACGTTTTTCTGAAATCCATAGTAATCTTATAGATCAGGTATCGGCGCAAATTACGGTTACATTAATGAACGCAATGTTGTTGGACAGCCTTACCGCGTCGGAAGAGAAATACAGGGATTTGGTTGAGAATGCGCCAGAGATTATATTCAAGATGGATAGTCACGGAAAGTTTCTGCATGTTAATAAATTGGGATTAGAGATTCTTGGGTATAGCGCGAAAGAAATGACCTCGATGTATCTATTTGATCTTGTTGCTGACGAGCAGAGGACTATGATTAAGGGTCAATATGACACCACGGTTAACTCGCGGAAGGATAATAATTTGGTTATGACCTTGTTAACAAAGAATGGCAAACGATTGGATGCGGAAATAAAATGCTCTATCCAGTACGATACTATTCTGAATGATTATATGGTCAGGGCCTTTGTTCGTGATGTAACAGAGCGACGCGTATTAGAAAAAAGGATATTTGAATATCAGGAACGTTTAAGGGGTTCATTAAAAGAGAAATCGCAGAAGTTGAGTGAAACCGAAAAAGAAATGTATAATCAAAGAAAATTCCTGGATGCCCTGATACAAAATACCAATGTGTATGTAGTCACGATAACTTCCAGGGGAGAAATTGTGTTCGTGAACCGTGCTATGGAGAAGGGATTTGGCTACACGATAGATGATGTCCTTGGGAAATCTGTGGTCGATGTTTTTATTCCACAGGATAAAATAGAAGAATTGTTCGATGACATACAGATGCTCTTAAGTGGAAACAAGGGTGAACAGATCGAGATACCCTTTGCATCACGGGATCATCAGGTTAGAGATATTTTATGGATTGTGACATATCTTAAGGATGAATGGAATGCAATCTCGAACATTAACTTATTTGGTTACGATATTACTGAGCAAAAGATATTGAAGGAACAACTTGTCCAGGCTGAAAAGATGAGTAGCGTTGGGACGATGATTTCAGGGGTAGCTCATGAACTCAATAATCCCTTGTCGATTATCGTAAATTTCAGTGAGCTTATGATGATGTGTGATAACCTATCAAAGAGCGCAGCGAATCGATTGCGGCATATAATGGATGCATCCCAGCGCTGTACCCGTATTGTGGAGAACTTACTCACGTTTGCAACAAAACGAAAAACCGTCAGAAAGGGGCAATACGTTAGCATTAACGATGTTCTAAAAGATGCCCTCGAATTAAAAATCAACGACCTTCGGGTTAACAACATTGAGGTCGGACAATCACTTTCCCAAACCTTGCCCAGGACACTGGCTGATCGGGTGCAGCTTATGCAAGTCTTTATCAATCTTATTAATAATGCCTACGATGCGATGAAATATGCGCATGGGAAGGGGGTTTTAACTATTCGTACGCTTCAAAGGGGAGATAAGATTGTTGTAGAATTTGAGGATAACGGGCCGGGTATTCTTGAGCCAGAAAAATTGTTTACTCCCTTTTACACAACGAAAGAGGTTGGAAAAGGTACGGGTTTAGGTTTGGCTGTAAGTTATGGTATTATAAAAGAACATGGCGGGACAATTGTTGGCAAAAATTGTCAGAAAGGTGCCATTTTTACTGTTACGCTTCCTATCAAGGTTCAGGCAAACAAAGAGGTCAAATTTCCTGTAAAAAAGGATTATAATTTGAGGGGTTTACGCATATTGTTAGTAGAAGATGAGGTAGGTATTGCAGAATCCTGTAACGAATTGTTGACGGCGAAAGGTTGTAATGCAACATCTGTATTCAGTGCAAGAGATGCGATGCAGGCTTTTCAGGAGGAGCAATTTGATATAGTTATTATGGACTTGAAAATGCCAGGGGAAGTATCTGGAATCCAGTTTTATGAATGGATGATGAGTAATATACCTGCTTTGAAAGAGAAGGTAATCTTGATGACTGGGGACACTCTTTCCCCTGAATTTAAGACATTTATTGAGAAGAGCAGGGTGCCTGTTATTCCAAAACCATTCCGTTTTAATACTTTCCTTGAAAAGATAGGTCTAACCGCAAAAAAGGCGGGATTAATCCAAGTGTGATAATTGATCTAGTACCTTCTTGTGCTGATTCGCTGTCTCCATATTTTTTTAACTAGTCCATCGTCGTCTTCATCATAAATTTCTCCTACGACTTCTTCTAAAATATCTTCTAATGTTATGATGCCAATAGTTTGAATACCTTGACGTACTATGGCCATGTGGATACGATTTTCTTGAAAATTTTTGAGTATTTTGAGAATAGACTCGTTATCCTCCACAAAATACGGTTTACGGAGCAAATTGTTTAAAGAAAATTCTGTTCTGGTGGTCATCATAGCTATGAATTCTTTTGTGTGAAGAATGCCGATTACCTGTGGTTCAGTTTCATCCAAAAGGACAGGAAGTCTCGTGTGTCCACAGTCATTGATAATCTTTAAGATGTCTTCTTTATTCATAGAACTATAAACCGTAATTGCCTTGGGAAAAGGGAGCATAACTTCCGACGCTTTTTTAAAGCGCAGTGCAAACAGATTCAAAATGTAATCCCTGTGAAAAGGGCGGAGTGAGCCGAGAGATAGTTCTGATACACCTTCTTCCAGGGAAGGAATGCGGTGAATACCTATCAGCGAAAGTAGTTTTACCGTTGATTGCTCAAGGATATGGACGACAGGCGTAGCGATCTTTGTCAAAATGGTTAACAAATGACTAGAGGCTAAAGAGACATCTTCCGGGTGGCGGATCGCAATGGCTTTGGGTACCAACTCACCAATGACAACAGTGAAAAAGCTGAATGGGATAACAAAGAGCGCGATTCCAAGAATTTCAACAAATGTTCCTGAGACGCCTAAAAGTTTACTGAGATATGGAAGGATAGATTCTTGTACTTCTACGCCGCCTACTGCCGCAGATAATGTTCCGATCAGTGTAATGCCCACCTGGATAACAGCAAAGGTTCTTTCCGGGCGTGCCCTTAAATTAATAAATCTTTTGGCTGCGGTATTGCCTTTAGAAGCCATATCTCGTAATAATGGAACATTGGCAGAGGCGAGCGCCATTTCAATACATGAAAACAAGCCATTAAATAGAAGCAATATGATTATTATTATCCATTCCATAAAGCATCAAATCGCAAGTGATACTCGATTATATCTCTTCCTTTGCATAGAAAGAGAAAGAGGTAACAAATCTTTTTAAATAATGTATTAGTTGACCTCATAGTTACTTAAGGTCTCATAGAGGCACATAGAAATGTCTATGTTTGAACACCTAATTCTGTTTTTATATTAATACTAAATAATCTATGTATTTAATTCAATAAAGTAATTCTAAAAAGGATTAAAATTTTTTGAGAATATGCCGATATATATGATAACATTGCATCAATGGACAATAATTTTATAAGGCATAATTTTATCGTAGGTTAAATAAGTCTCTTTCTGAGAGAAATTCCCTGGTTGGAAATGTTAAAGTATTTAAAGGTAATCGTTGCCTTTGAAGGAATAAATTGGAAGTCAGTTGACGCATACCGTAATAGAATTTATCATCGTTACAAGTAAGGTAGTTATTTAATTTAGGAGATTTAAAATGCCAATAGAAGATATTTCAAAAATCTCTTTACATCACGGTGTAACTAATACTAACCGTATTGGGGAAAATCAGCCACACATGAAGATAAAAGAGAACGAACGACTTATTCAGAGGGAACTTGATTCAGTGGATATCTCCAAAGAAGCGCGGGACCTTGAGCAGACGATTAGCACTATGAAGGCCAGAATACGCGAAATGCCTGATGTAATGGCTGCAAAGATGGAGGAAATTAAAGTAAAATTAAAAGATGGTTTCTATGACAGACCGGAAGTGATTGAACAGGTGGCAAAAAAGGTTATTGATGCTTTTAGTATTAAAAAGTAAGAGTTGTAATTATGTTGAACAACAAGGCGGAAAATATTCACGGGGTCAGGAAACGATTTATCGGTGTTAAGTTTGATTGCTGCCAGGTATATACTCGGGTTTATATTAACAAGGAAGAAACCGCGTACGAAGGAAGATGCCCGAAATGTCTGCGAAAAATTGGTATTAAAGTACACAGGGATGGTTTAAATTGTAGATTTTTTTCAGCACTTTAATTTTCATTTATATTTGTTTTGGCGGTTATGGTAGCCTTAAAAGCCTGTCAATTTGTATGATATTGAAGTACAAATTAACAGGTTTTTTTATTTGTGTTAGGCACATCCTGACGAAATAACTTTTTGGTAGTGATAATAATGCGTTGGAAACTATATCAAAAATTACTGGCGTCATTGGTCGTCTTTTTAATTGCTATTGTAAGCGGTGCATATGGGAATGACCGAAAGTTGA
This sequence comes from Candidatus Brocadia sp., assembly GCA_013360945.1. Taxonomy (GTDB): domain Bacteria; phylum Planctomycetota; class Brocadiia; order Brocadiales; family Brocadiaceae; genus Brocadia. The sequence continues at coordinate 62,114 of JABWAQ010000001.1, forward strand.
AACTTGTTGTTTTCCCTTTTAAAAACAATTGGGATTCAAAATGTTCTATCCAAGGAATTGAAGATATAATGCGGAGCGAATTAATTCGCTCTGGATATTGTACGGTGGCAGAGCAAGAGCGTACCTATGAGTTTATGAAAGAGGCTGTGCTGTACAATTTTATTAAAATTGATGATGTGAATGTAGAAACTGCCTTATCTAAGGCAAATATTGTCGATCTGTTTGCTAAGGTTGATCTGAAGGTCACCATTCGGTCGGCGGAAAGGTTGAAAGCAGATTTTGCAATTAAAGGGACGCTTAATCACTTTGGGGATAAGTTTCGGACAGATATAGAAGTTTTTAATGTAAGGGCAAAGGAAACGTTATGTGCGTTGGTGGGAGAGTGTGAATCAAAGGAGAAAATCCCTGAGATGATAGAGCAGCTTTCGGAACAAATCGTTAATGTTTGTAGAGGTGCAAATGTACAGAAGGAAATTGATCATATACAAAGCGGTTATCAACAAGGAAGCTTAACCTATGAAGAGACGTCTGATAAATTAAAAAGTCTATGTTCCGATATACCAGGGTCGCTTCCAGTTCACTGTGCCCTATTTTCACACTATTTGAGACATCAAAAAATGAGGGATAGTTTGATTGAAGAAGGTGAAGAGATAATAAATTTGTTTAATCCCGATAACGATGAAGATATCAGGTATGTGTCCTTTTCAGGTATAGATCCTTTTCATGAACTGGCGAATGTTTATAGCGCAATGGGAAGGTTAGATAATGCAATAGAAGTTTATAATCGAGCAATCAAAATATATCCCATGAATCATATAAAGTACTACAAGCAGTTAGGAGCATTATATAAACTTGAAGGTAAAAGTGAATTGGCAATTAATGCTTTTAAGCAGATATTAAGTTCCAATCCTGCAGATTGTGAGACAAGATTAAACCTTGCCTCTGTGTATGAGGCTAAAGGTGATATATCAAGTGCCATTGAGCAATATCAGTATTGCCTGAAATACACTAAAGATAGAAAAGAAAGCTCGGATGTAAAAGAAATAATTATACGGCTACAATCAAAAAGAGGTATGAAAGAGAAATAAATTTGTTGGTATATTGTTTGCCATTGAATAGTAAAAGTTTTATCAGCTATAAACTGTTGAATTATTCGACTTATTATGGTAACTTTTTGTGTGATTTGTTTAAAAGTTAAACGTTTTAGAAATATTAGGAAGTTGTTTATGCACAAAAAGGAGGATACTAAATGTCACCGAAGGCAATAATTCTTGTTGTGGACGATGAGGAAACGATTCGGTTTTCAATAAAAGAGTTTTTGGTGGGACAAAGTTATGAGGTTATTGTTGCGGAAACTTGTGAGCAAGCATTAGAGAAGATAAATGAATTCATGCCGGATTTGGTACTATTGGACTTAAAGCTGCCCAACATGGGCGGTATAGAGCTCCTTGAAAAAGTAAAAGCTAAAGAACCTAATGCCTTAATGATTGTTATGACGGGGTATGGCAGTGTTGACTCAGCAGTAGAGGCAATGAAGATTGGTGCTTATGACTATTTGGAGAAACCTTTTAAGACCGAATACTTAAAGTTAGTGATTGAAAAGGCCCTGAGTACACAAGCCCTCAGGAGGGAAGTGCTTGAATTAAGGGCGCAGCAATGGACTTTTGCTGATGAGCCGGGTGGTGTAATTATTGGGAATAGTCAGCAGATGAAAGAGGTGTATAGCCTTATCAGACAGGTAGCAAAGAGTCCATCAACAACAGTATTGATACAAGGAGAAAGTGGGACAGGAAAGGAGCTGGTTGCTCGGGCTATTCATCATTTAAGCTCACGGAAGAACTGTCGTTTCGTAGATATTAATTGTGCTGCATTGACAGAGAGCCTTCTTGAAGCGGAATTATTTGGATATGAAAAGGGCTCCTTTACGGGCGCTACTACAACAGGTAAACTGGGTTTATTTGAGGTTGCTGATAAAGGGACCATCTTTTTGGATGAAATAGGCGAAATGGGTATAACATTACAGGCGAAGCTTTTAAGAATCTTGCAGGAAAGGCAATTTAAGAAAGTGGGTGGGATTAATGATATTAAAATCGATGTCAGAGTTATTGCATCAACCAACCGAAATTTGGAAGAAGAGGTGGAATCGGGTAATTTCAGAAAAGATCTTTATTATAGGTTGAAGGTGTTGCCGATCTATGTTCCACCATTGAGGGAAAGAAAAGATGACATTATGCTTTTGGTAAAACATTTTGTACACAAATATAATACTGAATTTAACAAAAATATTTATCATATACCTCCAGAGACTGAAAGATTATTCTTGGAATACCAATGGCCTGGTAATATTCGTGAGTTGAAAAATGTAATAGAGCGGGCTGTCTTGATTTCAAATAATGGTACATTACGGCCTGAATTAAGTGTTACCATTGATTCAAGGAAAAAAGTCACGATCAACGATAACGGTATGAATGATACACATGATGGTGGAGGAAGTAGCGAGGCGTTAAATGTTCGTTCATTGGCGAGTATTGAAAAGCAACATATTCAGAGAGTTCTTAATGAGACTTCTTGGCGAAGAACCGAGGCGGCTAAGATACTGGGTATAAATAGGACTACTTTATATAATAAGATAAAAGAATACGGCCTTTGCCCTTCATAAATCAGATGATTTAACTAACAGTGATTGAATGTTCGCAATGAAATCGATGGGAAAATGTGCCTACGTTCATTATTTCTATGTTATGCTTTTAGCGGTGTGAAATGAGCATGAAAAAAAAGATCTTGTTAGTAGATGACGAAGAGACGCTGCGATGGGCTTTACACGAAGCATTGATGGAAGAAGGTTATAACATAGATAATACTAATGATGGTATTAAGGCCTTGGAGCATGCTAGGCAATCCAGTTATGATTTGGTGATTAGTGACTTAAGGATGCCCACAATGGGTGGGTTGCAACTGATTTCTGAGATAAAAAAGATACATCCAGACATCAAATCTATTATTATTACTGCTTATGGTTCAATAGAAACCGTAATAGAGGCCATGCACATCGGTGTATCAGATTTTATGACGAAACCGTTTAAAATTGAACATATAAAAAGTGTTATCCGTAGAGTTTTGGATGATTCTTTAATGTCAACTAATAGTGTCAGCAAAGCGAAGCGTGGCGAAGGGGTTAAAATCGATTACAACGATCCATGCAGGCAAACGGAGACGTGTTTTCTCGCAAAGGACACGGCAGAAACTGCAAATCATATAGTTCATGATTTTGTTGAACTAGGGGAGTTAAAAGCCTTTTTGTTTGGGAGTGTCTCACGTGAGGTGGATGTAAATAATTTAAGTATTATAGTTAAGACAATCTTCCGCTCTATGTTGAAAGCAAGCAAATCTTCCGCTTCTTTGTTAAACGACATTAATCAATATCTTTGTAAAAATATTTTACAAAGGTTTCCTGTGGCATTATTTTGTGCCATTTTAGACAAACAAAGGCAAACTATTTCCTATTCAACATATGGGGAGGAACTAACGAGTCTTCTAAGTCTGCCTAACAAAGAAGTAAAGATGTTGGAAACATCACCTCTTTTCTTAAATAGTTTTCCTGGGATAATGATCATGGAAAATAAGGTATCTTTTATATCTGGCAGCAAATTGGTTTTGATACGCAGTAGTTCGTTATCGAAAGCTTTGCGAAAGGAGATAATTACTATTGATAAGTTTAGAGACGTTATATCCAATGAGAGCGTGGTGAGTTGCAAAGACATGGCAAAAGGTATTAATCTTCAACTGAAAAGACTCGATGAATCAATTGCCGAAGAAAAAGGCAGAGCGGTGATGATTTCAAACCTTGAGTGCGAAACACATCCATCAGCAGAGGAAGTGACATTCCTTGCAATACCTATCAATAATTACGAAAAAATGATGGAACAATTTGATAGAAAATTATCGACGATTGTAGATGACAATTTTAAGAGACACCAAATTATCACATCAATCAATGAGGCTGTTTTAAATGCAGTGTCTTTTGCATATAACAAGAGCAGCGACGGAGAGGTCCTGCTAAAATTTATGAAATTAGGAGATGAAATTATTGTAGAAGTTTGCGATCAGGGTTGTGGGTTTAATGTGCAGAATTACATAGGACCGGACGCGATCTCATACAAAGATCTAACAAGAAAGAGCGGTAGAGGAATATTCCTTATGAAACAATTAATGGACAGGGTGATGATACAGTCTTCCGGCGAGACAGGAACCGCTGTTCATATGGCAAAGCGAGTAACCTGTAATGGAAATTGAGAGGCAGGAAAAAGAGAAGGCCACAATATTGATACCTAAGGGTGATTTGATTTATAAGGGAATTGATGAACTCGAAACCCTTTTTAAGGAATTGAGTGATAGTGCCCGTTTTGTCATACTCGACCTTACGCATACCAGGTACCTCTCAGCAAAGACGTTGGGTATAATAGCATTTTATATAAAACCCTTTAGAAACAAACAGGGAGGGCTGAAGCTGGTTAATGTGAATGAAAATATAAAAAAGTTGTTGTATGTTACGGATATTATCAAAGTTATTGAAATATTTGATGATGAAGATGCGGCACTGGCGAGTATCAGTCCACAAGTAGGAAATCTAGAGAAAATGCTCTTATGGTCTAAGGAGGGTTTTGTCTAGGGGTTTTGATTATAGGGTAAGTACAAGTATGTCTGATTTAATGCCGAAGGTTCAAATACAAATAGATCAACCGCAAACGGTTGAAGAAAAACAAAAACTGAGTGCATCTATGTTGAACAGAGCATCTCTGGCGACAATTATTAAAGGATTTCCGTTACGGTGGTCAAATATTTCCAAGGCTGGTTCACTGTTTGTGGAATATGGGCAATACGTGATTTTACTAATTGTAAGTCTGGTGGTTTTAGGAACAATTTATTTTTTGTTTACGCTCAATAAGCATATGATTGAGAGGGAAAATAAGATTGTTGCTCATATGATAGAAGAAAAGGTAAAGGATGCCCTTAAAAAGAATTTGGATTCAGATAAAGATGTTGCAGAAGCTATAAAACAAGGAAATAATGACGTAAACGAGCAAAGTACGACAGTCGAAGATAACTCGCAATATATAATAGAAGCAAACAGACTGTACGAAATGGGGTGTTATGAACGTGCCACAACATTTTATGAAAAAGGGCTGGACAAGTCAATGTCCTTTTTAAATGCGGATTTTGTAATGTACCGATTGGGGGATAGTTATTTGATGTCTGGAAGATATGAGGAAGCATTAGATGTGTTTCAGACGTTAAGCAACGATTACATTAACAATCCACATCAATTTAAAAGCCGGTTGAAAATAGGAGAATGCTATGCAGGGATGGGAGAATTTAAAAAAGCACGGAAAACGCTTTATGCTATCATGGCACAAGAGGGAAAATGTCGCTCTGACGAAGATAAATTAACAGTGGTAGACTCTTATTTTAAAATAGCAGATTATTATATGGAAGAGTCTCAACGGCTTCGTAAAGCAGCTACTGGAGAAACCGGCAACTTAGTTCGGTCGTTGGCTTCAAGATAAGTTGCTTGAATTTAAAACGGGTTTGATGAGAGAATGAGAAGAAGATTATTCGTTAAAATGATGCTAATCGCATTTGCTCTCCCTGTGATATTTACTATCCCACCAGCACAAGGGGAGCAAATCACAGATATACCAGTTAACTTACACGAAAAACTAAATACTGAAAAGCATAATTTGGAAAAGCTTCAGATGCAATTACAGATACTTGAGACAAAAGGAGACGAAAAAAAAACTGTTCTGAAAGCAGAGTCACAAGCGAGTGAGCAAGACAATAGTAAACGGGTAAACAAACCATCGATTGTAATTAAACCGAGTGAGAATATTAAGCTAACAAAAGAAATGGGTGAGTATGGTGTGCCCATGTATTCAATTGATGCAACCCAAGTAAAGGTATCAGATGTATTACAAGCATTATCTGCAAGTTTTAGTAAAAGTATTATTGTAGATGATGAAGTAGATCCCGCTTACTTATCTTCTTACGTAAATATTTCAATTCAGAAAAGTCCTTTGCCGGATATATTAGAGGTGGTTCTCGGGATGCGTGGTTTGGAATTTATTCAAAATGAAGATTCCATATTTGTCACTTCTTTGGCAAATCTTAATGTTGATACGGCCTATGAATATTATAGAGATAAGAGTATCCATCTGTATCAAAAGGCACAGATAAAATATCCCAATGACCAGAGGATAGTTAAGGCATATTTCGAGTTGGGGAATTATTATTATGAACTAGGTTTTAATTTTCTCGCATTGCAAGAATATCAAATTATTGTGGGAAAATATAGAGGAAGCCCACTAGCGAAAGACGCATTATTTAAAATAGGCCGTTGTTACGATAATTTAAAGGATCCTGAAAGTGCAAGGCGGGTCTACTTCCAGTTTATGTATAGTTATCCAAAAGATCCATTAGTTGAGGATGCTCTTTTAGCGATAGGAGATTCCTTGGTGAATCAAGGTCTTTACCATAAAGCAATAGATATCTATGACAGAGTCATTCGCGAGTTTAATGATAAGGACATCGCTGCTAAAGCTCAACTCAATATGGCAAAAACCTATTTCAAAATGGGAGACTACAGGAATGCAATACAAGGATATTTGAAGGCAAGACAGAATTATTGTTCTGGTCAATTGAAAGCAGAGATTGAATATCAAATTGGGAGTTGTTTGTATCTGCTAAATGAATATCAGAGTGCTGGAAATGTTTTAGGGAATCTTTTAGTGAATGAACAGGAAGGAGAATTTGTCGAGAACGCTAATTTCCTGCTTGGTGATTGTTTTTACAAACAGGACAATTACCTGGGTGCATTTCAAATTTTTAAAAGAGCAATTGAGACCTATCCAAAGAGCGATAAAGTTTCTTATGGAATCTACTGCATGGGGAAAAGCCTAAATGCTATGTACATGCCAGAATCTGCAACAAAGGTATTTCGTGCGGGAATACATGCACATCCAGACGACGATTATGCTGGTAAGATGGCATTAGAGATAGGAAGAAGTTATTTTGACCATGGCGATTATTGGCTAGCATATAATGCATTCGATAGTTTTATAAGGCAGTATCCTAATCATAAACTGGCAGTAGAAGGGATGATTGGGATGGCGGATGCACTATTTCATGATAAAAAGTATATAGATGCAATAAATAGTTATATCGATTTACTAAGAACTAGTAATGCAGTGGAAATAAAACGATATGCATTTAATAGAATTGGTGAATGCTACAGGAACATGGGAAAGTTAGAACAGGCAATAAAGGCATATCGAATGGGTTTGAGCAATGACAGAGATGTCATCCAGGCGGCGTGGCCTATAGAGGACCCTGTGGGTGCGACCACCAGTAATACGCAGCATATGTATCAATAACGGAATTAACTTACAAATCAGACATATCGTTTAAAAAACATACCCAAAGAAATTTTACTTTTTTGCTCCTGTTTTAATTTTCAACTGGTGATTTCAAAGGTGTTGGAAGAATTTATCGTCTAGTCTCCTCCTGATTGACTATTTTACACTAAGCAGTTCGATTATAATTGTACTTAATCTGCCTGCCATTACAGAGTTAAGCCTCTTTTAGTCCCACAAATCAGCCATTCAGTTATTTATATGAGAGTAATATCAGTGTTGTGGCATAATGCTTGCTCAACTTTTTGCTAATAGTATTTTACTCTGAACGTAATAATTCAATAATGGTTATGGTGATTTCATGATATTGGAAAAAAGGCTAATGTGCATTTTGATTGTTTTGGGGTTTATGCCTTCCCTTTTTGGCGATAACGAAAATATTGCTTCTGACAAAATAGATAGCCCGCTTACAACATTAAAAAAGACACACATGAATACAGAATTATGCAGTGATATTGAAAGACCTTTGTTAAGACCTGTTAAATTTAAAAATGAAGACGGGATCGCAAATGAACAGCAAACCTTAGATTTGTCGTCAGGTACTAAATCAGAGCAGAGTATAGAAAATATAGTATCGATTCTTGTGGCTGAAAGGAAGAAGCTTCAAGAATTAGAAAGTGAGTACAGGAAATTAAAAAAAGACATACGGGAAGAAGACAATTCTAAAGCTAACAAAATTAGCGTAAATAAGGAGATCGAATCGTTATCCACTTTGTCTGGCAACGAGCACTTACAATCCAATGATGAATCTGCAAAAATTGGCACATCCACTGCAGTAGTAAGGATATATCCATTGAATGACGAGAGGATACAAGATGGCAGTTCGACTGTTCAACGATACATAACGAAGGGCAATAAAAAAACTGAAGCGAATGTAAGTAATGATATTAATCAGAGGTTGTCGAAGGTAATTGGGAATATGAGTTTACTTGATCTTGCAGAGTGTTTTTATAAATTATGCGAGTACGATAATGCATTGCAGACGTATAAATTAATCACGCCCGATGATAATGCTTTAGATCAATACATTTGGGCTCAATACCAGATTGCAAATTGCTATAGAAATATGAAAAAGTTTAACGCTGCAGTTAATGAATATCAGCATTTTGTCAATCAATACCCGGGTAGTAATCTGATCGAACAAGCAAAGTGGTATATGGATGATATTAACTGGTGGAAATCCTGGTACGAGAAGAATACATTGGCTAATAATCAATTGGTTGCGGCATCAAACAGTCGTGAATCCAAATAGATAATGAGGATAAGATTAGAATGATGGGAAATACATCTATAAAAGAATTTACAAATAATTGGGATACAGAGCTTGTCGCAGCCTTTCAGCTATTTAATCAGTATACCCAACGTCTTGAGGAAGCCTATAATCAACTTCAGGGTAGGGTTAAAGAGATTGACAGGGAAATGGCATACACAAATGCCCGCTTGAAGGATAAGGTACAGGAACTTGATAGCTTAACAAAATATTTAAACAGTCTCTTAAGTAGCATTCATAGCGGTGTTATTGCCGTGAATTTAAAAGGTGAAGTATCTACCTTTAATAAAGCAGCCGAAAATATCCTAAAACTAAATACTTCAGATGTGATGGGGAAAAAGGTAGATACTGTTTTTAAGGACAGTGACGGTAGCACATCGCTATTGCTGCAGGCGCTTGAAAAAGGAAAAAATTGCAGAGATGTGGAACGGAAGATAGAAACAAATCAAGGAGTGTTAAAATGTGTTGAAAGCAGTGTGTCTTTGATTAGGGACGCAAATGAAAATACGATAGGAGCTGTAGAGGTATTCAGAGATTTATCAGAAATCAGGGAATTGGAGATGCGTCTGAGAAATGCAGATAAATTAGCTGCCATTGGCACTATGGCAGCATGTGTCGCTCATGAAATTCGTAATCCTCTCAATGGTATAGAAGGGTTTTCTGCTTTACTTGCGCGTGATTTTGAAGATTCTGATCCACGGAAGAAGTTGGTAAAAAATATAATACAAGGTACAAAAAATTTAAACAAGACAGTAACCGAACTTCTGCTCTTTGCCCGTCCCATTAGACTGAGATTAAAGAATGCTAGTATTTCAGAGATATTGGATAAAACACTTTTTTTTGTAATAGAAGATATGAAAAAAAAAGGCATTAATAATGTCACTATCCGGAAAGAATACCATTTGGGTATGGACGTCATAAGGTGTGACTCTGAAACATTACAACAGGCTTTTTTAAACCTTTTCTTAAATGCGATTCAATCTATGACGTGTGGGGGTGATCTAACAGTATTTACGCGTATATCAGAGGATGATGAACAAGGAAATATACAGATTGGAATACGTGATACGGGGATGGGCATCAAAAAAGAAGTCGTTCATAAGATCTTCGACCCATTTTTTACGACGAAACAAGAAGGGACAGGTCTGGGATTAGCAATTGTGAATAAGATCATTGAGGCGCACCACGGTAAGATTTTTGTTGAGAGTATGGAAGATAAAGGAACCACGTTTTATATTAATTTGCCAGGGAATTTTAATTTCGATATAGATGTCTTCACTGATGTGTATCAAAAAAATGAAATCTTAACACCACAGTTCATATAAAGACATGATCTTATTGAGACGGATGGTTTATCCACAATGTTTATGATTTTGTTACTTTCCAGGGGAATAAAAAATGAGTGTTGAAAAGGTGTTGGTAGTGGATGATGACATGTTAGGGCGTGAATATCTTTGTGAAACGTTATCAAGAGGCGGATACGAAGCAGTTTCAGCAAACGATGGACATCAAGCGGTAACAAAGATTAGCAAAGAAGGGTATGATTTGATTTTTCTGGATATGAAGATGCCAGGCATGTGCGGCATGGAGGTTCTCGAAAAGGTAAAGACTATTTCACCGGAGACTGTTGTGATCCTTATGACGGCTTATGGGACGATTGAAACCGCAGTAGAGGCTATGAAAAAAGGGGCGTATGATTATATTATAAAACCATTTTCACCAGATCAAATAGAGCTTTTAATCTCAAGGGTTAATGAACGGCAGAAGTTAATAATGGAGAACAGGTATTGGAGATATAATTCAAATGTTGATGAGAAATTGAATCCTGTTTTTAGCCGAAATTCTAAGATGTTCCAAATATATGAGCAGATAAAAAGAATTGCGCTGAGCAAGGCAAGTGTTCTTATTCAAGGGGAAAGTGGTACCGGAAAGGAACTCGTTGCACGCGCGATTCACTTTCATAGCCAGCGTAGTGGAAAGCCTTTTATTCGGGTTAATTGTGCTGCATTGGCCGAAACACTTTTGGAAAGTGAGCTATTTGGACACGAACGCGGTGCTTATACCGGCGCCATTTCAAAGCACATGGGGCGTTTTGAATTAGCGAACGAAGGTACTTTGCTGCTGGATGAGATCAGCGAAATATCGCCCAATATTCAGGCCAAATTACTCAGGGTTCTTGAAGAGGAAGAGTTTGAGAGAGTTGGAGGCGAAAAGACCGTAAAGATCGACGTTAGGATTGTGGCAACAACAAATAGAAATCTGATGGAAGAAATTCATAACGGCACATTCCGTGAAGATCTTTTCTATCGTCTGAATGTTGTGCCTATATTTTTGCCACCCTTGCGGGAAAGGCGAGAGGATATCCCTCTGCTCGTGGACTATTATCTCAAAAAATATAGTCTTGAAAATAACGCACTTGTCAAATCTATAGATAAGGAAACCATGAATTATCTGTGTCAGTACAATTGGCCAGGAAACGTAAGAGAATTAAAAAATATTGTACAAAGGGCTGTGGTTATGGGATCATCTGAGATACTCCAAATAGAACAATTTACCTGCCTTTTTACGTATCAGGATATGAAACGATCCGACAATACATTAGCGGCTGGAAAAGCTATTGAGGAGGTGGAGAGAGATTTGATTTACCATACACTTGAAAAAACAGGTGGGAATAAAACCAGGGCTGCAGAATTGCTTAAGATTACAACAAGGACATTGCGAAATAAACTTAACAAATATGATGCAGAACATAAATTTTCCCCCGATCAGGAAACAATTTCCTGCGTGAAATGAATATTTTCCCCGCCAGTTTATGACAATTGCTTTCGTGTATTGCAGTAACAATCAATACTAACAATAGTTAGGTAACATCGCCTATCACAGATTATTTGAATATTATGGCATTTGTCTTGCTATAGTTTTGGAGGATACATATGATTACAGGTGTGGATAAAGGAATTAATTTATTGGAAAAAATGTTAGACGTCTCGGCACTGAAACATAAAGTTATTGCAAACAACATCGCTAATATTAATACTCCTGGTTATAAAAAAATGGAGGTAAGCTTTGCCGGACAGCTTGAAAAAACGATAAAAGATACATCGGTAAATAAAATTGATAAGATGCAGCCAAAGATTGTTATTTCGAAAGACGGTACAGATGGAGCCGTACGGAATGACGGTAATAATGTAGATATGGATAAAGAGGTTGCCTCTTTGATGAAGAATACACTTTCGTATAACATTTATACGCAATTGTTGGCAAAGAAGATGGAGTTGTTAAAGTCAGCAATAGAGAACTCTAGAGTTTAAAAGGAGCAAATATATGGGAATGGATAACATGCTTTCAGTACTTGATATCAGTAGTTCTGGATTATCTGCCGAACGGATACGCATGAACGTAATCGCTAATAATATTGCTAATGCAAATGCCACCGAGACCTTAGAAGGTGGGCCATACCGTAAAGAGAATGTGGTATTTTCTTCGGTACTCAACAAAACATTAAAGAATGGTGATGTTAAAGGTGCTGAGAGATTAGGTGGTGTTAAAGTGCAAGGAATCGTTAAAAGTACAGAACCATTTAATAAGGTATATATTCCTGGACATCCCAAATCAGACGCAAAAGGTTTTGTGGATATGCCTAATGTAAATATCATGATGGAGATGGTAGATCTTGTTACAGCAACAAGGTCATATGAAGCAAACCTTGCCGTAATAAATTCATCTAAAGATATGAACAATCGAGCCTTGTCGATTATTGGGAAATAGGAGATAAATCTATGGATATTTCACCGATTAAAAATAAAGAGACTGGCCCAACAAGTAAGGAGCTTGTTAGTTCAATTGAGGAACAAGGGCAAGATTCCTCGTTTAAAAGGACATTGAGTGGCTTTTTTAATGAAGTAAACGACCTTCAGACAAAAGCCAATGCAAGCATTGAAAATCTTGCAACCGGAAAAGTTGAAAATGTTCATGAGGTTATGATTGCTATGGCAAAGGCAGAAGTTAGTTTTAAATTTATGATGGAGGCACGCAATAAGCTCGTGGAAACTTACAAAGAAGTTATGCGGATGCAGATGTAGTATTTGAAATGATTACATATCAAAAAAATCATCTCAGATAAATCCTTTGTTTTCAAGCTTCGTTCTAATTGGTTTAAACCCAATTCTAACCGCAATATTTTAATTAGGCCTTCGGCAGCTTTTTTATCGTCATGTAGAGGCAATTCATGAATTGCCTCTACAAGGATTGAAATTCCTATACATTTAATTAGGACTTCGTCGACTTTGTTTGCAGTCACATGTTAGTGTGTTGGTTCACCGGGCAATAGGGACGAATACTTTCCTGCTTTATTGTCTTGTGCCACCTTTCTATTTTCCCATTACTTTGAGGATAGAAAGGTGATGTTTTTACATGCGTCATTCCACTTATCCGAATGTACTCCTTGAAATCCTTTGCTATGAACTGGGGGCCATTGTCAGAAATGATCCTTGGTTTGACATCAGGATGCTTCTCTTTAGCCCGTTCCAAAATAATTTCCACCTCCGTTTCTTTCATGGTCTCACGAATTTCCCAAGGTACTATTTGTCTGCTATAACCGTCTAAAACGGCACAGAGATAATAATACGTGCCGCTAATATTCTGGTACGACACGTCTATGTGTCAGTGTTCATTCGGTTTTAAAGGCTGCACAAAACCCGTTCCTTTTTTTTGACGGCCTCCGGTTCCATTTCCGGCTGAAGCAGGGCAATTGTGAGCGAGAGAGGAGCGATTTAGCTCTTCTCTCGCTCACAATCAAAGAAAGACGAACCGCAGTTCCTCTTATGCCTAAAAAATCCTGAGGTCTGGGGCAAAGCCCCAGCTTTAGTAGCTTATTTTAAATTTAAAAATTCCAATTCACGGTGAACCAACACACGCCGTCGCTCTGCAATCGCATCCTTGAAATTCCTATGCAATCAAGTTAGAACTTTTTTTCTATTGTAAGATAATTTTTAGTTCTGGTCCGCGGTTCAAATATTTTGTGAGGTAAGGTTGTTAAAATAATGTACAGTGAAAAGTACATTAGAGTGTAATCATAGACTTCCACTTTCATTAGCTCATATTCGGTATGGAAGTCATTATGTATAATCGAACCATAGCTTTAAATATAGCAATGAGTTAAGACTATTTTGCCTTGAGTAACTTTGTAATGGTTCTTGGTACTAAAATTGCTCCATCCTTTATAAACGACAAATTTTACAGTGACTTGAAATGGAGACAGGGGACGATGAATTTTGATTTGAAGAAAATGATGGATCAATTTGGGAGTATCTGGAACGGAATCAGCTTCTCGCATAAATTTATTATGATTATGATGACCTTGGGATTTATGGGCGGAGTTATTGGAGTAACGCAATGGGCAAGGAAACCTGATTTTGGATTACTGTATGGAGAGCTGAATCCAAAAGAAAGCGGAGAAATTATAGACTTTATAAAAGAAGAAAATATTCCTTATCAAATTGGCGGGAGTGGATCTACAATCTTGATTCCCACTGAAAAAATATATGAAACAAGACTGAGGCTTGCAAGTAAAGGACTGCCGCGAGAGGAATCAGGGTATGAGTTGCTTGATAAGGTGGGTTTTGGTACGTCAGATTTTGTACAACGAGTGAATTATCGCAGGGCAATTCAGGGAGAGCTTGCTAAAACGATCAGACATTTAGACTACATTGAATGGGCGCAGGTACATGTTGCTATGCCCGAAACCTCTCTCTTTGTCGAGGACGAAAAACCACCTACTGCATCTGTAATTTTAAAGTTGAAAATGAAGAGTGGTGGAGTGTTAAAACCTGAGCAGGTTGCCAGCATCACACATTTGGTAAGTTCAAGCGTTGAGGGGCTTAAACCAGAGAATGTTGCCATTGCCGACACCCGCGGAAACTTGCTTTCTAAAAAGGAATCACCCTCATCGAATGCTGGTGTGAGTAACGATCAATTAGAAGTTAAGAAAAAGATCGAAGAATACTTTGTTGCTAAGGCCCAGGATATCCTGGAAAGGATTGTCGGAACTGGAAAGTCAGTTGTACGTGTAAGTGCCGACCTGGACTTTAAACACATAGACGAAAAGTTAGTCGAGTTTGATCCGGAACGCAGAGTGCCCAAAGTTCAAACTGTAACGACAAGGGTATCTGGCGGTGCGCCTTTTTCAGGAGGAGGTGTGCCCGGAATGCAGGCCAATCTGAACCTTTCCCAGTCAGGAATTATTCAATCTGTAGGGTCTTCCGAAGAAGAAGAGACAGCGCAAACACAGTATGAACTGAGTAAGACAGAACGCATTATTGCTGATCATGGAGCAAATTTAAAAAGATTATCCGTGGCAGTGCTTGTGGATGGTACATATGAAGAGAATAGAACCGAAGACGGAAAAATTCAAAAGATTTATGTTCCCAGAAGTAAAGATGACATGACGCGAATTGCAGCACTGGTAAAACAGGCAATCGGAATAGACGAATCCGGCAATCGTAATGATGGTTTTGAGTTACAGAACGTACAATTTTATGAGCCGTCTTATGAAGCGGAGGAGGCATCTATTAAAAAAGAGCAACAAAAAGAATTTATGTTAAAGATGGCAAAAAATGGGTCACTTGCAATTACTGTTTTAGTTTTCCTCATGTTCATGTTGAGAAGCATGAAAAAACTTAAGGCAGTAAAAAAAGTTGAGACACAGAATAATTCCATCCAGATACATACCGCTCAGATGACTGAAGACGAAGATGATCTAGAAAAAGCTGCTGAAGCAAGCCATTCGGCATTACGTG
The DNA here is from genome assembly GCA_013360945.1 of Candidatus Brocadia sp. Lineage (GTDB taxonomy): Bacteria > Planctomycetota > Brocadiia > Brocadiales > Brocadiaceae > Brocadia. Next base: position 77,647 of record JABWAQ010000001.1, read on the forward strand.
AGCAGGTTATTAAAAATATAAGAAAAGATCCAAGCATGACTGCAAGTTCATTAAAAAAATGGCTTACTGGTGATAGATAATTGGGATAAATGAATATGCCACAAGTAACAGGAATACAGAAAGTTGCGATCTTATTATCAACTCTTGACGCCGACACTGCGGCGGAAGTGATTAAAGGGTTTAATGACGAGGAAATTGCGGCTATTACAGCCACAATGTCTGATATTGATCGCACTGATAAAGAACTCGTTGAGAGGGTGCTCAGTGAGTTATCTGACGAACTAAAATCAAATAAAAAGGTTATAAAATACGATAACAATTCCTTCAAAAAACTTCTTGAAAAGGCTATAGGGGTACAAAAAAGTGAGGAAATTATAACCAGTGTTGAGGAAGGGAGTATGTTTCCTGCACCTTTTTCAGCACTCAAAGAGGTAGGTGATGAAGATGTGATGCGCATCCTCGTAAGTGAGCACCCCCAAACGATTGCACTGATATTGTCCTATGTTGATTCGCAACGTGCGGCAAAGATCCTTTCGCAATTCTCAACAGAGATTCAATCGGATATCATTATGAGAATAGCCACGATGGAGCCTCCACCTGCAAAGTTGTTATTGACGGTGAATGAAGTTGTTTTATCAAAGATAAGGAGTGAGGACCGGCGTCGAAAAACACCCGCGAAGAAAAAATATAAATTTGCTTCCGAAATAATTGGCAGTATGGAAGGATCGGCTGATAAAAATGTAATTGACCAGATGAGCTATAAAAATCCAGAACTTGCAGATGAGATTAAAAAGTTGTTGTTCACCTTTGAGGATATTATTAATGTCCAGGATGAAGCGCTGAGAAAAATCCTCACAGAGGTTGACAATAATGTGATTGCACTGGCGCTCAAAACGGCCAATCCAGAAATTGAGAGGAAATTCTTCTGCAACATGTCTAAGCGTGTCGGAGATTCTGTCAAAGAAGAGAGGGACATGCTGGGGCCGAGACTCTTATCCGAAGTGGAGGCAGCACAACAGCAGATTGTTGAAGCAGTAAAACGACTTGAAGCAAAAGGGGAATCTGTTCTGAAAAAGAAGGGCGCAAAAGGGAGTGAAGATAAATTTGTATGAAAAATAAAAAGGTATATCTGTCGCCAGACGTTAAAGGTATTTATGTTTTACAATCCCTAAAGCATCAAAACAGTCATTCCAAAAAGGATCATGACATAAGACTGGAACCGAAAGAAACAGAAGAGGAAGAAAAAAGAATAAAAGAGCTTGAATCTGCGAAAGAAGAGGCATACAAAAAAGGAAGGATAGATGCTGAACGCAACTTTACATTGGAAGTAGAAAAACTAAGAAACGAATATGCATCGTTACAGGCCATGCTTCAAAATGCAGTCAGGCTTCTAACGGATGAAATTGAAAAAATATGGCAAGAATGTGAATCTGAGATTATAAAACTTATTTTAATTATTTCAAGGAAGATAGTAGGATATGAAATTAATCATAATAGTATAAATGTTATAAAACATATGACCAAAGAAGTACTTACCTCCGCAGGTGAGAAAAAGATTTTTGCTATAAGGCTTTCGCCTGATGATATAAAAAAAATAAATATTCTGGAAGAAATGAAAATGATGGATCAACACATAAAGATAGTGGAAGATGGATCAATCATTCCAGGTGGATGTATAGTTGAAACAGATTTTGGAAGCTTAGATAGCCAGATAGAAACACGTTGGGAAGAAATTCAGAAAGCCTTATTAGGTGATAAAAATGGGCCAACTGTACATTGATTTTGAACGCTATCAAAAAAGATTATCTGAAACAGTTCCGATCAGACATGTTGGCAGAGTGACCCATGTTGCAGGTTTGATAATCGAATCAAATGGTCCATCCGTTCCAATAGGAGATATATGCTATATTTACGTAGATAATGGTTATGCCCCAATTCCAGCAGAAGTAGTGGGATTTAGGAGGAAAAAGATACTCCTGATGCCTATTGGTGAATTAGATAGAATTAGTCCGGGAGCTAAAGTTGTCGCGTCAGGTTTCCCTTTGGTGATAAAAGTGGGAATGAACCTCATGGGGCGAATTATTGGTGGACTTGGTGAACCAATAGACGGGGAGGGGCCAATAAAGGCTGAAGCGTCTCGTTCGATTTATAATTCTCCGCCGGATCCTTTGAAAAGAAGCAGAATCAAAGAATCCCTGAGAACCGGTGTGCGTGTGTTAGATGGGTTATTTACCTGTGGTAAAGGGCAGCGATTGGGTATCTTTGCAGGTAGTGGTGTGGGAAAAAGTACGTTGATGGGAATGATCGCAAGAAATTCCGAAGCGGATGTAAACGTAATTGCCCTCATTGGTGAGCGCGGAAGGGAGGTCCGTGAATTTATTGAAAAAAGTCTCGGTGCGGAAGGGTTAAAAAAGTCTGTGGTGATTTCTGTTACTTCTGATAAACCTGCTTTATTGAGAGTAAAAGGGTCATACGTTGCTTCTACCGTTGCAGAGTATTTTCGAGATCAAGGAATGCAGGTAATGTTGCTGGTAGATTCTATTACACGTTTTGCAAATGCACAGCGAGAAGTAGGCTTGGCAATAGGAGAACCTCCAACATCAAGAGGTTATACGCCTTCTGTTTTTGCCCTGTTGCCGAAACTATTAGAAAGATCTGGAACCGACTCAAGAGGGAGTATTACAGGATTATATAATGTGTTGGTGGAGGGTGATGATATGAATGAACCAATTGCTGATGCCGTCAGAGGTATTCTCGATGGACATATTGTGTTGTCGAGAACGCTGGCCAATCAAAACCGTTTTCCCGCAATTGATATTCTGGAAAGCATTAGCAGGTGTATGGATGATATCGTTTCATCTGAACATCGGAAAGCAGCATATGAACTGAAAACGGTATATGCCACGTACAAAGAAGCCGAGGACATGATTAATATAGGGGCGTATACAAAGGGGAGTAACTCTAAAATAGACTTTGCCATATCTATGATTGATCGGATAAGGGATTATCTCAGACAAGATATGGCTGAAGATAGTAAGTTTAATGATACTGCTGTAAGGCTGATAAATTTATTAGCAAAAAACGAGGAAATGAGGAAGAATGTTATCGTTAAGGCCGAGAAGCACACATAACTATTTTCATTATGGGGTTCCTATTTAAATTTCAAAAATTACTGGATATTGAAAAATGCCGTGAGGAAGACCTCATAAAAGAACTAAAAATCTTTGAGAGACAGTTACACGATGAAAAAAAGTTGTTAGTATTTTTGCAATCAGTCTTATCACTGCAGCAATCGGAGATGGAAAAAGAATTGTGTATGCAAGCAGAAGCGCGGGTATTTGTTTTGTATGAATCATATTTTTCGAAGCTGAATCGTGATATTACTGTACAAAGCTCTAAGGTAAAAGATGTTTCAAAAAAGGCAGATCGTGCAAGGGAAACCCTTTTAACCGTATTTACAAAGAGGAAGACGCTTGAGAAATTACGTGAACGTTGTGAAAAAGAATACAAAGCGCTGATATTGCGGGTAGAAAACAAACATTTTGATGAAATTGCAACGTCGAGATTCTATTACAAACGTAAGAAAGATGATACTCATTAGTTATTCTTCGAGAGCATAATTATGAAACTCCCGATAAACAAAAAAATCCTGATACTTCCTGGCATAGGAATTGTTGTCTTTGGAATTTCTGTAATGGGCATGCTTTTTATGAGAGGTTCCAAGACACCGCCAGCGGATCAAACGACTCAAGTTGCATCTCATGCTGTGAAAGATAATGATGATAACAATATAGATCATACTGGTACTTCTACTGCAGGAAATTTAAAAACAATAAAAGATAAGAAAGAAAAAATGACAACAAAGTTACCTTCGTTTTATAAACAAAACGCAGCAACAATATTTAAACCTCTTTCTTCAAATGAAATAGCTAATATGCTTAATGAAATGGCGAAGGAAAAACAGGAGTATATGAAACGGAAAGAATTATTAGATTTTAAAGAAAAAGTTCTTGAGTCAATGCGTGCCGATCTGGAGGCGGAGAGGAAGGATCTCGATGCTCTCAAACAGGAATTAAACAAGACTCTCGATGCTGTATCTGCGCAAAAGATAGAATTAAATAAAGAAACGATTCTGCTTGATGAAGCGGAATCCAAAAATATTAAAAAATTGGCATCCGTTTATAGTGGTATGAAACCAGAAAAAGCGGCAATGATTATAAAAGAAATGGATGAGGAAACGGCCGTTAAATTATTGATGATGATGGATGGTAAAAGTTCTGCTAAAATCTTGGAGTCTGTTGAACTTAATCTTGCGGTTAAGTTAAGTGAAAGGTTAAAGTTATTAAAGAGTGATTTTAAAAATGGGAAAAGATAATTAATGATCAGGTAAGAGATAAAGGGAGAAACATATGACTGCGAACATAGAGAAGAACGAAATAACGAATTCACAAAAAAACAAGACTGTAGATCATCCAACCAGTAAAAGCAAGGGTAATAAAACTATTATCCTGATGGGGGGAGTAGTTCTGATCTCAGTCGTGTGTGCATTTGTATTTGTTTCAAAGGTATATCCGGCTTTAACGGGAAGCCCGCAGCTTAATGCAGTGGAACAAGAACCTGAACACGCAGAAGAAACTGCAGTGGTACAAATAATGAAACCGGCTGAAATAGAGAAGGAACCAGTTTCGTCGTCAAAAAAGAAGGATGAAAAAGGAAAAGAGGAAAAAAATGAGGTTGCGGAAGAGTCCATGATTGTTCCCGTGGATCCGGTTATCGTAAACCTGAGCGATTCTAATGGCAGGAGATATCTTAAGGCAAGAATAAACCTGGAGGCAAGAGACGGGGATGTGAAGAAAAAGATTGAAAGCAAGTCTGTACAAATAAAAGACCGATTGATTTCTATTCTTTCTTCAAAAACATTGGAAGATATTGAAGGGCTGGAAGGGCAAGAAAACCTTCGAAAAGAAATAAAAGATACTGTGGATGTTGTGTTAAAAGAGGGAGAAGGGGTAGTTCAGGTATATTTTACAGAATTTGTAATCCAGTAATCGATTAAAATAGAGATGAATGAGATGTCAAATGCAATACTGACAAACCAGGAAGTAGAAGCGCTGTTGTCTGCAATAGAGAGCGGGCAAGTGCTGGTTGGACAAAAGATCGAGTCCAAGAAAGAGAAAAAAATTCAGCACTATGATTTCAGACGCCCTGACAAATTTCCGAGAGAACAAAAGCGTCGATTACAAAAGATAAGTGAGGAGATGGCTAAAACGATCGGAGTTACGCTTTCCCGATTTCTAAGAGCATCGATAAATGTTGAACTTATTGCTATTGAAGAACTCAGTTATGAAGTGTTTTTGAATTCATTTACAGATGTGGTATGTGCAAATGTTGTGAATCTAAAACCTCTTAATGGGTTTGGTTGCCTGACTGCCGATGTGGGTTTCTGTCTTGCTATTGTGGATCGGGGTTTAGGTGGTCCTGGAAGAATACCACAGAAGGTGAGGCCTCTTACATTAATAGAAGAGTCGGTAGTAGGTGTTGCATTGTCAAATATTATGGAAGAGATAAAGCTATGCTGGATAAAACTTGTACAACCGGAATGGAAGATCGAAAAAATGGATATGGATATTAAATCATTGCAGATAGCGCCTGCAACAGAGCTTATGCTATCCATCAATTTTGCGGTGAGTGGGGATCTGAGTAATGGAACAATTATTTTATGTGTTCCAGTTACGAGTCTTGAAATGATCATGGGAAAATCAAAAATAGAAAAACTGAAGAGACAAGATGAGATTGCAATTATTGAAGTTGTTATTGGAGAAACAGAATTAACTACTTCTGTGGTTCTGGGAACGACTCAATTAATGTTTAATGAACTTATTAATTTGAAAGTCGGAGACGTAATAAAATTGGATAATAAAATTACAGAGGATATATGCATGAATATAGAAGAGAAAACAAAATATTGTGGTAAACCAGGCGTAATGGGCAAGAAGATGGCTTTTCAGGTATCATCTGTATTTAATTAATCTGTTGATTTGTTAAAGGGGAAAAATATGGAGCATGTAAAAGAGTTTGATACAAATGAAAACGCTGAGATCCCGATACAGTCAGTTCAATTTAGTCAGTTGACCCAACCTGGTACAGAAGGTGTCAAAGACGAAGGTAAGCGTAATTTGGACTTGATTATGGATATTTCGGTACCTGTTTCGGTTGAGTTGGGACACACAAACATGCTTGTGAAAGATATCCTTACTTTATCACAAGGATCTATTGTAGAACTGGATAAAATAGCAGGTACACCCGTTGATTTATTCGTTCGCGGAAAACTATTAGCTCAGGGTGAAGTCGTTGTTGTAGATGAGAACTTTGGCTTGAAGATTACAAATATATGTGGTTCAGAAGAACGGGTTAGAAATCTTGGATAACCAGCCGAACAACCGATAAACGGTGACATAGTCAACAATAGTGCATCATTCCCGCCTTTTTATAAAACACGCAAGTAATTATGGTATTGGATTTCCATTCTTTCTGATCCTAAATATCTCAGCATACAAAGTTGTTACTATAACTTATTGTGAAGTGTTTGTAATAAACAGGAAGGCGCATGAAAAGATTGTTTAAAATTCCCACGAATAGTACAAAAAGTCCACGATAAATAGTTTCATCCAAATGTCCTTCAATAACAAAAAATTCGAATAATTTCCTGGTAGTTAAACGACGTTCGAATAACTTATCGTATACATACCTTTCATAAGATATTAGTCTCCTGAACAGGGCAGTTCGATTATTCCGAAAGAGTGTGAGTAATAGTAAGGCATCTTATTTGCTTTACTGTTAACCATGTTTATTAAAAATCTCGTGGTCTTTGTTTCGGAAGAATATAAAAGTATCTCTATATTTACTCAATCGATTCAATTATTGGGCCGAATTAAATGAGAATGAAGTGGCTTCTGGTGATTTTACTTTTGTTATTATTTGTTTGTGACAGTGGGTATTGTATAACAGAAATTGTTGAAAAGGGAGAGAATCAAGGGAGTACTACTACAGAATCAGACAATATCGGTGTTATATCACCTGTTAATTTCCCAAAAATTACCAAATTACTGGAATCAACGGGGATTGTGATTGTTATTATCGTTATTACGGTATTTTTCTTGAGAAAGAAATTAGGAATTACAACAGGTATAAGTAGAAAAAAGAGGTACGTTCACATTGTAGATACAGTACCTTTAGGATCAAAGAAGTATATTCACTTAGTAAAAGTACCTGGGAAAGTGTTGTTGATAGGTGCTACCAATGAACGGATTCAGTTGCTTGCTGAAATAACAGAAAAAGACACGGTCGAGTCTGTCGAAACAGGATCGAAAAACAGTGAATTTATGAGTATTTTTAAACGTGCTTATACAGAACATACATAATCTATTCGGTACTGCGTAAAGGTGACGATATGAGAAGATGGTTGATAACTTTGATTGTATGTGGAATGACGACTTTATTTTGCTGTATGGGCATTGTTGATGCTGCCGGTGAATCCTCAACGCCATTAAAATTAACGATGAGTATCGATAATTTAGGAAAGCCTAAAGAGATAGCCAGTACCTTAAAGATTGTACTTTTCTTAACAGTGCTCTCATTATTGCCTGGATTATTATTGACTATGACCTCGTTTACGAGAATCATTATTGTACTTTCTTTTGTGAGGAAGGCGCTATCGTTTCAAACACTCCCACCGAACCAGATACTCATTGGCATTTCACTCTTTTTGACATTTTTTGTAATGGCACCTGTGTGGAAACAGGTCAATTCTGAGGCGATTCAACCATATATCAAAGAAGAGATTACACAAAATGAGGCATTGGTAAAAGGCCTTGTGCCGTTTCAAAAATTTATGCTCAAGCAGACACGTGAGAAGGATATTGCTTTGTTTATGAATATTGCAAAAATGGAGAAACCAAAGTCGGCGAAAGACGTCCCGATGCATATTATAATCCCAGCCTTTATTACCAGTGAACTCAAGACATCATTCCAGATGGGTTTTCTCCTATTTCTCCCTTTTCTTGTGATTGATATGGTGGTTGCCTGCGTGTTAACGGCCATGGGGATGGTTATGCTTCCCCCCGCTATGATTTCATTGCCGTTTAAGCTGATTCTTTTCGTTCTGGTAGATGGCTGGCAATTAATTATTCAATCTTTGATTTCAAGCATAACGTAAGAATTGTGAATATTGAGTGCCTATTGAACAGATAAAAGATTATTCAGGGAGTCAGTTATGACCACAGAAATAGTTACAAACATAGGGAAAGACTTATTGCAAATAACGGTTATCCTTATGGCGCCATTGCTTGTGGTTGCGATGGTGGTTGGTTTGATTATCGGAGTATTTCAGACAGTAACCAGTATTCATGAGCAGACGATCACTTTTTTACCAAAGATATTTGCTGTCATGGGAGTGTTTTTGTTGTGTTTGCCATGGATGCTGCGATTGATAACCTCTTATACCGTGAATTTATTAGGAAATCTGACCACCTATTGTCAATAAGTTTATGGAATATTTTTTAACTCTTGTGAATGACTTACCATTCTTTATGATTGTCTTTTTCCGTGTGGGGGGGATGCTACTATTTGCACCTGTCTTTGGTAATGTCAATGTCCCTTTGCAAGTGCGGGTTGCTATTGCTTTGATGTTTGCATTTATTCTCTATCCCAGCGTAGATAAAAGTCAAACCGTATTGCCTTCCGACACTATTCCATATGTCTTTATTATCCTTAAGGAAATTGCGATAGGCGCCGTGGTTGGTTTCGCCGCCTCGATGATATTTTCTGCCTTTACAATGGCTGGCCATTTAATAAGTAACCAAATGGGACTTGATACTGCTGCGATTGTTGACCCTTCATCTGAGACGGGAGAAGAAGAACAGTCAATATCAGTTTTTTACAACATGATTGCCATGCTGATCTTCTTTACAATCAACGCACATCATTGGTTTATTAAAACTACTGTCCAGAGTTTCGGGGTGATTCCGCCCGGAAGTTTCAAATATACCGCGGTGACACTCTCAAAAATACTCACTATTTTTAAATCGTTTTTTGTGATGGGAATTAAGATAGCAGCGCCTTCGTTAGTGGTCTTGATGTTAACCGTGGTTGTACTTGGATTGATGACAAAGGTTGCACAAGAAATTAACGTTTTTATTATGGCTTTTCCAATAAAAATGTTAATCGGATTTTTAATACTGATCATAGCGCTACCATTTGTAATTAATGCGATGAAATCTTGTTTGATTCCTTTCGAAAAAGGCATGGTATCGCTATTGTCAACTATGTGAGGCCAAAAAGATGGCGTTTGGCTCTGATACTGCAAAAACAGAACAACCTACCGGTAAACGTTTAAGCGAGGCGCGGAACAAGGGGAGTATTGCATTCAGCCCGGACTTGAATAGTGCGGCAAGCTTATTATTCGGTTTTGTATTATTGTATGCTATAGGTATGAGTGCTTACAACGGCATGTACAAGACAATGAGAGTATCCCTTGGGAATTTGGTCTGTAAAGATTTTACACCAGATTCTATTGTGAATATTGCAACATCCCAGGTTTATGAATTGATAAAGATCTTATCTCCTGTTTTTGGCGGGTTAATATTGATCGGATTGGCCATTTCCTATCTCCAAATAGGTTTTATGTTTAATTCTGGACTAGTGAAACCTAATCTTAGTAAGCTCAATATTATATCAGGTATAAAGAATCTATTTTCAATGAAATCATTTATAAAGCTGGTATTTTCAGTGTTAAAGCTCCTTGCGGTTGGCGGTGTTGCCTTTTTTTTTATCAAAAAGGAATTCAGCCGTTCAAACATAATTGACATCATAGATTTAAGTCTCATTGAAATATGTGGGATGAGTGTAAAGCTAATGTATGGATTGGCTTTGCGTGTATCAGTGGTATTATTAATATTAGCCATTTTAGATTTCTTCTACCAAAAATGGCAGTATAAACGCAATTTGCGGATGACTAAAGATGAAGTTAAAGAAGAAAGAAAGCAGTTGGATGGTGATCCATTAATCAAGGCAAAGATTCGGTCGGTACAACGCCAGATGGCTATGAAGCGTATGATGTCGTCGATTCCCACAGCAGATGTCGTAGTAACAAATCCTACCCACTATGCCGTTGCGTTGAAATATGATGCTGCGATGATGAAGGCACCTACAGTAGTTGCGAAAGGTGCAGACCTGATTGCAAAGCGCATTAAAGAAATTGCAAAGAAACACAGGATTCCGTTAGTGGAGGATAAATCTCTTGCACAAACACTTTATAAAACGGTGGAAATTGGAAGAGAAATTCCACAAAAGTTATATTATGCCGTCGCGAAGGTTTTGTCCTATGTGTACCAACTGAAGAAAACAAATAAGAAGGCATAATGTGAAATGAGACTGTGATGAAGAGGATTAAATATGACAACTGATACAGGAAATTCAATGACAAAAAGTCCTTTTGGCAAATTATTATCCAAAGGGGAGATTGCATTGATAATTGGAGTGATAGGCATTTTTGTAGTGCTTATTATACCGATTCCACCTTTTTTACTCGATTTATTTATTACAGCAAACATTTCAGTTACCCTATTATTGTTGTTAGTTACCTTACATGCGAAAGGGCCACTGGATTTGTCCACGTTCCCTTCTATATTGTTATTTTTAACACTTTTTCGACTCTCTCTCAATGTGGCGTCAACGAGACAGATTTTATTGCAGGGCTATGGGGGAGAAGTAATTGCCGCATTTGGTGATTTTGTCGTGGGCGGTAATGTTGTTATTGGAATGGTGGTCTTTTTAATAATTATTGTTATTCAATTTATTGTTATAACAAAAGGTGCAACGAGAATATCCGAGGTGGCTGCCAGGTTTACACTCGACGCGATGCCTGGAAAGCAAATGAGTATTGACGCCGATTTAAATGCCGGCCTTATCACAGAGGAACAAGCCCGAAAACGAAGAGAATTGATTTCCAAAGAGGCTGAATTCCACGGTGCCATGGATGGCGCGAGTAAATTCGTAAGTGGAGATGCTATTGCAGGCATTGTTATCGTATTAATTAACATCGTGGGTGGAATTATTATGGGCATGCGACAGGGGATGCCCGTATCGGAAGCCTTGCAGCATTACACTATTTTAACGGTGGGTGATGGGCTTGTATCACAAATTCCATCCTTTATTATCGCTACTGCTTCAGCCGTTATTATAACGAAGACATCTTCCAGTGAGAATCTAGGTAAAGATATGTCGGGCCAGATGTTCAGTCAGCCCAATGCAGTAGCATTTGCAGCGGGGATTCTTGCGGTGTTTTGTATAATTCCTGGTCTTCCCAAATTACCCTTCATGTCATTTGCAATATTTTTTGGAATTTTGTTTATTCTCCTCCGGAAATCGGGGAAGAAAATGGCAATCGAGGAAACGATGGAAAAAGATGTAAAAAAGAATATGCAAGAACCGCATTCAGAAGAAGGCGTTGAAAAACTACTCCACATAGACCGCATGGGGATTGAGGTGGGATATAAATTAGTACCTCTTGTTGACCCACACAAGAATGGAGGTATCCTGGAAAGAATTAATGCACTTCGGAGACATATGGCCAGAGATATGGGCATGATTGTACCCCCGATTCGAGTGAGAGATAACTTGCAGCTGGGTGCGAATCAATACGTAATCAAAATAAGAGGACAGGATATTGCAAAGGGAGAAATAATGCCGGATTGTTATCTTGCCATAGATTCAGGTGTAACTACCAAAACGGTTGAAGGAGTGAAAACATTCGATCCTGCATATGGATTGCCTGCCCTGTGGGTTACCGGATTAGTAAAAGAGGAAGCAGAAGCTTCGGGATATACGATTGTTGATCCGGTTTCGGTTATGATTACACACCTTACAGAGATTATAAAAAATCATGCATACGAAATCCTCTGCCGTGAAGATGTGCAGAAACTTATTGAAAATCTGAAGAAAGAGTCACCTGCAGTTGTTGAGGAATTGTCACCCAGTGTGATGCCTCTGGGGAGTGTACAAGAGGTCCTTAAAAATTTATTAAAAGAACAAGTGCCGATTCGTGATATGGCAACCATACTTGAAACGATTGCAGATTATGTTTCAACTACAAAAGATACTGAAATAATAACAGAATACGTGAGACAAAGGCTTTCCCGGACAATTTGCCAGAGATACCAGAATGGTGATGGCAAAATAGGAATCGTCTCTTTAGATCCTCAATTAGAGCAGACCATTGCAAATTCAATTCATAAAACAGAGAGGGGAAATTTATTGGCTTTGGAGCCAAATATGGCACAAAAGTTAATCGATAAATTAGTGGAGGTTGTGAAGGGGTCTTTATCCTCCGGCTATGAAGTGGTTCTTCTTACGTCTTCTAACGTAAGAAGTCATATTCGCCATCTCATAGAAAATGCATTACCTCAAGTACCAGTATTGTCCTATAAGGAGATATCCTCTGGTGTTAAGATCGATTCATTAGGTATTGTGAAACTATAAGAGTGGTGATTGTTATTTTATGGAAAGTCTTCGCTTAATTGAACACTGCTTCACTGCGCCTGAAGGATGCTTCATGGTACGTATATTTTCCTCATTAGAGAAACAAGCAGTATCTAAAGATTGATTCAGGAAATATAAGACATTGTTGGAGACAGAAATAAAATGGCTGCGGGATTCTCGAAAGTAAGGACAATCGCTGTAACGAGTGGCAAGGGTGGCGTAGGGAAGACGAACATTGCTACAAATCTGGCGATGATCTTTCGGAAATACAAAAAGAGAGTATTGTTGGTAGACCTCGATTTAGGTCTTGCAAATGTTGATGTGCTGCTGGGTTTCCATGCAAAGTATACGTTACATGATGTAATCACTGGCTGTAAAGGAGTGAAAGATATTATTATTCAAGGCCCCGATGGATTAATGATTGTGCCTGCTAGTTCCGGTATTGAAGAACTTACAAATTTAACTGAAATACAGAAAGAATTGCTTTTCAAGGGGTTTAGTAGATTAGATGAAGAAATAGATATCGTTATTGTGGATACAGGCGCCGGAATATCATCGAATGTGTTGAGTTTTGTGCTTGCAGCGAATGAAGTATTGCTCGTAACTACGCCTGAACCTACTGCGATAACGGACGCGTATGCCATGATCAAAGTCCTTTCGAAAAAAAGGAATAATTTAAACATAAAACTGCTTGTAAATCTATCCGGTAGTCGGGAAGAGGCAGAGTTGACCGTGAAAAGAATTACATCGGTAACCAGGCAATTTCTGGATGTAAATATCGAATATTTTGGATATTTATTACAAGATCCGAACGTACCTATTGCAACCCGACGTCAAAAGTCTTTTGTAAAAGAATATCCCAATACCATTGCGACCAGTTGTCTCACGAATGTAGCATCTTCATTTTTAAAAATGGATGATGGAACACAGGCTTTGGGAATCGAAGGCTATTTTAGAAGAATTGCCAATGAACGATACTCTGATCCTCTGAGCCTGAATTCCTGAATACGCAATGCCTGCATAGTGATTATAGGGTGGTTGTGGTCGATAGTGAATATAAATTTATGGATATCATGTCAGTACAACGGGGGTTATTGAATGGAGAACCTGTTAGCTAGTGCACGCTTGTATCTTATGGTGCTTGTGTTTTTTTCCTCTTGTTTTCTTGGGCTAATGTATGGTGTATCCCTTCCTATGCTCGCTATCAGGAGCGTTGTAATTGTAAGTATCGTTGGCGTTTTAAGTCATTTATTTATCAAATATATTGTGAGTGTGGCAAAGACTGTTCAGTCTGAAGAACCCGATCAAACGCATTGCCCCGGTCTTCATGATGTAGATCATGCCATCGATCAAAGCAATAAATAAGATTTCTATAAAGGAAAAAGAAAATGGGTACGATAAATAAAGTAAAGGTGAATTATGCAAGGGAAAATACGACGAAGCGTGATAAATTAATTATGGATAACCTTTTGCTGGTAAAGTATGTGGTAGGTAAAATTATGGTGTATTTACCTTCTTTTGTAGACAAGGAAGACCTTATAGAATATGGCATCCTGGGTTTGATAGAGGCAGCAGAAAAGTTTGATGAAAAGAGTAATACAAAGTTTGGGACATATGCTATTTCTCGTATCCGCGGTGCTATATTAGATTACATGAGATCTCAGGACTGGTTACCGCGTTCCATGCGAGATAAGGCAACATTAGTTCGAGACACGTGCAGTTCTCTGGAACAAAAGCTAAACAGACCTCCACGCCCGGAAGAGATCGCAGCAGTACTGAAAATGAATCCGGCAGATTGGGATAAATTATTGACGGACATCAGCTTGGGCATGTTCATTTCTCTGGAAGATTTCTATCAAAAATCAGAAAATACTTCAGAAGGGAATAGACGTCAGGAAATCAGCGACCCTAAGCTCCACGACCCTCTGGCCGATTTAGTGACAAAGGAAGAACGGTCTCTGCTGGCAAAAGCTATTACGGAACTGCCCAAAAAAGAGAGGCTGGTAATCACATTATATTATTACGAGGATCTGATGTTAAGGGAAATCAGCGGATTAATGGGTATCTCAGAATCAAGGATATCTCAACTTCATCATAGTGCTTTGTTCTTACTTCGGGCCAAGATGAGTAAAGTTACGATGAATACATGTTAATACTGCAGTACCTTTGAACAGGTGGGTAAATGTTGGATAATATCGAACGTATACAAGAAGATATGCCCTTTAGATGTGTTTCGGTGAAACATGTCGTAAACGAGAGAAAGCAAGATGGAGCATATAATTTCGATAAAAAAAGAAGGGTGGAAAGGGTGAAAAAACCCCCAGGGAGACTCGATATACACGCTGACCGAGAAATAATTGTTGACTCGCAAGGAACAGAATGGAAAGCGCAGGATAAATAATCTGCCGATGAAAAGCAATATGGGAATATAATTGATGTTGAAATATAGATAAAAATGAATGAAACAGATGATTATATTCCAATATTAGTGGATACGATTCGGATTGATACAACCGTAGGGTGTGATCTCTATTTACAAAATCATATAGATGGAAAAGTTAATTATATATTGTATTGTAGCGGATCGAACGCTGTTAAATCGGACAAAATTGAAGAGTTATTAAGGAACAACATAAATAGATTATTTATACGCAAGAAAGAACAAAAAAAATATCTAAGATATGTTGAATCTTCCTTAAAGCACATTATTAATGATGGTCAAATAAATAATAAAGAGAAAGCCCAGTTAATATATAATGTCGCTAAAAATATTATGGTTGATATTTTTGAGGATCCACGTTCAGGTGAGCAAGTAGAACGCTCTAAGGGATGGATATTAAATACTGTTGATTTTATTTTGAAGAGTAAATTTGCATTACCGAAAATGATGAGCATGATTTCATATGATTATTATACTTACACACATTCGGTGAATGTGGCGGTATTGGGACTGTATTTCTCAAAACATCTAGGTTTTAAATACGATGAAATGAGTGTCTTTGGGACTGGATTGTTGTTACACGATATAGGTAAAACCCAGATTGAGTCTGAGATAATTAATAAAAGAGAAAAGTTAGATCAAAAAGAGTTTACAAGGATTAAGATGCACGTAGAATTAGGAGTTGATATATTGATGGAGGTGGGCGGTATTGATAGCATATCTTTTTTGCCTGTTATGCAACATCATGAAAAATGTAACGGAAAAGGTTATCCAAAAGGATTAAAGGATAGTGAGATCCATAAATATGGCAAAATAGCAAGTATTATTGATGTATATGATGCCTTGACGACCAGAAGATCTTATGCCGATGCCAGAAAGCCGTTTTTGGCATTGAAAATTATGAGAGATGAGATGGAAGGGAGTTTCGACGCAAAATTCTTCAGGGAATTTGTATTCTTCCTTGGTTCACGGGGTGAAAACAAAAATTCTAACTAATCGTAAATCTTTTTCCCTGGTATCAGAAAAATTTACATACCAGATACCGATTGTTTAATAATCTAACTCTCCCGTATATTATCAGATCCGTTTTGTATGATTATAACTTATTATGATGTCAATAGATAAGATTAGATTTGTTAAGAATTTTCTTGGAAACTAATTTGGCACATATGTTGCGAATAATTCTATTTAAAGAACAATAAATTAATCTTATTCTTATGGTAAGGGCAAATATATGACGACAAGTACGTTGAACACATCAGTTCAGGAAGATATGCAAACTGTTCAGGATACATTACACGATATCAAATGTCTCTCCAAACTATACCATATGCTGTATCATCCCTGTAGAGCAGATACACTATGGAATGATTCCTATGATAGTTGTAAGGAACTAAATTTGAGAGAAGTTAGGCATGCCTTAATCTCAGTGCTTGATATGGAAAAGTTATTTCCGCTCGTTAATAATCTCACAGTTTGTGGAACCGGGAGTTTGTCAGGAATTGTTGCGTTAGTTGTTGGAGATGAAATACAGTTGAAGGCTTCAATTGGCTTACCAAACTATAATACAAATAGCACGACATTCAAAGTCGGTGATGGTGTAATCGGTTGGGTAGTAAAACATGGGGAGGCAATAGTTACCAATGATATCGAAAAGGACGAACGTTTTAATAAACAACAATGTATGTGGTATGGTGGAAAGACAATACTCTGTGTCCCCATAAAAGTACAAGGCAGAGTTATCGGTGTTATAAGTGTTAATAACAAAAAGTTGGGAGAAACTTATAACAATGATGATATGCGATTTTTGGAGACGATTGCGGCCTATACCTCTATTGCCATAAGAGATTCAGACTTGTATAAGAGGTTAAATAAATCTAGTAAACTGGAGCAACTTACATCCGCCTATCATGATAACAATAAATATTTACCTGTGACGTTGAGGAGTATAAAGACAGGCGCCTTTGCGGAATGTGATTTGTATTTACAAACAATAGTAAATCGTGAAATTAAATACTTATTGTATTGTAAGGGTAATAATTTATTTGATGATGAACGGAAACAATCATTTGTTAAGAAAAATATCAGTAAAATCTATATCGCAAAAAATGGCAATGCACAATACCTGCGATACATGGAAGCGAATCTAGAACAGATTGCTATTGATGAAATGACTGCGGTTCACGAAAGGATTCGGATTGTTTACGATGTTGCAGTAAACCTGCTGGCGGATACGTTGAAAGGTTCCAATATTTTTGTTAATGTTGAGAGGGCAAAGGATTGGATAACAGTTATACTGGACTTTATGCTGCGGAACAAAGAAGTCTGTTCACAGTTTATGAAAGTATTAACTTATGACGGGAATGTCTTTAGCCATTCTGTAAATACGGCGGTAATTGGGTTGCTATTTGGACATTATCTGGGCATTTCTGCGGGCGATCTTTTGGTTTTAGGTACCGGTTTATTGCTTCATGATATCGGTAAGATAAGAATAGATCCTTATACGGTAAAAAAAGATTTTGAAACGTTAACAAAGGAAGAAAAAGAGCTACTGCGAAAACACGCAGACCTGGGATTTATTCTTTTGTCTAGCAGTGGCAATTTGGCCAAAGAAGCATGTCTGATTGCTAAACAACATCACGAGCAATATGGTGGGAAAGGATACCCCGAAGGCTTGAAAGGGGATGAAATCCATTATTATAGTCGTATAACCCGCATACTGGACGAGTTTGAAATGCGAATGTCAAAAACTACACCAAATAATGGAAGCCCTGCATTCCAGGTGTTACAGTTCATGGTGAAAGGAATGAATGAAAATTTTGATAAAGAGATTTTAAAGAAGTTTATTGATTTTATGCATGTTAGTGACATTAAAGTATCTGTTAAAATCCAGCATAACAATGTTGTCGAATTTGTGAGGTGAAATATTAAAGAATAACAGCAGGCGCCCAGGTTATTCCTTAAATTCTCCCTTATAAACCTCTTTGGAATCTCTGGTTTGCAAAGAGGTATGAACTTGTAGTATCGGCAATTGTGAGCGGTGGATGTATAAAACCACCGCAGACATTTGTATGCAGGAGGATGCCTTACGCTACGGCTTATTTACTTGGTAATTAAATAGAATGACATTATTTAAATAAATTGTCAGCAAGGAGGTTTACGTATGAGCACAAGAATAAACACTAATATTGGGGCGTTAAATGCCCTGCGGTCATTGAACGACGTCACTTCACGAATGTCGGTTGCACAATTGCGGCTGGCTACAGGCAAGAGGATCAACACTGCCGCGGATGATGCCGCTGGGTACTCTATTGCCAAAAAGTTTAATGTCCGTGCAGAAGGCATTGGTCAGGCATTAAACAATATCGGATCGGCCAAAAATCTGGTATCAGTTGCAGAGGGACATTTGAATAACATCGTTGATATCCTCACTCAGATGAAGACGAAGGCTACCCAGGCAGCCGACGACTCACTTGGCACATCAGAGCGTTCCGCTGTTAAAGCGGAACTTACCGCATTGGCCACACAAATCAATCTTGAAGTCACACAGGCCACATGGAATTCCAAATCGATATTTAGCGGTACCGGTTCGAGTAATGCCACCGCTGGTGACGTGCTATTTAGATTCCAGATTGGTGCTGGAAACAGTTCTACAAACGATATATTACAATTTAACCTCTTGAAGACAGCAAATGTCAGCCTTGAGAGTGGTAATACAGGGTTTAGAACTACACAGTTAAGGCTTGATGCCAGCGGGGGTACACGTCTCAGCGGCAATACCCTTGCGGGTTCATTGGTAGGTTCATCTGCCTCTGCCCATGTATTAATGGGTAGGATAGATAGTGCTATTGCCGATGTATCAGAGGCATTAAGCTATATCGGTTCTGTAATAAACAGGTTGACCTATCAGGAAACAAGTTTGACAGCGGCAAAGACGAACACTGAGGCAGCCAGGAGCAGAATTGAGGATGCAGATATGGCATATGAGCAATTGGAGTCAACGAAACTGCAGATATTACAGCAGACGGCCAGCGCAATGCTCGCACAGGCAAATACGGGACCTCAGTCCTTACTCACGCTATTTAAATAAGTACCATTTGCTCCTGTAAATAAAATGAATCTCTCATCGTCTCATTCAATAAAGGTGGGATTTTTGGGAGATTTGTTTTTGTTCAGAATCGTTATATGACTCAAGCCATTTGTTGCAAGTGATATTGCAGTATGATAATCGTTACCTAGAGTCTCTATATTGGAAATTCGTAACCCTTTCCGATATTTTTAAACCCTGTCAGAATATTTGAGATAAAAAATGAAACCCCGGCTAATCATATGATCCAATTATCTGCCTGTCTTATTGTCAAAAATGAGGCTGACCTTCTTCCGCGCTGTCTGGAGAGTATCCGCGCTTTCGTGGATGAAATTATTGTTGTGGACACAGGCTCAACTGATAACACTGTGGAAATGGCGCGAAACTATGGCGCACAGGTGCATTTCTTTTCGTGGATAGAAGACTTTTCAGCCGCCCGCAACAAATCGCTAAGTTACGTCCGTGGTGAATGGATCCTTTACATTGATGCTGATGAGGCCATTGACACTGTTAATGCCGCCAAGATCCGTCAGATAATTAACAGAAAGGACATTACGGCCGTTACCGTACGTCAGTGTATTCCTCAGCCGGTCGGCAACATTGCAACTGCCTTCTACAGTGAATATTGTCGTATATTTCGCTTTCATCCAGACATACGCTTCGAGGGGAAAATACACGAACAGATTCTGCCAGCCATCGAACGACTGGGCGGCCGTGTGTTACGAACAGACATCGTATTTCATCACTGGGCATATGCCGCCAATGGAGAAAAAAAACGGCGCCGAGCGGAGCGAAACCTACGTTATCTATTAGCCGAATTAGAGAGGGTTCAGGATGACCCCTTTTTATACTTTAACCTAGGTCTGACTTACCGCGAGCTTGGACAACAGGATGCTGCGATTCGCTCATTTCATCATGCACTTGACAGGGATGATGGCCGTATTAAACGAGAACTTATAGGACTGTGCCATTTAAACCTGGCTAAAATTTATCTGGAATCTGGAAACGGTACAAAAGCTGCGCATCATTCGCAGATGTATGCCGCTTTCGATCCGACCAATCCTTTATCTGCTTATATGTTGGCAACCCTGGCAGTAGCTAACGAACAGTTTAACAAGGCAATCTTCTATCTCGAGACTGCAATACGAATTGCTAAAGGTGGGGCATTTTTCCATCCAAGTGTAGAATTGAATTTGGCCCAGATTTTTTTGGAGCTTGGCAGTTGCCATAGTGCAGTGGGTGATTTGGTACGTGCGGAACAGGACTTTGCCCGAGCCATAGAGTACAACTCTTCAATTGCATTGCCTTATCTGCTACGGGGAAATTGTCGCTTTATGCTTGGGGACAAAGCTGGAGCTAAAGAGATGTTTGGGCGTGCTTTGACCATCGACTCCTCACTAAGAGACGCTAAAGATGGGCTCGCGTTGTGTTCTAGTCATGAATAAAAATGAGAATAAAAGTGTCCATTGACAAATCTCTTCAACAAGGTATCGATATGGTTAGGCATGGGATGTTGCATCAGGCCTTGTCACTATTCGAAAAGATTATCAATATCTATCCCAACGAACCTCGTGCACTCTTTAATGCTGCAGTTGTGCTTGATCTGCTCGGGAAGCGAGACTCTGCATTAATTATGCTGCGCCATAGCATAAAGGCTGATCCAGCTTTCGCTAACCCACATTATTACCTTGGTAGGTTGCATATGCAGGCTGGACGCTATACTGAAGCCTATCATGCATTTCGTGATACAATTGCCCGCGATGTGGATTTTGCCCCTGCTTATGAGGGGATACGGATGGCATCTTCTGCTATGGGTCAATCTGTGAAAGCTGACAAAACAGACATTATTTTCTATACAGGTGGTCATCCATTTCATGGCAGGTCGTTGGAAGATAGAGGACTTGGGGGGAGCGAGAGTGCACTCATTTATATGGTGCGTGCCCTGGCTGCAAACGGAACTCGGATTCGCGTCTTTTGTAATTGTGACCGACCTGGTAATTATGATGGTGTTCACTATGGCAATTTAGTTGACTTCCATATTTACCGTAAACTGTACTCATTACCAATTTTTGTATCGTCACGTTCGATGAGACCATTTAAGACAGCATTGCAGGCACAGGCAAGCATTTTGTGGATACATGACGCTGTCAATGTTCCATTCTTAGAAGACGAAGACCCAGTCCACTTGCACCTTGATCGTATCTTTACCATTAGCAACTGGCAGAAGGACGAATGGTCACGTCATTTTGGTATTCCACATGAACGGTTTTTTCTGACGCGCAACGGGGTGGATTTGGCAACATTTAAGCCGGCCGAGAAAAGAGACAGGCATCGTCTTATTTATGTAAGTCGTCCCGATCGTGGACTGGACGTGCTGTTGGAACTGTTTCCACATATCCGGAAGTATGTCCCGGATGCCAGTTTGTATATCTATACGTATCAACTACCCGGCGATAGATTGGATGATCGTATTTATCAACTGATACAACAACCCGGAGTGTATATGCGGGGGAGCTTGCCTAAAACATCACTGGCATCAGAGATGGCACTTGCTCGCCTTATGGTTTATCCTAGTACCTGGCGAGAAACATCGTGCATTGCTGCTATTGAAGCCCAGGCATGTGGTGTACCGGTCGTTACCAGTACGCTGGCTGCTTTATCTGAAACAGTACACGATGGTGTTAGTGGATACCTCATTCCCGGAGACCCCCGTACAGTTAAGTTTGGACGTCGCTTCATAGAATCCGTAGTGACTCTTATGAACGATGATGAAGTGTGGCAAAAACTAAGCCAGAGTGCGCGCTACCGTTGTGAGTTGCTATATGATTGGAACGTAATTGCTAAAGAGTGGTTGGGGGAACTGACAAGACTGCTAGACACAAGGAAGCATGTTTTGTGATGTTCAGGTAAGTTAAAGCAAAAAAGGTTAAAATAATTTGTATTTAACTGGCTTGCTTAATTAATGTCTTTTTGTTGTATTTCACAACTCAACGTTGGTTGTTTAGATAGTTATTTAATAATTTCAGTCTATCAATGGTTTCTTCAGGGGGTATTTGCCTGATTACCTTATTTGTAATTGAGTCTTTAACCGTGGTAACGACGATGTGCAAATCCTTTTCTATTAAAAAAGCAACCTTTGTTCCTAAGTTGTAGTGTGTAATAGGTGAAGATGTTTCGTTATACTGATCATCATCCTCTTGTGTTTTCGATGGAATAAAGTTCTTTTTTACAAGCTCATCTTTGTTAATGTAATTATGCTCTTTATGGGGATTAACCGCATGAATATTATGTATTTCCATATATCCACTCCTGCGAAATTATACTACTCGGAGTTATCAAAAGAGTTTCCCGCTTATACAAAAAACATAAGTCAAACACACAATAAGAGAATGTACTTATTGTATACGAATTTTGTTTATGTAACATTACAAAAAATATAGGCGAACCGGGGGATATTGACTTTATAGACTACATGATTGTAACGCTTCTGGTTGAACGCTGTCCTGTACCTGAATCCATGTGTCTCGCAATTCTTTTAATATTTTTAAAGTAGTGTCAAAGTTACCTCGTTTAACCTCTCGCATGCAGTACTCATACAATCTGAACAAGGAATTAGAGATTTCTGCATAATCAAAGTTGAGGGAATCAATTAACTCAACAAGAACAGTACTTGTTTTGGCCTCATCTTTGCGATTACAAGCTGCAATTCCAGCGTCATAAGCCTTGATCAGTAGTTGAACGGGATTTAACGTCATAATCTCCTGTTCTAAATAGACACTGCTCATTTTTCTCGTAGCAATCATAAATCTCTGACTCCTTTTTAAAAGTTATAATGAAATATGTACATTTAATTATCCACAAACATCAACTAATGAGGGTATATTATTAACGTGTTTTCTCAGATTATTCACAAGATGCTTGCCTTCTTGAATTTTTTCCAGATCGAAGGTAACGTTTTTAATTCGTTGACTAATCAAAGATGTAATTTCATCATTAAGGAAGGCAGTGGCATTTGATAGTTGTTGAATTTGTTGGAGTAGTTCACTATTTTGTAATTTCCATTTACTATTATCGGTAAAATCAGGACATTCTTTAATAGAATGGTAATATTTTACCAATGAATCAATCTTATCTATCAGCAAGCGCCTTTCTTTAATGTTCTCCTCTAAAGAGTTCTCGTAATAACCTTCCAACAATACCCTTTTGATTTCATGGGTATTATGGAGAAGGGCTTTATGATCTTTTAACAACGTCGTAAATAAGTCTATTATTTTCTCTCGATCCATGTTGAAGAATGTTGATGTTCCAAAATTCTAAAACAAGTATGTAATAAAAGAAATATACTTTCTTTGATTCTGTTTCGATACGATAATATAAAATTAAAACATGGTGTAGTAAGAGTTTGTGAGAGATGTAATCTGACTACCCTGAAGTACAGCGATGTTTAGTAAGTCTTGCATTTTATACAATTGTTGGCGATATAGATTTTCTTTAATCGATAAACGGTTTTCCATATTAGCTATACGGGTATCGATATCAGTTATCTGCTTACTGATCACATTCTTTGTCTCATCGATAATTGAACTTCTATTAGAAGAGGAACCCTCTACAAAAGGTTTTAAGATGGTTTCAATCTTTTTAGCGACACCATTTGTGGAATTAAATAGATTTTCAACTGTTTTATAATTAGAGGCAATAGCATTATTAAATTTGGTTGTATCGGATAAACTGGCCTTTAGATTAGTGCTGATAGTAATACCAATTTCATTGAGATAATCAGGATTTCCTGACGTAATACCGCTTATCTGTTCAGATAGTTTTTGAAATAATTGGCTTCTTAAGGAAGTGAAGGTTGTATTGCCTGCAAGTGGACCCCTTGTCTTGGTACTTATATTTACACTGGATTTATCTTTTATGTATTCTGTTACTGCATTGAATGTATCCAGGAAACCGGTAATTTTGGATTGAATGGAGCTTGTATCCTGCTTAACGGTTACGGCTGTATAGGTGTTATCTGTATAGTCTGTGACATTTGTATTTTTGAGGGTATATGTAATTCCATTTATCGTAAAGGTGTTTGTACTTTTGGCTATCTGGTCTGCTGTAGCAGAGCTGTTTATCGTAAAAAGTGCGTCTGCACCGTTTGTTTGGGTTGCTCCAGACAATTTCAGAGTATTCAATAAATTACCACTCACATCCAATAGTGTAATTGAGTCCGTGCTTCCCGTAGCTTTAGATTTAATAATGACTTTATCGAGGGAACTATCATAAAACGCGTTTACATTGGCCGTGGAACTGTTTATTTTGGAGATAACATTATCTAATGTGTCTGTGTCAGTATTATAGGTAATTGATACGCCATTAATTTTAAAGCTGCCAGTAGCAGTACTTGTCAGCATTGAATCAAAATTGGCTTTGGACAGAAGCACATCGCTTTGTATGCCAGTGTTGCCGTTGCCTGTATAAGTACCAACCGTTATTTTTGCCTGTGTTAAAAATGGGTTTGTTCCTGTATCTGATATAACCAAATCCGTTGCTGCGCTCTTTTGTTCAATGGTAAATTTGTCTTCAGTTTTATTATAATATATATTTGCATTTGCAGTGACATCGGTGTTGACCGCATCCATGAATGATTGAATCGTGCTATAATTTGATAAGGTGAAGGTTTGTCCATTGATAGTTACAGCTCCGTCAGGGGTATTTTCGAATCCTGCATCAGCAAAACTCTTTGACACATCAATGATGCCCGTACCAGGTGCTACCTTTGAGGCGCTTTTAGTAGCGGATTTGGTTATTAACTCTGCGGTGCTCTGTATTGAGGCGCCGGCGGCCAATTGTTTTACACGAATCTGGAATGCCCCAGTAGCCGCATTACTATCAACGGATGCAATTACTTTCGTCTCATCGCTGGAACTGGATGTTCTCGAATTATATATAGAACTCGTGGTGGAATTGGATAAATCCCTTGCTGCTGTAAGGAGATCAGAAAGTTTTGTCTTTAAATCGCTATAAATAGTTAAACTGCTATTGAGACCGGTCTTTTTGGTATTCAGCGATGACAATGGCCTTCGTTCTAGTGCCATGAACTGATTAACCAATAAGTTAAAACTTGAGCTTGTATTAAATGCAGTCGTTATGGAAGATGATATGGCCATAGTATAACCCTTACAAGAGTGTATTCTTAAACAATACGTAGTATCTCAAAATAAAAACTGGGGATGGGATAAAACCCATCCCCAGCGTAAAGCCCATTTTATCTGAAAAGGCTTAGTATGGACTGTGGTCCTGAATTTGCTTGTGCAAGCATTGCACTGGCTGTCTGTTGCAAGATCTGCAGTTTTGTTGCATTTAATTGCTCGTATGCCATATCAGCATCCTCAATTCGACTTCTGGCTGCCTCAGTGTTGGTTTTGGCTACTGTCAGACTTGTTTCCTGATAGCTCAACCTGTTTACTACAGAACCGATATAGCTCAACGCCTCTGATACATCAGCAATGGCATTATCTATCCTACCCATTAAGTTTTGTGCAGATGCTGATGAGCCTACCAATGAACCTGCAAGGGTGTTACCGCTGAGACGTGTACCACCACTGGCATCAAGTCTTAGCTGAGTAGACCGATAACCTGTGTTGCCACTTTCAAGGCTGACGTTTCCTGTCTTCAAGAGGTTAAACTGCAATATATCGTTTGTAGAACTGTTTCCACCGCCAATCTGGAATTTAAACAACACGTTGCCTGCGGTTGCATTGCTCGAACCTGTACCGCTAAATATCGATTTGGAGTTCCATGTGGCCTGTGTGACTTCAAGATTAATTTGTGTGGCCAACGCAGCAAGTTCGGCTTTGATGGCGGTACGCTCAGATGTACCAAGCGAATCATCGGCTGCCTGAGTAGCCTTCGTCTTCATCTGTGTCAGGATATCAACGATATTATTCAAATGGCCTTCTGCAACTGATACCAGATTTTTGGCCGACCCTATGTTGTTTAATGCCTGACCAAGACCTTCCGCACGCGCATTAAATTTTTTGGCAATGGTATAACCAGCTGCATCGTCACCAGTAGTATTAATCCTCTTGCCAGTAGCCAATCTTAATTGAGAAATAGACAAACGCCCATTGACATCGGTTAACGACCTTAGGGCATTTAACGCATTAAGATTCGTATTAATTCTTGTACTCATTTTCTAACCTCCTTGTTTCAATGTTTTTTCTCATATTCCATAATGAGAAGAAACGAGCTTGTTTAATCTAAAATACACACATATTTAGACTGACTAGCCAAGTCTTTTATGGTACCTGATGCAATTATCGGTGGAAGTTTAAATAAGTTTAATTTTTTTAAATACTATTTTTTAAATTAACTAGCTTTTTTTATATGAGTTGCCCATTGAACTGTTTTTTTAAGGTCGTGAGGTTTCTTGCTGCCTGATTACAACCGGGATCTAATGTAAGCGCTGTCTGGAATCCAATTATGGCGGATTCTAATTTGCCTAATCTGGCGTAACAAGTGGCAATATTGGTAATCGCAGTTGTATCAGATGGAGAGGTTTTAAGGTATTTCTCTAATAATTCGATGGCAGTGTCATATTCCTCTATCTCTATGCAGAGATTTCCAAGGTCGTGATATATACTGTTATTCGAGGGGTTGGATTTTAGCGTCATTTGGATAAAACTAATTGCACTCTCCCTGTTGCCGTATTTGCATTTAATTCTTTCCATAAGACATTTGAGTCCCAGATGGTCTGGATAAGAAGAAATTATTATCTTTATAGTCTCCTCAGCCTCTTTAAGTTTATCTGTTTGTATGAGTAAGTTTATTAGAAGAATATATGCATTTATGTTTTTGTTATCTTTCTGGATCAACCATTTAAAAGTATTGATGGCCTCATGGTGTTTCTTCTGCATAACTTGTATCTTCCCTAGTAAGAGGCGCATCGAATTGTCAGCAATGCCTAGTTTGACAGCAGTATTAGCTATATTTTCAGCCTCGTCCAGGCGGTTTTGAGAAGTATAGAGTTGAGTAAGGTTTGAGTAATATAGGGACACCTTATTATTGAGCTCCATCGCTTTTTTGTAAGCTATTTCGGCCTCATTTTTATGTCCCAGACCCTCATAACATACTCCAATATTGTCATATGCTTTGTGTTCATAATAATAAGAATCTACAATAGACAGATTAAAGGAAGGATTTTTATTTTCTCTATCCTTCATAATGAGGTATTTTTTAAAATAATGTAAGGCATCATTAAATGCTGCCTTTTTCAACAGTATTTCTCCCATAATGAATAAAAGGTCAAGCGAATCAGGATTTCCATTAATCGCTTCCTGGCAGATTTCTTCAGCCCTGTTTAGTTGATTTGTATTTATTAAGGCATATACAAGGTCAATGTATATTCTTTGTCTTTGGCTTTTGGCGTCAAAGTCTGTTTGTAATACAGACAGTCTTAATCCCTTTTCTCCCAATTCAATAACTTTATCAAAATTGTATTCGTTTCTGTAGTTTCGAATAAGGTTTGCCATGACAAAAATATTATTAGGGTTTTCTGCAAGCTGCTGTCGTAACAGGTCGCCAGTTCTTTTATATTTTTTTTGCATTTCGCTATCAGATAAATTGTATCCATAGTGATAGAACCTTATTTCAGAATGAATTGCCCTGCCTTCGAAGATGAGTTGATTATGTACAATTCCCTCGAAATGGGCTTTTCCCCTGCGAAATACCCTTGTGTAGTAGTGTTTTGATCGACCACCCGGAAGGTCACTATATATTGCAACAAATATAGCATTGTATGAGTTATCAGTTATTAATTTGTGTAAAAAGGGGATGTCAGTCTGTTCAATAGCCTCATCGGCATCGATTTGCAGAATCCAATCGCATGTTGCATAGTTCAGGGAGTGATTTCTCGCCTCACTAAAACTATTCTTCCAGGGATGATGGTATACTTTTGCAGCAAAGGATTGTGCAATTTCAATGGTTTTATCTGTCGAACCTGTATCCACAATAATGATTTCATCTACAGCGTGTCTGATGCTTTGTAAACACTGGGCAAGAAATTTCTCTTCATTCTTAACGATCATGCATGCAGAGAGTGTGGGTCTGCCATTATTTGATATAGTTTGTTTGTTCGTAACATTCATCAATTATTCACCGTATTAATTTAAGTTGTATGCCATTTTGTAAAAATAACTTCAACTCTTATTCTCTAATATTTTTAGAGCCACAAGATTTTGTGAAGCGCAAATACACGCAGGGTCCAATTTAAGCGCCGCCTGGAATCCTGTTATGGCGGCCTCTAATTTGCCTAATCTGGCGTAACAGGTAGCGATGTTCGTAATGACCATTGCTTCAGCCGGAGATGTTTTAAGGTATCTTTCTAAGAGCTCAATGGCTAGGGTATATTCCTCCATTTCAATACAGAGGTCTCCAAGGTCGAGATATACATCGTTTTCTGAGGGGCTGGATTTCAGGATATTCTGAATAAATTTAATAACACTCTCCCTATTACCCTGCCGGTATTTAATTTTTTCCATGAGACATTTAAGTCTCAGGTTGTCTGGGTAAGAAGAAAGTATTCTTTTTAATGTTTCTTCGGCATCTTTAACCTTATTTATTTGTATTAACAAGTTAATCAAATAGACATGTGCAGTTATGTCTTTGTTGTCAATTTGGACGGATTGTTTAAATGCATCAAGAGCTTCGTGAGGTTTTTTCTTGATGAAATGTATTTTCCCTAGTAATAAATATGTTAAATGGTTAGCAATACCAAGTTTTACAGCAGTATTTGCAACATTTTCAGCCTCGTCAAAACGTTGTTGAGAAGTGTAGAGTTGAGCAAGGTTTGAGTAATATAATGGTTCTTTTCTATTTAATTCGATAGCATTTTTGTAAGCTACCTCAGCCTCATTTATAAGTCCCAATTGTTTATAACATTCACCAATATTATTATACGCGCTGTGTTCATAATAATAAAAATCAGAAGAAAGGATGTTAAAAGTTGGGGTTTTGTTTTCCTTTTCTTTTAAGATAAGATGCTTTTTAAAATAAATTAGGGCATCACTGAAAGCACTTTGTTTCAACAATATTTCTCCAAGTACTAACAAAAGATCAAAGGAATCCGGGTTTTCTTCCAGTGATTCTTTGCAGACTGCTTCAGCTCTTTCTACCTGATCCTTGTTTAATAGGGCATGTGCAAGATCAATGGATATTCTTTGCCTTTGGTTTTTTGAAACAAGGTCTGTTTGTGATATAGGTATATGTAACCCCTTTTCTCCCAATTCAATGACTTTATCAAAATTATATTCATTTCTGTAATTCCGAATAAGGTTTGCCATGACAAAAATATTGTTCGGATTTTCTGTAAGCTGCTGTCTTAACAGGTCGCCTGTTCTTTTATATTTATTTTTCATTTCATTTTCGGATAAATTATACCCGTAGTGATAGAGCTTTATTTCCGATTGCATTGTCTTTCCTTCGAAGACAAGTTGATTATGTACAATCCCTTCAAAATGGGCTTTACCCCTTCGGAATACCCTTTGAAAATAGTGTTTTGCCTGACCACCGGGGAGTTCACTATATATAGCGATAAATACGACATCGTATAAGTCAGTATTTATTAATTTGTGTAATAGGGGGATGTCGGCCTGTTCAAGCTTCTCATCTGCATCGATTTGAAGAATCCAATCGCTCGTTGCGTAATTTAAAGAATGATTTCTTGCTTCACTAAAGCTATTATTCCAGAGATGGTGGTATACCTTAGCGCCAAAAGATTGTGCAATTTCTACGGTCTTATCTGTCGAGCCTGTATCGACAATAATAATTTCATCCACGGCGTCTTTAATGCTATTTAAGCATTGAGGTAAAAATCTCTCTTCATTTTTAACGATCATACATGCAGAGAGCGTTGGTCTGCCATTATTTGATATCATCTGAGGACCCGTTATTGACATTGTTATGTATCTTATTTGAGACCAAATATTGTTTGTAATAATAAAAATATTTAGATCATTTCAATATTAGCTTTGTGTTGTGCCTTACACGCTGATTTATGACGTCAGGTCTCCGGACACAACACTCTCTTCCCCATCACAGATATGTACCCTATAAGGGCTGCCTCCAAATGTCCCAACTTTTCATATGACTGAGCAAGTTTTATCACGGCGCCTCCATCATCCGGATGTATCTTTAAATATTCTTCAAGATAGGGAATGGCTTTTTCAAAGGCTTCTTGTTGAATGTATAACTCTCCCAATTTTAATAGTACAGCATCATCAGCTATACCTTCTGAAACGGTTCTTAATAATGTATTAATGGCTTCAGTATAGCGACAAAGGTTAGTATAGCAGGATGTCAGGTTCTTGTAAGCATTAAGGTACCTTGGGTTACACAATATGGCTTTTTGTAAATGTAATAAGGCTTGTTCCCATTGTCCTAAATTCCCGAAACAATAACCCATTCCATTGTAGGCTGCGTAATCATATCCCAGCGTATCAATCATAAGAGAATTCGCATTCATATCATCAAGATATGATTTCCGCAAATACAAGAATTTATTGAAGTAATCAATTGCTTTTCCGTAACAACCCTCTTTTAAATAGATGCAGGCAAGGGTAAATATAATGTCAATATTATCCGGTGTAATTTCCAACTGTGTTAATTTTGATAGGGCGGTATGGCACAATTCTTTTGCATTTGTGAAATCTTCGTTGTGGAGGTAGCAATTTGCCGTTTCATAACTAATCATCGCATAATGGTGCAAATTCACATTTGTTTCCGTATGTTTTGAGCAGAGATTAGGTGAAATTATCGCAAGTGCCTGCATTCCTGCATTTATGCCGTCTTGAAACAAGTCTTGTGTACGATAATTACGTACCAGGTTAAACCATGCAAAGCTATCAAATTTGTTTTGCTCAATTTGCTTTTTCAACAGGTATGTCGTTCGCTGCCATTTCACTTCCATCTTTTCCTTGTCAAGGTTGTACCCATGATGGTAGAGCCTTATTTCCGTTGACAACCGGTTTCCTTTAACGATAAGTTGTTCATGAATGATATCCTTGTAGAATCCTTTGTTTCTCCGGAAGATTCGGGTCGTATAAAACGTGTGCAGGTTGTCCTTTATGACACTTTGGATACTTACGATAATTCCATTATATCCGTTGCAGTTAATGGCGGATTTTAGTATCGGTATATCTGCCTGTTCTAATTCTTCATCGGCATCGATCTGGAGTATCCAATCTCCCGATGCATAATTGAGAGAGTGGTTTCTTGCCTCGCTAAAACTGTCATTCCATGGATGAAGGAATACCTTTGCGCCGAAACTTTTGGCGATTTTTATGGTGTCGTCAGTAGAGCCTGTATCGACAATAATAATTTCGTCGACCACACTTTTGATACTGTTCAGGCAATTAGTAAGGAGATGTTCTTCATTCTTTACAATCATGCAGGTCGAGATTGTAGGTTTCTGTAAGTTTTTCATTTTATACCGAAAATTTAGACAGCCTGAGTATCTCTTTAAAGTTTTTTACACGGATAAAGAATGTATAGTCGGCTTTAATCTTTGAAGTTCCCGTCATTTTCTTATCTCTGGTGATTACTTAAGTCGTGGCTACCTGCCTATTCTTTTTTTACCATGTGAGCACACCAGACATAATGGTGTATGGCTCAGTGGGACGCTGAACAGGAAATGGCCGTCTTGTCTGATTATCCGCGATACCTCCATGAATGCCTTTAGGCTCCCCTGTGTATCTAATTCATCTCCATAACGCCCCAGTCCAACATGTTCAATTACGCACATGCTGCTTAAAAGCTCAACAGTTGAGTCTTCAAAAGGCAGGTCTGTTATGGATGCATGCATGCAGGTAAGATCGGGCAACGAGATAGATAACGGCCTCACACCAACACTGATGGTGGGAACAAACTGAGAAACAATTCCAACAAGCAATGCAGTTGACCCAACATCCACAACACGCCTTGGACAAATTTCAAATATCTTACGGGCAGTCCAGGTATCCTGATAGAAGTAATATTTGTCGATGGGGGTCTCACTTATACTGTCATTCAAACAAGAGTAAAAGCAGATCCTTTCCTCATGCAATGTCATACTCAGGTATCGAATCACGTCGTCAAAGTACAATGAAAGCTGAGGATGGTGTAAAAGTGAAGACCTGCTTTCATCCAAATATTCTTGGTATGTTTTCAATAATTCTGCCAATTCTTGTTTCCTCATCACCCGCTTCCTTCTCAGATTCTACAACGCAAAAAAATTGTAAGTCTGTTACAGTTCTTAGCCAGGATTTAAAATCGGAATGCCCATGGCAGCAAAGGCATGACGAAAGCGACATTCCCATGTGTGATCCCGGCGTGCACGGAGCAAACCAGCCTGCATAATCTCTTCAGCTTCCTGGAGATGCACCAGATAGTAATGGATCTTTTCTACAAGTTCATCTATATCTCTATAGCAAATAATTTCTTTTCCGATTTCATACACATTTTCAAGTTCCGGATGGTATTGTGTTAGGTACAGCCCCACTCATAGGGGCCTCGAAATCACGTCCCTTCAAACAGCAGATATCTTTAGAATCGCTGACCGCGGCGAAACCGAGGTTAATTCTGCTGCGGTTATAAACTCTTACCATGTCTTCCACTTGAATCTCGCCGGATGGCCAACCGTGACCAAAAGTGTGTACATGTATCCCTTTATTTTTCAGGCATTCAATAACCTTTGGTCGTTGACCGTAGCACTGACCCAAAAATGAAATATCTATATCGAACGGAACATCCAAAGGACGGTAAATCTCAGGGTTTGCCCCTTCTGGAAGGTATATTGCGTGAGCAGCAACGGATTCAAACAACTTAACGGCATCCTCCGTACTCGTCCAACATAATGTAAATGCATTGGCGATATCTGCCGTGCCAGAGAAACCCGTTGGCTCCAGAGTATTGTAAAATTTGGTTTTATCGCCCAGGCTTATATTGAGCGTGGGAATGCCCATCATGCCGATGGCCCTCACAATTCCAGGGAATACCGTACGACCGGATAGATAACTGAAAAATACGTCAATTGGTTGAACACTATGAGCAGCAGCAACAGCCCGGAAGAGTTCATTATTCATCCTCTGTTTTGCGCCAAAATCCCATTGAGGGTCGTATGGATTACCATCCCATTTAAAATGCGCCACTTCGCCAATAGATTTTAAGGCTGGCTGGAGATTGAAATCTTTTCAATTTATGTGCCGAAAAGCGGCAAATATACGTAATCCTTTTCGTGTTTTTGGATATCAGTCGCTATTTATCATTGTTTATGGGATCAGTATATATGTTTATGCCTTTTTGTGTTATATTCTTCATTGAAAAGGTGAACCTTCATTACGTTTGTTAGTTTTCTAAATCCCTTGGAGATGCTACTTTTATCCTTATCATGCAATCAGGTAACACCTGATTGCATGATTTAGGTCACCATCTATCTGTAAGCAGGTCTCATAGAATTTCTAAGATTTTGCTCTTTTTCATATCGCTCTCTGCTTAGGACGGTTTCTTCATAAGGCCAGCCTGACTTCCCAGAAAGTCCTTTATAAAAATAACTTGTATAATCTAAATTATTTTTTAATTTAACGTTATTTATTTCCTTAAGGTTGATCATTTTGTTAAATACAGTACCTTGGTATGGCGTCATAATAGTGGAATCTACACTGTTTTTTAATGGTCGACCCTTCTCATCCAATCCCTCTACTGGATTTCCTGCAATAAATTGTAACATTTTAGTAGTATGTTCTAAATCAGACTCGTCTTCCCACGGGAAAATCATCGTAAACGCATCAACTGCAATACCCAATTTATTTGCAATTTTTACAGATTCATAATGTTCCCAGACATATTGTTTCTTTCCATTTCTTTTATTTATAAGATCAAGTGATTTTTGTGATCCCGTCTCTAGTCCCATTCCAATCCTTCTGCCTCCGCTTGAATGGAAAGGTATCAATAAGCTTTCCTTATATTTATTAACAAGGTATGCATGCGTAAATGCTCTCCACGTTGTAAAACCATTCTGTTTTATCAACTGAGATATTTTCTTAACTTGTTCTGGATTCATTAAACCAACGTCATCAAAAAACATAACACCATACTTTGAACGTCCAAGTTCAATATGGCATTTTGCAATTTCTTGTAAATCTTTAGATATCATCTCATATGGAAATTTCCTAAGATTCTCACTACTTGCCTCGCAAAAATTGCAACTAAAAGGACAACCCAAAGCGGTTATAGTATGAAAAGCTTTTACTCCTGCAATTTCAAAATTATACTTTTCCATCAATGGAATTGGCCTTGTTGGTGGAGTTGTAATTCCGCTTAGGTTAAAAAATCTATGTGAAAGTATGCTTGATTTATTTTGCCGATTAATTGAATTTGTAACAATTTCAAAAATTGGTTTCCAGCCATCTTGTGGAACAATAAAATCAAAAGATGTTTCCGCAGGTAAATTGGCAACTTCATCTAAGTAATATCTGGCATGGGAACCGCCTATTACAGTCGTTACATCTGGGAATTCCTGATTAAGTAAGGCAGATAATAAATAAGCATCTTCAGCCTGTGGGGTCATAACTGAAAGTGCTATAATGTTGTAGTCAGAAAAAACAGACGAATTGAATGGTTGTTCAATAACCCTTCCTGCGCTTTCTATAAGCAGCATAGTTTGCTGGCAAAGATCGGAGACTCCATTTTTCCCAGAAAGGCGTTCTTTTCTTTTTAATTCATGCTCAAATAAAATAAGCAGATCAGAAGGAATGCCATGCCGTGCAAGGTATGATTGGAGGTAGTGAATGCCCAACTGCTGAAAAATAAATTCGTTTTCTAAGAATCTATCTGCAAGTTTAACAAGCAATATTTTTTGATTTTTCATTTTTTACCTATTCTAAACAATCTTCTTAACGAAAATTGTCATCGAATATTTTTTGTATACGATGTTTAAAGGTATGCTTGGCACATACTTCCTGATAACCATTCCCGGCAATAGCCTCTCTTTCTTCATCGTGCTCCAAGTAATATCCGATAAGACTTTCAATACTCCTATCGTTAAAATAGACAAGGTGTTCCCTATCCTTGAATAAACGGTCATTCATACCGATTTCATTAGTTAAAAGAAAAGACCTGCATCCCAAGGCTTCAAAAACTCGCAGTTGATAACCAGTATTACTTACTCCCAAGTTCAAAACAATCTTTGTTTCGTTGAATATGCGAACCATATCTTCCATGAATGCTTTTGTCTCGAAGACGTTGAACTTGCTCTTCAATCGATCAATAAGGATACGCCGATTGGGATAAATGTTGCCTACAAAGGTAACATCATATTTCTTTTTTGTTCCCGGCAAATATCTGTAGATAGTAGGATCTGTAGCCACAGGTAGAAAACTGCAATGGGTAATTCCCATCTGCTGTAATTTTTGCAGCCCAGCCTGATCAAAATAGTAGACATGATCATACGCATATCCTCCATATTGTAGATCATTGTGGGCTTGTTGTATGGTTAAAACATCGTCTGGATACCAAAGTATCGTAGGGCAACTTTGTATTTCTAGAAGTCTGGGATTTATTCCAGAGCCCTTATATGTAATTACAAGGTCTGCAGACTGTTTAAGCTGTTCCTCTATATGGCCATGATCACGCCTGAAATCAATGTCAATTACCTCATGACCTAACTCGACGAGAGCTTTATAAATGAAATTTTCAGTGCCCCACGGATAATTACTGAAACGAGCACCTATAAGAATGATCCGCAGTCTTCTGCGAGAGGATTCGGCTTTACGGCTCGCAGTAATAGTAAAATTACCGTTGCAGGTTGATATCCGCTGGGGATGGATACCGTGGTTGCGCAACATTCGCTTCATGGTAGGAATGTCGAAACCTGCATAATGAAAGTTTCCACTATAATCCTGACCACCATATATCCGTCTGGCAAACTCCTTTGTAGAGATTTGATTCAAAACGAGGCCATGTGCGAGGGCACGGACATCGGGACATTGAATCGTAAGAATTCCATCCGGTCTTAATGTACGTGCCCACTCTGCCAAGACCTCTTCTGTCCGTTCACGAGGAAAATGTTCAACAACGTCATTGGCCAGGATTTCAGAGACCGACTTGTCAGGATATGGAAGATTGGAAACATCCGCTATCTGATCCACGCCCTCCATCTGACGTTGATCGATATTGACATACCCTTGTTTTATATCAGTTCCACATCCAAGGTTAAGGTGTAAATTCCCTCTATTTTGTTTAGTAACATCAAGAAAAAGATTTTGTATGTTTTCTTTAAACTTTGTAATTGAAAAATCTGGAGCAAACGTTCTGACATTTTCGCGCATAGCAAAACGGAGATTGGTGTCAAGTACTATCCGCATCTTTTCCGCCATATCGTCGATGTCTACATGAACCCCATCAACGAAAATGCCTTGATAGCTCTTTCGTTCGGCAACACGGCACAAGAACCCTGTTTTACCATTGTGTACAAATTCATTCATAGGTGGAGCATCAACGGTTATGATGGGCAGTCCGCAGCTTATTGACTCGAAGAAAGTTAGTCCCAATCCTTCCCACTTGGAAGGAAGAACTGTCACATCAGATTCCTGATACATTCGAACAATTTCTTCACGCGGCACAGTCCCGGAAAGAATTTTAATGTTCTTGCCCTCCTGCACAATGGAGCCGTGCTGGGTATGAATCAATAACTCTGTATTCGGGTCGTTCAGTTTTTGGAATGCGTCAATGACAAATTGTGTTCCTCGACGGGCATGCAGTCCTCCCCATCCGGCAGGATGAAAAAATCTCACCCTCTTATTTCCGGTGTGTTCTTTGGGTTGAAACAGATTCAAATCTATCCCCCACTGAACATACTCAGCGTTGCCCATCCCGAGCTTTTTGAATTTTTCGTAGCAGGCTTTTGTGGGGCAAATAATTTTATCGTAAAGACGTCTACACGCAATGGCAAATTGTGGGTCGAACAACTCCCAAACATAGTATCCAACTATTTTGATTCCACATTGCTTCGCTGCTTCTACCAATCCCAGATCGTATTCTTCGTTAAAAAAAACCAGTTCCAACGCGTTCTGTGTTACCCAGTTCTTCAAGACTTCGCGAGGTATCTTGTATTCATGATAAGCCGTAAGATTAGGGACATTCCATTCCCCTGTGGTTTGCAACATGGGGTTGTCAGGTGTCCCACCATTTCTAGCAAAGACAAAGGTGTTGTATTTGTTGTTTAACGCATCTTGAATTGCTTTAGTGACATAGGCTTGTCCTCGTTCATGCCATAAAGTTACAAATCCAATTTTATGATGGCGAGATGTATTAGGTTGTTCGGACGAAGGAGGTAGTTCTCTCTTTTGTAATTTTTGTTGAACTTTTTTCAGATTATCCCGAGCTTCTTTATAATTTGCTTCAATTAATAATGCCTTTTCGAAATGTATCTTTGCCTCATTGAGCATGCTATTAGCAAAGTATATAACACCTAAATTGTTAAATGCTGATACATCATTGGGGTCTAGTTCTATCACTTTTTTAAGATTGATTACAGCACTGTCATACTGTTTGATTTGGTGATAGAGAAGGGCTAGATTATAATAAGCGCTAATGAAAGAGGGATCGTTTTCTATGGCTTTTTTATAAGAATCTATGGCTTCCTTATAACGCCCATTTTCCCTATGGGATTGTCCTTCGATAAAATATTTCTGAGCTGGTGGTATTGGCATAGTTCGTTGTGTGCCTGAGGCTAATAAGACGATAATAAATAGTATCTGAATGAAAACTGCCAGAAATTTGGTCTTCCGACATAACCAACGCCTCAATCTTTCGCAATGTTTGTGCCAACAAAACACGGAGAGCATTCCTGCTTTTTTATGACTTCTGCCAGGTTTTAATGAAACGCACAGTAGTGTTAACCCTGACAGGGGTATTAATCCGGTTTTTTGAAAAATACCTTTGATAGCTCTATTAGAAGCAGAATATCAATAGAAAAGCAATTTACACCAACATCAAATTCCGCCGGAGGAGATATATGTTTATGCATATTATCTGCCGCTCCTCTGACGTTTTTAACGCATTAGAACTTTAAACTATTAATTTTTCGCCCCTACAGGGTTATTTCCAAAAAACCAGAGTGTTGCTGACAGGGTTTAAAATCATGTCAGGGTTGTTGGATTGTTTTGCCATGACCCTATGAACTGCTATAAAAAATTAAGAATGCATCCCAAAAAATATGTTTATTGTGCAAGACTTATCGAAAAGATATAGGGTTTATCAGAAAAAATTCTTTTAAATTGTTGAAATGTTGAACATTTGCAGATTGCAGGGTGTGAAATATTTAAACGCTATATCAAAAAATTGTATATGAAAAAACCCATAACCCTCTGTTACAGGTTGCAAGAGGGGGTTTGAATACAAAGCTGCTTGATATAGGGCAGGATTGGTTTGATTATAAGTTTAATGCTAAATTTATGTTAAGGAATTTCAATCCTGTAGGGTGCGTCCTGCGCCCCAAAAACAATGCAGTGTATGGATGGCGCTTAGGACGCACTCTGCGCAATTGGGGTAACAAGAAGGTCGTTGGGTTTTTGTCATTTAAAACCCAACCTAATTTAATTGTATAGGAATTTTCATTCTATTTATGCGTGTATCAGGGTGGCACGGACAAACTCTGTTTGTCCGTGTTCATCCCTAACTTGATGATGAGGAATTTCAAAGTTTTTGCCTCCCCCTTGATCCCTCTCACGAGGGGGACAACCGACTGTACCCCGCTGGCGGGGGTAGGGGGACGAAATTTTGTCGTAAAAGGTGTGCGTATAAGTCGCCGAAGACCTGCTTAAATACAGTAAGCATGTCACAAGTAATTTTTCTTTTGCATTCCGGATACCTTTTCAAGATTTTGCCGCGCTTCTTTATACTGAGCATCTATCGATAGCGCTTTTTCAAAACAAATTCTCGCGCCATGGTATATATTCTTTTTAAAAAATAAAACTCCCAGATTATTATGAATAGATGCGTCGCTGCCGTTCAATTCGATCGCTTTTTTGTAAACATCAATGGCGTTATCCATTTCTCCGCTCATTTGATATGCAAGCCCAATACCACACAAAGCAGCCACATCGATAGGATTGGTGTTCAGCGCCTTTAAATAGAGTTCAATGGCCTCGTTAATACTTCCTGATTCCAGCGCCTGTTGACCCTGAGTGACGAGGTTGGCGTTAGCATCAACCAAACTACCGTGTAATTCAAGCAACTCCTCGTAGTTAATATTTGGCCATTTTTTTTTAAATTTAGCCCCATTGACGGATAGATTGTTTCGATAATCAACTTTATTTTCAATGAAGGTTTGGCTCCTGTAGTGATGAATGAACACACTTTCATCAACCATGATAGCATAACCCTTTTCCCGAACCTTTAAACATAAGTCATCGTCTTCATAATTTCCTGTGCCAAAGGATTCATCTAAACCTCCCACCTCCTCATAAAGCGATTTTTTCATCAGGATCGCAAAACCGGCAATGCGGTATCGTGGAGTCAGCCGCCCGTTGTATACCCTTTTTATCTTTTGAGCAAAGATATGAAACCCGTTTTCTTCGGTATAGGGAATATCCCTTACCATCTGTCTGCCACTGATAGAGTTGGTGATGGGTCCCACCATGCCAATATTTTCATTCATTTGGAGACTTTCCACAAGACTCTCCAGCCAACCATCAGAAACCAGGACGTCATTATTGAGCAACATTATGTAATCTCCACTTGCAACTGAGACACCCTGATTATTACCGGCTGCAAAACCCTTGTTTTCTTGATTTTCAATAAGTTTGTAGCCAGTTCCAGTATGTTTTGAACATGAATTTGGATATTCTTTAACCAATTTGCGGAGGTATGCTGCGGTGCCATCAGTTGATCCATTATTCACAAAAATGATCTCGTGTGGGTAGTTTGTGTGTTGCTGGATTGAACTGACGCACTGTTGAGTGTATTTTAAGGCATTGTAAGTGAGGATGATTATAGAGACGAGCTTTTGCGGTTTGCAAGCCAACGATCCGGCAGAAATCGTATTGGATATGTGATAACACTGTATTTTGTTATTTTCAGTAATTATCGTTGAGCCGTCTTCCCTAATAATAATATCCGGTTTAATCTTACCAATCCACTTGCTATGCAATCGCTGAATATTTTCTGAAACTTTTGAAAAACGTTCCGGGCCGCTTTTTGACTCGTGATGAATTACAACACTCTCAGGCTGGTAAACAAGTTTCCACCCCTTCTCCTGAAGTTTAAAGCATAAATCGACATCCTCGTATCCATTCCAGTAACCCTCATCAAATCCTCCAACCTCATTGAAAGCGGATTTGCGTATAAGCAAACAGGCTGCAGTAAGTGTCTGATAGGTTCTTGATTGGTTTGCTTCAGGCAGATTGGCAAGATCATTCATATAAATATGTGTAGCTAATAAAGGGTCGTTTAGACTTTTGTTATCAACAATAACGACCCCTGCATGTTGTATAGTCTCATTAGGGAATAAAAGTTTACTTCCTGCCGCTGCCACAGAATCGTCTCTCATGAGAATTTCGAAAAGTGGTTTCAGCCATCCTTTTTTTGGTTCAGTATCGTTGTTGAGAAAGAGGAGATAGTCTGCAGAAGCTTTTTGTGACCCCTGATTACAAGCTCTGGCAAACCCCATATTTTTTTCATTGATGATGATTTTAACATCGTTTTGTATGTGGTTAAGAAATTCTTTTGTGCCGTCTGCTGAGGCATTGTCAACAATAATAACTTCGTATAGAGATGGTTTTTCTGGTGAATTTGCAAAAATTGCCTTGAGGCATTTTTCTGTATACTCAAGTTTGTTGAAAACAGGAATTATAATAGAAACAACCGGTTTCTTTATATCTGCTAAACACGCTCTTTTACTAGTATGGGGAAATTGGATAAATTCAAGGTTAGGGTTAGCTTCTATCGTATAAAGAAGTTTATGCAATGTGTTCTTATCCCATTTAACTGAAAAACTCTGGAATATCTCATGTGTGGTGAACTGTTTCATCATACGCATAAAATTCTGAAAAAGTATTTGCTGATGCTGCCCGATATTCCATACAGATGGCATAAGTTCGATAATATAATTTATTGGAAATGGTATGCCACGTTTGTTCATTGCCTCAACTGCAAACTCGCAGCACAGATTATTAATCAGTATTTGATACTGATCTTCAGTTGGAATGCCTCCAACGCAAGCACCCATGAAAGGGGCAATATGTTGCCTTGATGTATATTTTCTGAATAGATACATCTGTTCTTTATCACTGATCTCTATATTATGACTTACCGAAGATGGTGAATAATGAAGTGTACCTAAGACTTTTCGAATGAAATGAAACTTTCCTTCGTGTGAGATACGGATAAAGAAATCTTGATCGCCGCGAATTATTAACGATTCATCAAAGTACCCGTACTTATCGTGTAGTGACCTTCTCCACATCGGCTGACTACCAACCTGTGTACAGAAAAGCAATGCTGTTCTAGAAAAAGGTGGCCATTGCCAGTTTCCATTATCCTCGGAAAGATTTTCGGTATCAATAATTTCGTTATCGACAACTTTTTGTTGATCCGCATGTATAAGTATTATCTCGGGATGTGTATCAAGATAGTTACTAAAAATTTCGAGTGCAGTAGATTTTAAGCGATCATCTGTGTTGGCGTTGGTAATATATTCTCCTTTAGCCACCTTAATGCCACGATTCCACGCTTCATAAATGGTTTCGCGCCCTTCGGTATGGAAATAAACAATGTTGTCGTAATATTTTTGGAATTCTTCAACTATAGTACGTTCGTTTTGTTGAGAGCCGCTATCAATAACAATAATCTCCAGCGTACCTGTCTTGTATAATGTTTGGTCTATCAGACCTTGCAAGCAACACCTGATAAATCTTTCGGAGTTGTATGTAGATACGATTGCCGAGACCTTAATTTGAGAGTTTTCTTTAGGTAAGTATAGCATTGGATACTTTTATTTCAACTTTACGCAAATTCTCTGTAATAGCTTTAGTGCATCTTCATGGTTAGGGCGTAAAGTTAATTCTTTCTCTAGGGCAAATAATGCATCATTTATCCTGTCAAGTTGAAATAAACACATTGCTTTTGAATATTGAATACCGGAAATCCAGTAATCGAGAACGGTTAATGAATCAAATATGGTTAATGCTTCTTCATATCTTTTTTCATAAAATAAATTGTCGCCTTGTTGATAGAACTTCAGAAGCCACGATGTCCATAATTGAATCCTCTTGCCCATGTAATTTAAATGGTCAGTATCAGGTTGTTCATTCCGTGCAAGGCAAATATATTTCATTGCGGTAAATGGGTCACTAAAGTCCTCTAAAAAAACGCCTGCTATATAGAGGGCAAGACCACCCAGTGCACGGTAACGCAATGATTTCAAATGTTGAGGAACCGCGGTTTCTTTGAAAAATCGCTCCAATACCTCTTTCTTTGTATTATATATATCATGCCATGTATCAGGTTTGCTTACATCAGATCCAACATACTGCCTGTGCTTTGATATGATGCCAGGGATATATGAAATCTGAGTTCTAATTCCAAGTCGCACCCAAATTGCAAAATCTTTACACCTGGCAGGCAACCAAGTGTTCTTAAATAGGTCAGCCTGATCAAGTGCTGATCTTCTAAAGAATGCTGACTGCATAGGGATAGTATCCTCTACACATAAAACACGCTCATAGTTGTATGAGATAGGACCGGGCATTGCTTTTTTTAGTATTCTCCCTTGATCATCGATCACATAATATTCACCATAAATGGCACCAATGCCGGGATGTCTTGAAAAGTGCTGTACAGTCCACTGAACGGCGTTAAGCAATAATTCATCGCTACAATTACATATGCCAATAATATCTCCTGTGCATTTCCGAATGGCTTCGCTCAATTTCTCTCCACCATCCGA
Organism: Candidatus Brocadia sp.; assembly: GCA_013360945.1. Classification (GTDB taxonomy): domain Bacteria; phylum Planctomycetota; class Brocadiia; order Brocadiales; family Brocadiaceae; genus Brocadia. Next base: position 120,679 of record JABWAQ010000001.1, read on the forward strand.
ACTGGGTGCCAAAACCCATTTAATTCGGTTGCCATAACGTTCGAGGAGTTCCACTGTCTCCTTCGCAGATCCACTGTCTTGTACAATACATTCGATATTTGGATAGTTCTGTAAAAGTACGCTTTCTACACAATTTTTAATGTAATGTAAACCATCTTGACGGGTTGTGATAATTATAGAAACTACTGGATGTTCAAGCGTATGGATATTGAGACCTGAAGTTTGTTCTTTTTCCTCCGATGAGACCTTGTTTGTTCGTGATTGGTTATCCCATCTTGCTTGTAGTATTATCTTCTCATTCAGTTGATCGGCAGCAAGTCCCCAGTTATCATCATTGAATATGATCGGGCGTTTGTCTTTGGACATTTTGGTTGCCAGCATACGTAATTCTTCATCCGTCAACCTTCGAATATTATCGTGTTTCAGTCTATTCTCTAGCTTATCAGCTTCTTCAGGAATAAAACCAGAAGTATGTTCGATATGGTAAATACGCATAGGTTCACGGAGAATTTCTTCTACTGCGCCGCTATGATGTGCCATATAGCAAAGGACAGAGTCCAGATGGAAGGAATACATATCAAATTCAGGATATCCGAGAAGACTGTGCCAGTGTTCACGCGCCATAAGTTGGAAATCTCCGCTGGCATTTGTATATAGAGGTGTTATACCCACACTATTCACAAAATCAGGATTTACATCAACATCGTGTGGATATGTCTCAATATAATTGTCTATTTTTAGATTGTGAATTCCGTATCTATCATAAATACGGATAACATTTTCATTACAAAAAGTCAGTTGTTCATCAATCGAGGCTTCCAATGGGATATCTGACGAGACATCGTACCGGTTGACACGATACGATTTCCCTTTCATCATTTTGTTGGAAGCAAGAAAGGCGAAAAGTTCATTGGAGAATAAAATATCAATATTCGTAGCAAGTACAAAATGACCATGCGAACGTCGAATCCCAACGTTCTTGCCAATCATTTGGTAAAGTGGTAGACGTTCAGCATGTCTATATCGCCCATGAATTTCTGAAGGAACTTCTATGATACGAACTGTGCAAAAATTGTGTTGTACAGGCCATGATAATGCTTGGGCAAGACCTGGTTTATCTGGTAATGGATTCCATTCGACAATTATCAATTCTGCTTTCAGTTGATATTTTTCCGATTGTGCAAGTATTCCATTTACAAAAATTTGTATGCGATGCAGAAGATTTCCGCCATGGTTGTCATTTCGTGCAGTAACTACTATGCTAATATATGGTTGTGTATTCATACATTCTATCATATTATTTTAATTATTGATTTATTTGCAATAATAGTTTGAAGTATTTATGCAGGGGTTTAAGGTTGCTGTTCTCATTATCTCTTTTCGTGGATTATTGTACTATTTTCCTTGTGAGCAATGCATATGCATGCTCCAATATTTCCATCAGTTCCGTATTACTGTCATTTGATGCTTTTTCCCAAACCATAACAAGCAATGGTAGCGTTGCTGCAGGAAATGTATTGCCGTGAGTCTTCAAGCATGCTGAGACATCCGCCTCTTGCAGAAGTGTTTTCAGTGTGGTAGCGGCAGCTTGTAATTCTTCGCATGATATGGGAGTTGTGCGTTTGAGTATCTGCCCTAAATGCTTTCTCATAAGCAATTCATCTGACAGGAAGCCATCCGTTGGTTTTGATATTGTTAAAGAAGAGATTGATTGTATTGCAGGCGCGTTGTATTTAGGGAATGTGAATGGGCCTGGTTTTTCATTCAAGCTAAACCAGCGCCAATGTGCTTTCAATGTAAATAGTTTATCACCAAGAATATGACGTAGTTCAGAGACTCGGGTCTGATCGTTATTAAACTCTGTGTGTAAACTATGATCGGCTGAAAACAGGGAAAGATTGTTTCGGGTAGTGAAATCAAGAATAGAAACTGCTTGTTCGACATTGGAATCAACATCCCCTAACCTTAAGCGTGGCCCATCCCAATTATTTCCTTTCCACAGAGAATTCTCACCATAGAGGGCTGTTGATGCAGGGCTATATCGACTATCGGAGATATCATGGATAATCACCACGTGGTTACGTTTCACAATCAAAGGCAGGATTTTACCAAGGATGCATTCAGCAACTTCAAAACCATGCGCATCCCAAAATACTAATATCCTTTGAGCGTTACACAGCGCATTTTGATAATCGAAAGTGCGAATATCAGCTTGATAAACCTTAAGAGGGTCGAACCAATTCTTTGGTACAACCTGCAATATATTTGATAAACTTTCGTTCCATGAAGCCGACTGACAGATGCTAGTAATCTGGCATCTCCGGGGTTTCAACTGGTTAGCAACTTCGGTGAAAGCACAAGTAGAGTTTCCATATCCACGTCCCAGTTCCAGAATTGTGTCAGGCATATATTCTAAAGCAAAGGCCATTAATTGTCCCCATTGATGAAGGGGTAGGTCTGCAGAATGGCCAACTGCCTCAGACAATGCCTGTATATGTTTGTAGGACTTTGCCAGTGTTAAACGGTGATTCCAGTATGCCTTAGCTGCAAACAATTCATTTGTATGGGCAAGATCGTTTTCGGGTTTATGGATCGCAACTTCCTGGCTTTGCTTAAGACCGACTGGTTTATCAGAGCCTATAATAGGGGTTTGTGGTACTTCACCTGAAATTGAAATAGAATTGTTTTGATTTTGAATGATGCATGAATTATTTTGAATGGTTAGTTCTTCCGACAATACTTTTTCTGTTTGTTTGAACGATCCTTTTTGGTCTTGAGAATGTTTAAACAAATACTGTGACTTGGAATGGAAAGAAGCATCTATTTTCACTCCTAAAAGAATCCAGCTTGGATAAATCCAGAATAGTTGGCTTGTATTCGAGGTAATCCAATCCCACTCTTCAGCGATTGCCTCCATTACTCCACGTGTAGATTCGAACTGGTCGAATATTGGAGGACAAAAGTCATGCCACATAACGATACCACCATCCCTAATTAATTGAAAGGCCTTTCGGGTATCACTGATAACGATATCCTTTGTGTGCCCACCATCTATTAAGATAGTATCAAAAAAATTATGAGGATAATTGGAAATATCCCATTCTCTGCCATCGCAATAAATTTGGCAGACTCTATGCCCCAATTTTTTTTCTAAGTAGTATCTACCTATGAATCCAACAGAATCTGTTTGATAATGGTCTTTTTCAGGTAAACCAATTTCTTTTGCCCATCTTCGAACGGAGGCAGCCTCTTCAGGATAATAGCCATAAGCTGGTTGATTTTTTGAATCCTTTTCACCATGAGGTAGATTGATTGTCCAAACCGTAGCATCACATTCCTCGAGACAACAGAGTACTCCTGAACCTTGCCACGTACCAAATTCCAGATGTCTGTGTGGTTGAAAATTTCGGTATACGTATCGCAATATTGGGAAATCATCGATTTCCATCTTCCATTCGGGCAATGGTTTAATAAGTGAGGCCTTTGGATAATTGATCGGTGTGTTAAATTTCAGTTTCTTATGTAAATCCTTAACAGAAACTATGGGAATATTGACGTTGCATCCTTGTCCGAATTTTATTGGTAAATTTTGAGACAACTCAAAATCTTCTAATACCTGTGAAATTTCTTCATCATTTTTGTTTTGTTTTAAATAATCAGAATAAAGCCTCTTTGCATCTTCTATTTTCCCGGAGATTGTCAGGATTTTTATACAATTCAATATCGTATAGCGGTCATTGGGATTAACTTCAAGGGCTTTTTCAAAATGGTTTACAGCCTTCTCAAAATTTCCTATCTGCCAGTACCACACACCCAGATTATTGTATGCACCTGCAGGTGTAGGGTCTATCTCAACTGCCTTTGTAAAAGAACTGAAGCTCCCCTCCATATCACCTTTATTAAATAGATATTCTCCTTTTAAGTTTTCCCATTTCCCCGTGGGATTTAATTGGGAGTATTTTGCGATACTCTCCTTCTGTAGATCGTTAAGGCTAATTGAAACGTTATCTCTTGTTTTTGTAAGGTCAAACCAGTTAAATTCAATATCATCCTTGCCAAAATTACGGCTCCAGTTCAAACTGAAATTATTGCCAAACAATGCTTTTGTTTTTTCGTCGTCATACCACTCACACCATGGTGTACGTTCACCATCCGTCATCTTACCAAACTCGGCAAAATTGCGTGCTCCAGATATTTCATAACGTTCCTTGGGGTATGCCAACATTACAATCTTGCCGCCAATGCGTAAAAACTGTGTCATGGCATGTGCTTGTTTTTGGGTAAAATCAAATGGAGCATTAATCAGTGAGCCAATACACAGAAACACATCAAACATATTCTCAAAATGAAAGTCAAAGAAATCATTGATAAAATAGAAATTTGCTGTGATTCCCTTCAAATGACAGATACGTTTAAGCAACTTGAGATTGTCTTCCACAATATCAACGAAGGTAACCCGCGCACCATGTTGAGCAAAAAAAATACCATCAATACCTACACCGGGTCCAATATCAGCGATTTCACAATTTAAAAACATATCTTTATAGAGTTCCTGATACCAGCCTCTAACATCTGGAACGCTGGTTTGTTCCCTGCATTCATCCCAGAAGGTCAACAGTTTTTCATCAGACCAGTTTAACATTTCAGATGAAAAAACACGTCCCTGCCGCGTTGACGGTATTTCTTTCCATTTTTCACGCAGTTGCAATGAAAAAAACGGCAAATTTATATATTTTGTTGTATCCATATTTTCGAAGTTGTCAGTAGTCTAAAGATTGCTAGGAAATTCTCCATCACTATGTGATATAAATTGGACAGATGTACCATACAACGACATATCCATTTCCCAAAATAATTCATTTTGGCGTATATTCCACATTTGAATTTTGTTGCTGTCACTTAACGAAAATAAGTAGAAATCTTTATAAATCCATTCACAATCATGTAGCCACTTACTCTCAACAGAAAAACGCCTAATTATTTTACCGTTCCAATCCATTTCTATAAGAACACCTGTACAACTGTCACTAAAATAAAATCCATCAAGTTCAGGACGTGTTCTAACACCATGACAACCTACAAATCCAGTGCAGATTTCACGATATTTGCCATCGAAGTCGAATAAACCTATTGTTCCATGAATAAGTGACGAAACTAAAAATCCCTTTTCTGTCGGATAGCCACAATTAATATGAGTAAGCTGCAAATCATTAGGAATATAATGTTTTCTTAGATCGTCATCCGATAGTAAATTATAATTACGTCCATAAAGTTCCTCCGGCATTCTCAATATTTGTTTTACAACTCCAGTTGTGATTTCAAAAATAAGCAAGGCATCGCTTGCAGAACAAGAAACTATCAACTCTCCACTATCATTAGGGAATACCGTATGTCCCCCTGAAAACCAGGGATGAGACATGCGCATTGGAATATAATTGTCATTGGTGCTATATATCTCAAGGAATGCTGCTCCACAGATAATCAGCTTTCCATCAAATATAACCGCATGTTGTGCTTTGTAGTCTTTTTCCAGAAATGTTACAAGCTGAGGCTTTTCGTAAAATCCAGAATTATATTTCCAGACAGTAACATTGCCCAAATAAGTTGGTACATACTCATCTGAGAGGGATTCTAATGGTGGTGGGTTCTTGAGACGATCGGGTAGTGCATATCTCTTAGTTAGATAGTTTAGCGCACATTGTGCAAAATCAACAGGTCGTGATGAATGAGTTAGACACAGATACATATAGTTATTAATATCTCTTTTGTAAATTAGGATCTTCCGATGGACAAATACTTAGTGTTTTTACCTAATTTGAAAGGATTAAGAAATCTCCAGCAATCAATAATGATTGTAGGATCATTGACAATATAGCTCTTATCTATTGATTTGAATTCATCTGCATGGGTAGTAACTATACATGTTGATGATTTTGATAAACAATCCTTAATTGAAGATCCATAGAGTATATCATTTCCAAAGTATGCCCTTGTATGATCCATTGCCAATGGATCGTAGACTATTATTTTTAGGCCTTTCTTTAAAAGTTCTTCAATAAGCTTTATTGCAGAAGACTCTTCTATTACTGGCGTGTTTGGTTTATAGGCAAGCCCAAGAACAGATACTGCTTTACCATTATTATCGGGGAGGTTTTTCAAAACCAAATCAACAAGGTGGTTTACTTGCAATTTGTTGACTTCATCCGTTGTTTTTGCAAGCTTCGCATCTATTCCATATTTTTGGGCAAAGGCTGAAAAAGCCCTGTTGTCCCTTGGAAAACAAGGGCCACCATAGCTTAAACCACCTTTAAGGTAGTAAGGAGATATTCTTTTATCCACTCCTAAAGCCTTTGTGATAGCATCTATATCTGCATTCGGTATTTGCTCGCATATATTAGCGAGAGTATTTGCATAGCTCACCTTCATGGTAATGTATGAATTGAGACTTATTTTTGTAATCTCGGCGCTTATAATAGACATGCGGGCAACGTAGGGTTTATTTTCACAGATGACTTTGTAAATCTCTTCAAGTTTATCTCCAACATATTCCTCGCTCTCTCCTATAAGAACTACGTCGGGATTTAGAAAATCTGTTATAACGTTACCTAATGCAATGAACTCCGGATTGTAAGCTATTCCAAAGCCTTTATTTAGCTTTTTCCCGGAGGTTGATTCTATCAATGGAATAAGGCTTTCTTCGGTGGTTCCTGGTGATACAGTAGAGGTTACTACAAAGACATGATATTTATCTACCTTTTTAAATGCTGCTGAAAGGTTCGACACGGCATTTCTCAAATATCTGTCTGAAAAATGTCCATCTTTGCTGCTTGGTGTCGGAACTATCAGAAAGGTTATATCAGAATTTTTCACCGCCTCTTCATAATCTTGGGTGGCTTTCAGCCTGCCTTCCGAGAGTTTTATTGATTCCTGAAGCCCCGGCTCATAGAATGGGGCACGGCCATTATTAATAGCTTCAACAAAACTATTATTTATGTCAACGCCTATAACTTCATAGCCCTTCGATGCAAAACATGCAGCAGTACAAGCGCCTAATTTGCCAAGTCCGATGATGGAAAGTCTATCCATTGGGTACTCTTAAATAAACTTATATGTCATGCTGTCATTTAAAATGACTTGTTCATATATCTCATTGTGGGGTTGGTAGGTACATCTTGGGCATTCATTATCTACTACGATCCTATCGTGTATTTCCCAATGGGTTTCACTTCCCCATAATGTTTGTATTTCTTCAACATTTATGATATTCCTTGCTAATTCCAGTTTTCCGTCTCCCCGTCTGTCACAGCAAAGTCCAAAGATAAAAGAATCTTTTGGGGCATCTTTACCAATAGGTGGCATAATTACAGCAGTCATAAATATTGCGTAGCATTTAGTAAAGTAATTTGCCCTCTCAAATTGAGAATTAAACTTATGAGTTACACCGTAGATACCGAAGGTTTCGTCATTCAACTCTAAAACCTTTGCAATTTGATCTTTAAATAGTGCAATATCTTCTTGAGAAAAGATAATTTCATTCTCAGTCTCTATTTTATTCCACGGTGTTCCAGCAGGACGAAAGTGAATATTCTTACATCCTGTTTCCTTTGCCAGTTTAGCAGCTTGATATATTTCAGAAATATTATCTTTGTATATAAGGTATTTGTAGCTGACACCATAAGCTGGGTGTTTAAATCCTAATCTATTGTTATGCCTTTTTGCATAATCTGTAAGATTGGCGATATTCTCAATAATTTTGTGAAAATAACCATTTTCAGGCGGCAATTTCTTCAGCCTATTAAAGGTGTTTGATGTAGCGGCATCTATGGATATGCCAACCCATGTGCATTGAGATAAAGAGTCTATGTGCCTGTGAATTTCACTGCCATTAGTGACGATGCCAACTTCTATGTCGTTGGTGGTAGCTTTGTCAATAAAGGCTGCAGTTGCAGGATTCAGAAATGGTTCTCCCCCTCCAGCTATGCAAATTGCCTCAACACCATGTTTGTAATTGGTAATGCCTTCTCCCCAGCGTGGAAGGAAATCTGCAAGGGTTAACAATATCTTTTCCGATAACATCCCCTTTCGCTGTTTGCGTATAAATTCCGCATTGCACCACACACAATTGAAATTACAAACATTTGAGGGATCAATGGTAACAAGGGCAGGGGGTGGTATGGGTTTTCCTCTTTTAATTTGTTGCCATCGATGAACGTGAGCAAGCAACTTGTAGCTGTTGAATGGATTCCACCGTTTACTTGGTAGCCATTCTTGCTCATTATTATTAGATTCTTGTATGCATTTAGCTTTATTTATCTGGTCCGCTGGCATTAAAGAAACAATCATGATTTTTCTCCTAGTCAATTACAAGACTGATCCGTTTATGTAATGGTTGAGGTAAATCCGAGAGGAAATCCTTTATGTCTTGCTGTTCGGGTTGTAATGTTAAGGATTTTTCCCAGACAGCGCGTGCCTTGACCGGGTTCTTAATCTGTTTATAACAATGTCCCAATAAATTATAAATTGGTACTATCTCGGTATTATTCATGTGGACGGTTTCTGACCAAAGCGAGTTGATACTGTCAGCGGCCTCTTTGTTTTTGACGAATTCTTCAAGAGAAAAGATAGCATCATCGTAATTTCCTTGTTTGTAATAGAGGTCTCCAAGGTTGTAAAAAGCGTCCAGATACAAATTGTCAAGTTTCACAGCCATCGAGAAAAAGGTTTCCGCTTGCTTATCCATGCCAGATTTTAAGCAACACTCACCAAGCAGGTTGTACGCCTCCGCATTATTTTTATCTTTAAGTAATGTTTCTCTGAGATAATGCATTGCCCTCATATACTTCTTTTGAATTTTATAGATAATTCCGAGAAGAAAATTTATTTCAGGAATAGAGGAGTCAGTCATTTGTATATACAAAAGTATATTTTTGGCCTTTGTATAGTCATTATTTTTAATGAGGAGTTTACAAAGGGATATAGCTGGTGGTATATATTCCGGTTTCAGTCTATGAGATTCAGAAAAAAAAGATTCAGCTTCCTTTTCCATACTAGTATTGACACAGCAGACTCCCATAAGGTAATAGGTCTCGTGATCATTGGGATTGGCCAGTACAACCTCTTTAAAATGTGGAAGCGCCATATCGTATTCCTTGCGTTCCATGTACAGAACGGCAAGATTATAATGTGCTTCTCCTAATGAGAAATCAACTTGCAATGCCTTCTTGAAGTTGTAAATTGCCTCTGTATATTTCTTCTTTCTGGTATAAAAAATGCCAATGTGGTTGTATCCTTGTGCATAATCAGGGTTTATTTCAATTGCATTCTTCAGATATCCGTAAGCCTCATCCCAGTTGTCTTTTTCAATACTTGTATTTGCAAGCGATACATAGGTTTCAAAATCGTTATGATTGTCTGAGAGATCTTTATTGATCGGGGCAGGTTGTAATGAATTATTTTTAGTTGCGTTTCCCATGGCCAATTTCCTTTATTTAAAATTATAAAGCAGAAACTATCTCTTTCTCTTTAACGTTTTTTTTTGTTTTGTCCGTTCGCCACTTTTGGGCAATTTTAGCCAGAGCATCCCTGGATACTGTCGCAGCCTTTTTGTTTTCTTCTTGAATCTTTTCGAATATCTCTTCCCGATGAACCTTAATATCCTTTGGCGCTGTGATGCCCAGCTTGATCTGTTTGCCCTGACAGTCTACAACGGTAACTTTTATTTCATTTCCGATGGTAATGCTTTCTCCTAACTTCCTTGTAAGTATTAGCATGATATTTTGCCTTTCAAAAAATAACAAACTAAGTTCTGACCAGTGGATGGTGGAGACTGTAATAGTCCTCAATGAGTACGAATTGCCTTCCTATTTTATTTTTCATGTTAATAAGTATGGGGCCTTTGAGATTTATGGTGACGTCTGACGGCCTGCTGCCTAAAGTCACGGTGCAAAATATTTCAATGTTTTTTCCTTCCTTTATATCCAAGGATGACAGGTCTTCTATGGACCGCATCGGGTTGTAATCAGCAAAGAAGGGCATTGGGTTAAGGATAGGAAAAGCAATGAGAGGGTCTTTTACAGAGACCAGCCATTCGAAAGGAAGGCATTCTTCAATAGCAACGATGACAAATTGCTTCAAGTCCTCAAAGCCCAGCATGCCATTTTCAAAGGTGATAATGTTTTCCTTTTCGATTTGCAAATTCCCAAATTTTTCTGTAGATAAATTTAGTGTATTATTGCTTTCCAGTTGCATGTCTTCCATCTCTAACATATTTTCCCTCCTGCCTATTTAAAAAGGTTTGAAGATGCATAATTTTGTGAAGATATATCGCAAACACTATTCCATCTTAAACGTTATAATGAATACGTGGTCAATAAAATCCTATGGTGTAGCTATGCTAACAGTTAAAGATGTTTAGTTTTGCAAGTTGTTGCTAGACTGATTATTGTACAGGATAGAAAGAAGAAAATTCTTCCGGATATGCATCTATCGCAGGATTAATTGAGTCTAATTTCTTTACGGTTTGATTAATTATTAAACAACAATTTATCGCAAGAAATCGAGAAGGGTAGGTTGAATGACCCTCGCGCCTGTTTCCAGGGAGGATTGCAGGATATTTTCCTGATGTTTTAATTCCATGATTAATGATGCTACATCAGCATCTTCGGTATATGAGATCAACTCTTTCAATGCTATTTGTGAATTCTCAAGACTATGTGCGGTTAATTCTAACCGATTTGCCTTTGCGCCGAATTTAGTAATTTCCGTCAATAGAGTGTCTGTTGAGGTATCTAAATCTTTCCTCAAATCTAAAAAAGCAGAAGAGTCAAAGGTGCTTGATTCGAGGGAGTCTCTCAATGATGTTAAAGTTGAAAAAATCCCATTACCTTGAAGGAATGTTCCTCCGGGCATGTTTACTTGTATATAGGTATCCGGACCTATTTGATATTTAATTTCTTCATTATTGCCTGTGTATGACACTGAAGATATTCTGCCGTTGCTGTCTCGTACGGCTGAAAAGGGAGTTGTTGAAGTTTTTGTGCCTGAAAAGATATACTTACCGTCGTTGTCCGTATTTGTATAATGCAGGACTGATTCCAGCAGTTCATTCAATTCACTTGCAATAATCTTTCTTTCAGATTGCCCTAATGTGTCATTACTGGCTTGCATGGTTAGTTCTTTAACCTTGGAAAGAATTTCCTGAATACTCTCGAGGGTGTTGGATGTAGAATAGATTTGTTCTTTAGCGGTTTCAGTGTTATCTGAAAATTGCTGGATCTGGAGTTCTTCCGTCTTCAATCCAAGTACTTTTCGTGTGCCCGATGGGTCATCTGATGGGCGGTTTAATTGCTTTCCACTGGACAGTTTTTCTTGTATTTCCTGCATCTTTTTAAAGTTGAGCTGTATGTTCGCAAGTGTGGTGCGGTTTATGCTTTCCTGGGTTATTCTGGATGACATAGTTTATCCTCTATAAGTATTTTTCTTCGATGTAGTATTTACGAAAAGAATTCAGCTATCGGCGTGCTGCTCAATGCTAACCATATGGAAGGTGCGTAAGACGCACCCTACACAAGTTAATTGCTGAAAAAAATTGTATTAACCAAAAGAACTTAATAATCTCTCTACAAGCCCATCAACAATGGAGATATATTTTGCAGAGGCTTGATATGCTTGTTGAAATCTTACCAGATTGACCAATTCCTCATCTGTAGAAACGCCTGATATCTCGTCCCTGCGATTTCCCAGACTCGTTTCCAGGGCATGAAAGCTTTCTTCTGATTTGTAAGCATTGCTGGCTTCTTCTCCCAGTGACGACGCAATCCTATGTAAATAGTCAGCAAATGTTGTGTTATCAATAACGTTGGTGTCGTCCTGGAGTGAGGCCAAACGCAATGCGTTTGTGTTATTTCCTATCTCGCCTGTGGAAGCGGCAATCTGTGACACGTCTTCCCGAATAGCCGTGCTCACAGCCATACCGGAGGCATCAGTACCGCTGAAGAATGTGTTTATTCCTAAGGCTGCCAGTAAGTCGGTGGTATCCGAATCGTTTATGACATCTAATGAAAAGGAATCGCCGGCAGTAATCGTACCACCGGAAAGGGTGAGAGTAACTCCATTTGTGACATTGAGTATATTTCCGGAGGTGTAATTACTGCCTACGTCGAGTGTTGATATAACTGCCCCGCTGCTATCTTTCACTTCAACCTGAAGTCCTGCAGTGCTTCCAATTGTGCCTGACCCCAAAGCGGTGAATGTATATACATCGTTAGACTGTCCCGAGTAAATACCGGATACCGAAGCCGTAGAAGTCCCCAGCGCTCCCGGGTTAGGGTCTAAGGCATAAGAAAAATTAAACTTGTAACCTGAGTCGGCTTTGACGAGAAGTTTATTATCTGCAATGGATGCCGTAATGTTTGCAATACCATCTATAGAAGTTTGGAGGTCGGTAAGGGAATTTGCAGAAACGTCAACAGAAATTTTGCTCTTTGTTACTTCTCCTGTGTTTGTGTTTGTTAAGGTGACATAAATATCACCGGTAGAAGGTGTAATTTCCAGCCCGGCAGCATCTAACGCAGCGGTGGCACTGGTTACAGAGTTGGTTGACAGTGTACTGGTAAATCCGCCTGATAACCCCACGCCTTCGCTATGAATACGATTCACATCTTTTATGATGCCTGACGCCAGTGTATCGAGTTTATCTTCGTAATTCACAAGTGTTTTGTTGTAAAAGTTTTGTAATCCTATTATTTCGCCGGTATTAAAAACGTACTTTGAGTTTTGACTCCTGGAATTTACGATGTTTATTTTCCCTAATGCATCAATTTTGGAAGTGATACTTGTAGAATTAGTGCCGGATACCAAAGTCCCGCCAGAAGTAGCGACATTCACCATTCCATTATTTTCGGAAATGACTGTGATATTGACCAGCTTGCTGAGATCAAGCAATAAAGCTTCCCGTTTGTCAAGTAAATCGTTGGATTCGATACCTTTAACGGAAAGGGAGGAGATTTGCCTGTTTACGTTTGCGATGTTTGTGGTTAGGACATTAACATCTGATATCTTGCTTTCTATACTTTGTTTGACAAATATTTTCATTTGGTCCAGTTCATTAACCGTTCTATGGAAGGTGTCGGTTAAAGTATTGGCTTTTTCAAGAAGAGTTGCGCGAGAACTCACATTTTCCGTGTTTTGCGAGAGGTCATTTATGCCCTGAAAGAAGGATGCTAATGCATTATTCAGGCTGGCTTCTGAAGTTTCATTAAAAACGGTTTCCAGTTCTCTGAGGTATTGACTATTAATAGATGCACTGCCAAGGGAAGATGAAATATCCCTGAGCCGGCTGTTGAGATAGTCATCTTTATGCCTTATTATCTTCACAAGCTCTACACCTTGTCCCATGGTCCCGGCAGTTGTAACGACGGGATGTTTTGTTGCCATGAGGGTCGACTGTCTTGTATAGCCTTTGGTATTTGAATTTGAAATATTGTGAGCCGTAACCAGCAAGGCACGCTGAGCAGCTAATATACCGCTTAAACCAATTTGTAAATCTGAAGACATATTTCCACGCTCCTTATAGTTCTGTATCGACCAAGACCATCGGTAGCTCATTTTTCCGTATTTTCCCGGTATACCAGTATGCCGGGTATTGAAATGCAGGGGGGTAAAATATCTTTATAATGTCCTCAGTAATCTCCAGTGAATAGTGAGTGAGGGTGGCATTGGACTGGTTTACTTCATGCAATTGTTCTATTGAATGTGTTAATTTATCGATCTGTTTGCTGATCTTTTCCCTGTACGAAGTGTCCATTTTGTTCATCAGGGATTTCATGGTAATATTTATCCCCGTAACATGGTGTTTTTTACAGTATCTCCATAAGATATTTTGCCTTTTTTCTTCAAGAAGTTGTGCGATTTCAACCTGGTTTTTTTCCTGATAAAGAAGCATTTCCAGCTTTTCAATATTTCCGGATACCAGGCACTGCTGTTTTGTTTTTGCAGTTTCAAGCAGTTCGTCATAAACGATCCCCAGCCGGTTAAATGTCTCTGCTAATTCATCGAACAGTTTATTCATGATGGATTAACTCCATTTTTATCGTTCCCTGTCAGATCAACGGTGTTGGTTCCATTCTTTAACAGGGGAGGTTTGTGTGTGTTTTCTGCCAGCCCATTGTCCTGCAACAATTGTTGATAAATTATTGGCGCAACTCCGAGACCGCCTTTGGCAACAATATCTTGTGAAAGGGCGGTATACATTATTTCGGTGTAGGTCTCCATTCCCCCATTGTTTTCCCCAAATAAATCTGATTTGGGAATTGTTTTCCACATGGCGTTGACAACAAGGTTGACAAGGATCGATTCGAAATCCTGCGATGCCTTCTTCAGGGAAGGCATCGCATTGGTTATATCTTTTTGCCGGTTCAGATTCTTGATTGTTTCAACACAAGAGGGTTGAGACAGCAACAAAGGGTTTATTGATGAATAATTATCCATATCTAACTCCGTTTAAAAACTGTTAATGTCAATGCTTGTTACAAACGTGATACCTGTAAAAAAGAAACCCTGCATCACGGCAATAATAAATATTTGGATAAACCGCACTGAGCTTACATAATGATAAGCTCCGCATGAAGAGCGCCAGCCCTTTTAACTGCCTGGAATATAGAGATAAGGTCCCTGGGTGTAACCCCTAACACATTGAGGGCCCGGGCGACATCGGAGATTGTTACTCCTTCCTGGATTACATTTAATTTCTTTTCCTCCTCTATGACTTCAATATCTGTTCTTGGTACTACCGTTGTTTGTCCGGATGCCAGGGCGCCAGGCTGTGAAACCTCAGGTTTTTCACTGATAGTGATACTTAAATTCCCATGCGCAATAGCGACAGTGGATATCCGGACGTTTTCACCTGCAACAATAGTTCCCGTGCGTTCGTTGATAATAACCCTGGCAATGCTGTCTGGTTTAATATACAATTCCTCGATATTGGCTATAAATCGCACAATGGCATCTTCTGACTGGAAATCTCGCGGAGGTGTAATATTAACAACAGCAGCATCTATTGGCTTTGCTGTATCCGGGTAGAGATTATTAATTACTTCTACCAGGCGATTTACCGTGGTAAAATCCGGGTCACGTAAGATGACACTTAAAGATTTACCATATAAGATGGATGATTGTATCTCTTTCTCTACGATGGCGCCATTTGAAATATACGCAGTCGTAGATATGTTTTTGCGCACAGATTGTGCCTGGCCTTCCACATTATATCCACCAATGGATAAAGGTCCCTGCGCTACCGCATATACTTCATTATCGGCGCCTTGTAATGCCGTCTGAAGCAGGACACCGCCTTCAAGACTTTTAGAATCGCCGATAGAAGAAACGACCACATCGAGTTTATCCCCGGGTCTGGCAAAGGCTGGAATATTGACCGTGACCATAACTGCCGCAACGTTTTTGGATAAGAAGTCGGTTTCCGAAATGAGTACTCCTAACTTTTCAAAAATATTTACGGCCAGTTGTCTGGTAACCCTGAATATCTGAGTATCTCCGCTTCCCTGAAGTCCGATGACAAGGCCGTATCCGTAAAGCTGATTGTCGCGAACCCCCTGTACATATGCTATGTCCTTGACACGAACGGAAGCTTGTAGGGATTGATAAAGCGATGTTGTGAACGGAAGGATTATAACGATGAGCATTATCCTCAGATACTTAATAACGGTGTTCACGATATGTTCTTTACATTTCATGACATATTTACCTTGTGTGTTTGATGATCTAAAAAATTCAAGAGGTCTGTCTCAGGGTCCTGCGTCATTCCTAGAATGGCCATACGACTTCCTGGATACGATTCCACCACCCCCGCTTGCCAGCCCGTGTCAGAAATCCCTTGCCCTCAAGTATTATATTGGCATTTGCAACGGAGGACGACTGAATCACGTTGTCTATACTGATATCTATTGGTCGTACGATACCGGATAACTTGATGTTATATTTTTCACCATTAATATTGACATCACGATTTCCTTCAATTATCAGATTGCCATTGGCCAGTATCTCTGAGACGACCGCTGTGAGTTCTAAATTAATATTGCGGTTGCTTGCATACGCCCCTTTACCACTAAAACTATGATTTGTATCCGAGGAAATATTTGGCAAGTAGCCGCTCGTGTCTCCTAATGGCTTTGTAAAGAAGCTTGAAGTATCCACATTGATCTTATGACTGCTTTTATTATCAGCGCTGGAATCTTCATTTCCCGTAATTTCGGTAGATTCATTAATTTGCACCGTTACAATGTCTCCTATTCCCCTGGCCCTGTTGTCATTGTACAGATTCGTATTGAGGGTGATTCGTTTTTTCCAGATTGAATCTGCCTGAATGTCGTTGCTCAGCATGAACAATACCATGCTTGCAAAAAGATACCTCATAGCACCCCCTTGTAAGAATATTTCTTTCTGACTAAATACATTTATTATTCCTTGTAAAATGTGGAATATGAGGAGGACTCTTTGGTTATAGTTTTGCCGTGTTGTGAGTATGTATATCCCAGCGCAGCACAGCCGCAACCAAAAAAGCGCAACCACAAAGAACACGAAGTTTTACACAAAGATCACAAAGTTCCATTGATTATCCTTTTTATTCCATCTTTT
>JABWAQ010000099.1 GCA_013360945.1 Candidatus Brocadia sp.
ACCATAGATAAACTGGAATATACCTTCAGGCCTATTGCAGACCTTAATGAGTCCGACACCTATCACCGTTGCAGGCACTGCAAAGAATAGCCAAATAAATGGTGCTATACTGTTTCTCAATTTTGATTGGACTTTTTCTGAAAGATAACCCAAAAAGAAACCCACAACGGTAAGAAATGTAGTCCCGAGAGAGCCGTAAAGGA
Source organism: Candidatus Brocadia sp. (assembly GCA_013360945.1). Lineage (GTDB taxonomy): Bacteria > Planctomycetota > Brocadiia > Brocadiales > Brocadiaceae > Brocadia. The sequence continues at coordinate 204 of JABWAQ010000099.1, forward strand.
CAGTATTTTTGATACCATTCTTCGCTAAATGAAATGCATCATAATATGCCGATACTGTTTTACTGCTTACCATAAGGGTAGTAAGAGGAACAACAACACAGAGAATGAAAATAAAGGTACAGAAGAGTATACCTGTCACAGTAAGCCATCTTTCTTGATAGTGTATCGTACCATGTGAAGCCCTTCTTTCCAATATCTCAAACGACTTTCCCCGGAAATAAACCTGCTCTAATATCATGAGGATGATGGTAATTCCTATGAGTGGAAAGGCACTTGCCGTTGCAGCCTTCTCATTATAAAAGGCACTAAACTGGGTAAATATCTGGGTGGTAAGTACATTAACCTGCAATAACGATGGTATGCCAAACTCAGAAAGTGACAGTATAAAAACAATCATCATACTTGAAAGAATGGCAGGGGCAACTAAGGGTAACGTAATTTGTCGTACTACCTGAAAAATACTCCCTGCTATAAGGCCACTTTCTTCAAGCCGTGGATTTACATTTTTTAGAGCATATTCAGTCATTAACATTACGACAGGAAAGAGATTTATCGAAAGAATAAACGAAGCACCATACAAACTATATATACGGTTTGAGATTGACTCAGGGGAGAGCGGCGTATATTGAGATAGGAAGGTATTCAAAAACCCTGTCCTTCCTAATAAATTTGCCCAGGCAATACCCACTATATAAGATGGTATAATAAATGGGATAAGAAAACATATTTTAAAGACATTTTTCAGGGGAAGGTTTGTTTTCGCTAAAAAAAATCCTGCGGGAACGCCTGCAAGCGAAGACAACGCGGTTGTAATAGAAGCAAGGATAAGACTATTAAGGATAACCCTTACATACCTTTGTGTTAAAAAAATATCCCTGTAATAAACAAATGAAAACCTACCATCCTCACAGAGAGAGCTTCCGAACATCCACACAATTGGTATGAATGTGGTGCAGATAAACAACGTAAAGAAAAAACCCAATGTTAACCTTTTTTGCATCTTTCAATAGTATATTCTAAAATTTATTAAATGAGGCGGCCCTTCGGTGGCAACTCGTAAAAACGATATCGACGTAGTAGGGCAAGGCTTTAGCCTTGCAAAAGGCAAACCTAAAGGTTTGTCCTACAGAATTGAATTTCTCAAACATAAATTAATAACCTGCCCACTGCTTGAGAAATTCACCGATCTCGTCAAGTTTTTGTGCAACTGCATGGTAATCAATATCCATACCTTTTATGGCATTAATTGTTACAACATCTGCGGGTGTTCGTACATCGTATCTCAGTGGCATTTGTGCACAGGGCGCCCATGCCAGACTTTTTTCAACTTCTTTACTCAAAAGGAAATCAATTAATTTTTTTCCGTTTTCTGGATTTGGGCTATTCTTTATAAGACAAACCATATTCGGCATAATAAGCGTACCCATATCCTGTTGGTTCGGAAACACTATCTTTACCGGACTTCCCTCCTGAATAGCAACATTCGCATCATCAGTATCGGTAAGACCCACCGTAACCTCTCCTCTTGCAACAAGTCGTTTTACCTCACCGTTCGATGAGACGATTTTTACACCATTTGCCTTTAAGTCTTGGAGAAATTTCCTTGCCTTCTCATCGCCCAATGTGATAAACAGGGCTGCCATATGTATGGAGGTGGTCCCAAATAATGGGTTTGCGATGGCAACCTGCCCTCTCCATTTTGGCTTTGTAAGGTCAAACAGGGATAATGGCTTCTCATCCGTACTTATAAGACTTGTATTGTAAAGAATAATGCGGGCACGCGCGGAAAAACCAGTCCAATGTCCCTCATTATCCTTGTAAATTTCCGGGATATCTACTGCTGAACTAGAAATATAGGGTGTTGTTATCCCCTTCATCTCAAGCAACACAGGCCGTACCGGATCCCCGCTCCAGAATACATCAGCCCGTGGATTATCCTTCTCAGCAATCAGGCGGTTAACCAAACCGGTACTCTTTGTCTCCTCCGTATCATAAATAGCTCGAACCTTTATCCCTGTCTTTTTCTCAAACTGTTGAAGAATAGGTTCCGAGAAGACCTTATCTTCTGAGGTATAAACAACTACCTCTCCTCCGAGGCATATTCTTAGGAAGAGTAATGGAACTAAAATCACCAAGATAATAAATCTCATAATTTCACCTCTCTTTGTTTTTCTGGTACTTTTAGTACAAAAATAAATGACGATACTATCAACAAAAGGGCAATAAATGGAGATACTCCTCTGGTATTGTTTGTCATTGAAAAAGCCCAAAGTACTGCAGATTTTCTTTGCTATTTTTAAAATGATCCTCAAGTGGTGGCATATCTGTTATCTCCTTTCTTTGTCTTGATTGTATAGAAAATTTTCATCTTATTTATGCGTGTTTGCGGTAGGGTGGATTAAGCGAAGCGAATCCACCATATCACTCATAGTTTGAAGAGTAATTTTGATAGAGGGCATCAAAGATCTCCATACCCTTCTCCAATAACTTATTATCGTTATTGAGTTTTTTGCTAAGCCCGGTAATAATTTGATCTATTCCATCGGCCTCTTTGCGATCATATTTATTATCTTTCAAATCTATATCATGCACAATTTCCGCAATTGGTCGTAGAGCAGGATCTTTTAAATCAAACGCTTTGATTAAGGTTTCAAAGGTACAATCATCGCCATGATGGGTAAATTCTGCGCCATACATATCGAAAGGTACAGTATTTTTTGGCAGGTTATTTTCTCCTTTGGATATAAAAGTGAACTTCGCATTTGAATCTATAAATCTCCTGATAAGCCAGGCAGATGCTAAACGGTCGATGTAAATATCCTTTCGCGTCACCCATTTTTTACCCAGAAAATCCTTTTTTTGATAAACTTTATTGATTACAGGTACTTCTTCTTTCATTTTTTTAGACCATTTTTCTATCTTCTGGCGTATAGATTCAATTTTTTTCAGGAGCACTTCTCTCTGTGGGGCATGGAAGAAATCGATCTTTGCTACCTCATCAGCACCTTTTATTATCTCGCTTAATTTCCTTTTCAAATCTTCTCCAAAACGGTCTGTTACACCTTCTGTCCCTTCTATCTGTTCTATTTGTTTTAGCACATCATTGCATTGATCAATTAATGGAAGATACTCCTTATTACAGGATTCCTGAAAGGTTTTGATGATCTCTTCATTGTGCTTTTTATCCATTGATTCAGTAATAAAGAGCGATGCATCACTTCCACTGTCCCTAATTTGTTTACAAATCCACTGCATACTCTCTTCATGTTCCTTCGTATAAGGGAGTAAATATACGGCATTTTTGAAAAGTACGGCTCCCAGTTTTTTTAGACTTCGCCAGACCTTTACTCTAAGTTTTGGTGCGTCTTGTGCAATTTGATGTGTAAGAAGTATCCATTTATTCATAGTTATATTCAATTATACCTTCGGCGACTTTTTTATAACACTCATGTAGGGGCGAACCTTGTGTTCGCCCAAACGGGAAATAAATACAAACGTTTTGAATTGCGCTGAGTAAGGGCGAACACAAGGTTCGCCCCTACAACAGAACATTGAATTTCCTAAGCATTAAATTATGCCTCGGCAACTCTTATCTCTTATCAAAACGTAGGGCAAGACTTTAGCCTTGCTCCCCGCCCGAATGTACACGAAGAACAGCAACCCTAAAGGGTTGCCCTACGTAATTGAAAGTCCTATACATTAAAACCGAAAAACTATTTCATCTAGGGAAATGCCCATTCAAACCCGGCAGTTATGCCCCATTCAACAACACTCTCATTCTCTGTAAACCAAAAGAACGGTGCTATATCGAATTCTATCCCTTCCCCTCCCATTACCTTGATAACATTAAAAGGATTTATCCAATCTATTCCTGCAAGAACAAGATGCAGACGTGGTTCTTCCTCAAACTTTTCAGTTCCGTATTCGGCAATAAATCGCAAATCCTTATACAAGGGAAATGGATAATCCATAAAGGTGCCAAAGGCCAATCTAAAATCATCCTGCCCTCCCAGCTCTATAACTTCTCCTTCTACAAGAAAATGCAGGCTAAACGTATCATATACATCCCACAAACTTACAGCAATAAAAGCCGGTAAATTGAGCCTATCTGTCTCACGCCTTTCCCGTGTCGTTGGAAAATCTATCCCTATTTCTCCCCCTATCTGTATGTCGAATATATCGAATTCCCAGGTCTTGAATTCCTGTTTGTAGAAAATGGCAAATTCACTCACCGGTTCTACCAAATCATCTTCTCTTTCTAGCAGCAAGGCTTGAGCCCTATAATCAAATCCAATCTCCGCATTCCAGGGCAAGCCATAATCCAAATCAACCTCACCTGGAAATTCAAATCGTATCACCTTTGAATCCTCGGACCTCAGCCTCTCTAATACAAAACCATATTCAAGTTCCCAAAGACCGGGAGCTTCAGCATCTGCATCATCTGCTATTTGATAGGGCCTTATGGCAAATACAGGGCGTTCTACCGCCAATAATAGTCCGGAGATACAGAACAACACTGCCAACAATCTTTTTCTAAAAGTCATCCTAAAAACCTTATTAGGGTAATAACAGCACAAACCCTATGAACCAAAGATATATAACCCCCGCGGGTTCAGGTTTGCAACCCAATGTCATTAAGTTAAGCAACCTGCCATAAAATTCCCCCTTAGAAAAGGGGGACAAAGGGGGTTGTTTTGGTTCACATAATTCTTAACTTAATGACATTGGTTTGCAACCTGAACCCTTCATTTTGATATTTCCATAACGCTTTGAATTTAAGAAGTAGGGGCAGGTTTGAAACCTGCCCCTACTATGCAACTCTATGGGTTCAATTTACAAACTTGAACCCGTAAGGGGCTCCTATTCACCGTTAAGCATGAGATTATCAAAATACGTCCGGGCATCGGCCTTTGTCCATAAACCAATCTTGCCAACCTCTGGAAAAGTTGAATCCTTTACCTCCAGATGCTTCTTTCCATCATAATAGCACTCGATATGGTTATCTACCATAGTTACTCGAAGCGTATGCCAGCCTTTCTTGTATTTGATTTCTGCACTTTGCAATTGTGTTCGTTTTCCATTTACAACCTTGTAAACACGGTAGTTATTCTCTAATGGATTATAACGTGCAATATAATAATTATTCGCATCCTTTGCCCTCCAGACAAGTCCACCGCCCTGATCTTCATCTCCTGCTAATGGCTTTATTTGTACCGATAGATCCACATCTTTTTTACTTGTATTGTTTACCAGAGCAAGGTTAAACGTTGAACCAGAATTTTTTGCTAACTGTGCCAATACGTGGGGTTTTGAAGGGGCCGTATCATCGACAGTCACTTTCCATTCACCTACTTCAGAGGTAAAGTCCTTTGCAATCGCATCAACTTTGTCATTATCAAAATTCCATACCTTTGTTTCTGCCTGAGCTACTACGCTATTCATGAATAGTGCCATCACACTAATAATAACGGCAATTAGTTTCATTTTAAATCCTTTCTCTAGCAAAGACAATTTAATATATGTTATAATAGTAACACAATGTTATTATTATAACAACACCATCTTTTATATCAACAAACCCTTCTATAGGCAAGATTCGATTTTGTAATTAATTTATGAAAAGTTTGTTGACACTGCAATATAGTATGAATTAATATTATTTTCGAAAATTTTTTATTGTTTTGTTCTCCAATCCTTTATGATAAAAATAAGACCAATCAAACTTTACTTAATATTAATAGCCATTGCATTTTGTCTATCAAATGCAACAATGGGTGAGCTTTTGGAACATGAACACGAAATTCATTTTGAACATAATACTGTTCACGTCCATCACACGAATGGAGACCATGGGTTAGGAGGTCATGGATTAGGAGAAACGGAACATAGAGACGTAAAGAATATTTTGTCTTTCGATTATTTATCAGGAAACACATCTGTTTCTCAAAATATCAGTCTTACCCTAAAACACCATTTACCCCTCTGTTTTTCACTTCAGCGGGATAATCAAATTCCCTGGTTTACTTCAAAAATCTTCCACCATTTACCTCCAGATCGATATTATTCTACGAGATTATATCAATTCAATTCTACCTATCTTATCTAAATCAACCGTATTACTACATTTCACTTTGTTCGCAAATTTGTTTTCTTTCGGAAAATAGCGTCATTTTTGTCTCTATTTTTCTTAACGGAAGTAAATACCCGCTATTTTTTGAATTAAAATAAGCGATTCACCACAGTGGACACAGATGATAAATATTGGCAGTAATTCTTTTTAAAAGATGAAAAAGGTTCTGCATGACATTATTATTTTAAAAGTTTTTCTCTGTGTTCTCTGTGGTTAGGTTTTGACAATACCCTGATATTAAATAGGAGGAGATATGAATAAAGCAATTATTTCATGTATCATCGTTGCAGGCTTATTAGCAGGCTGTAAAGATGACAATCATAAACACGGTGATGCAGAACACGGGCATTTGCACGGAGATGAAGTACATACAGGCGGAGAGCTTGAACCGCTTGCTTACACGCTTTACACAGACAAATCGGAACTATTTGTAGAGTTTAAACCTTTGATCGCAGGGGAAACCTCAAAGTTTGCTGCCCACTTTACACAATTAGGAGAAACCTTCAAAGCAGTAACAGAAGGTTCCGTAACAGTTAGCCTGATCGGAAACGAGACACAATTAACTGACAAAGCCGAAGAACCATCATCCCCAGGCATTTTTCGATTGGCATTGAATCCTGAAAATCCCGGCACATATCAGTTGGTCTTTGACATTCAAACTAAGGAGTTTTCCGACAAAATAACCATAGCAAAGATCACTGTTTACTCTGACACACAAGCTGCACTCATAAATCAACAAGAACAAACAATCGGCGAAGAAATTGTTTATTTAAAAGAACAGGCATGGAAGATTGATTTTGCCAATAGGGAAGTAAGAAGACAACCCTTTACTGAAATAATCAAAACTACAGGACAAGTCTTGCCTGCACCTGGAGACGAGACAACGATAATAGCAAAAAGCAAAGGTGTCATAACATTCGGAAACAATAAAAAACTAATTGGTTCTGCGGTAAATGCAGGTGAAACATTATGTATCATTTCAGGAGCCGGTTTAACAGAAGGTAATGTAGACACGAAATACAAAGAGGCAAAAAATAATTATGAAAAAAGCAAAATAGATTTTGCAAGGGCCAAGAAATTGGTGAAAGATCATGTCATTTCACAAAAATCTTTTCAGGAAACACAACTCTGATACAAAAATGCTCAAACCACTTTTCACACGATTGAAACAAACTATACTGCTGACGGACATAAAATCACATCGCCAATACAAGGGTATATAAAAAATGTGATAATAAGCGAAGGAGAGCATGTTGAAATCGGGCAGCCCATCGCCATCGTTTCCCAAAACCGCAAACTCATTTTAAAAGCCGAATTATCTCAAAAGTATTTCTCAAAACTCAATAGCATTTCATCAGCAAATTTCATAACTGCTAATGACAGTAAAATATATAGTACTGATAGCTTAAATGGCAAGCTCGTTTCATATGGGAAAAGCGCTGACACTAACGCTTATTATATTCCCGTAAACTTCGAGATTGACAATAATGGTGAAATCATCCCTGGCTCATTCGTAGAAGTATTTTTAAAAACTACTGTAATGAAAGATGCTTTAGTAATTCCTTATTCAGCACTCATAGAGGAACAGGAAAATTACTTTGCCTATGTGCAAACATCAGGCGAAGGATTCCAAAAGCGTGAATTAAAAATCGGAGTCAGTGATGGTATGAATGTACAGGTATTAGTGGGTATAAAGGAGGGAGAAAGGGTTGTCACGAAAGGAGCCTACCAAATAAAATTAGCAACAATGTCAGGTAAAATGCCTGCTCATGGGCATGAACATTAACGAAATTTTGAATTATGAATGTTAAATTTTAGATGATAAAGGAGAACTTATAAAAATGAAAAAGGGAAATATAATTCTTGATAAATCATTTAATTTCGCCTTACAAATCATTGAGCTATACAAACAATTAATTATTGAAAAGGAATTTGTGCTTTCAAAACAACTACTCCGAAGTGGAACGAGCATTGGAGCTAATGTTGAGGAAGCAACTGCGGCTATGTCTAAAAAGGATTTTACTGCAAAAATGTCTATTGCATCCCAAAGAAGCGAGAGAAACAAGGTGCTGGATAAGATTGCTTGACAAAAGCAAACTTTCAAATATTGATTTCAATACCCATCTTAATGATATAGAACAACTCATCAACATTCTTACTGCAATTGTCAAAACATCTCAAGAGAAATGTTAAATGTTGAATGTTGAATGCTGAATGAAAAACCAATAATTCAAAATTCAAAATTTCTACAATGTTGAATGAAAAACCAATAATTCAAAATTTAAAATCCAAAATTTAAAATTTCTACCACTACCATGCTAAATAGAATTATAGAATACTCCTTACATAATCGATTAATAATTATAGCGGCATCAGCGCTGCTTTTGATAGCGGGTACTTACACGGCCTCCAAAATGGAAGTTGATGTATTTCCTGATCTTACTGCCCCAACGGTAGTAGTGTTAACCGAAGCGCATGGAATGGCTCCGGAAGAAGTCGAAAAATTAGTAACCTTTCAGATTGAAACAGCAGTCAATGGTGCCACCAATGTACGCAGGGTAAGATCATCGTCTGCCGCAGGAATTTCCATTGTTTGGATAGAATTTGAGTGGGGAACGGACATTTTTAAGGCACGGCAAATAGTGGGCGAAAAACTAACTACCATTGCCGAAAAACTACCACTGGGAGTTAGAAACCCTACGCTTGCGCCTCAATCGTCCATCATGGGGGAAATTATGCTTATTGGTTTATCATCGGATAGCACGTCCCTAATGGATTTAAGAACCATTGCTGACTGGAACATCCGGCTAAGGTTATTAGCGATAGGAGGAGTATCACAGGTAATGGTAATTGGCGGAGAATTCAAGCAATACCAGATACTTGCATCACCTCAAAAAATGAAACATTACAACATCTCTTTAAACGAATTGCTGAAGGCAAGCAAAGAAAGCAATCTGAATGCTTCAGGTGGCTTCATGAACGAATTTGGTAATGAATACATCATCAGAGGTATTGGAAGAACAAACAAGGTGGAAGAAATAGGCAATGCCGTAATTAAGGTTGTCAATAATGTTCCGATAAAAATAGAGGATATTGCAGAGATTAAAATAGGCAGGGCAATCCCTAAAATCGGTGATGGTTCACTGAAAGCAAGTCCGGCAATTATCATAACCATAGCAAAACAACCAGGCACTAACACCCTGGAACTTACAGAAAAAATTGATACTGCTATTACAGAGATTGCCAAAACCTTGCCTTCTGACATCAAAATTAACACCAAAATATTCCGTCAGGCAGATTTTATTCAGGCTTCTATAAGCAATATCAAAAAAGCGCTCATGGAGGGTTCTTTCTTTGTCGTTATAACTATGTTCCTGTTCTTAATGAATTTCCGAACCACCATTATTTCCCTTATTGCTATTCCTCTTTCATTTATCGTTTCCATTATTACCCTTAAATTTTTGGGGTTAACCATCAATACCATGTCTCTCGGCGGGATGGCAATAGCTATTGGCATGGTAGTAGATGATGCTATTATTACTGTGGAAAACGTTTTTAAGCGCCTGAAGGAAAATGCACAAAAAAGTATTGAAAGTCGAAAAAGCGCACGTGTTATCGTTTACGATGCTTCTAAAGAGATTCGGTCTTCAATCGTTAATGCGACCCTTATCATCATCGTTGCTTTTATCCCCTTGTTTTTTCTTGGTGGGATGGAGGGTAGAATGTTGCAGCCCCTGGGCATCTCCTTTATCGTTTCTCTGTTTGCATCCCTCATTGTTGCGGTAACGCTTGCCCCGGTGCTTTGCAGTTTTATGCTTACCAATGATAAAATGCTTTTAAAACAAGCAAAAGGAAGCTGGACGGAAAGATGGCT
>JABWAQ010000100.1 GCA_013360945.1 Candidatus Brocadia sp.
TGAAGTGAAAGGCGAACTGATTGACACCGGCAGAAGGAAGTTTGGGGCTATAATCGCTGATGATGTTCATACAGGAATAAATACAACAATCTATCCGGGCAGAAAGATTTGGCCAGGAGTAGGCACAGGGCCTGGCGAGATTATTGATAAAGATAAGAAGGTTTAAATAATCGAACCAATTTAGCGAAAAGATGGAAAATGTTTAATACGAGACAAGTTATAATGCGTGACAAGAAAATCGACAGCTTCTTAAATATATCAGAACAGTCTGTGTTTGCTGTTTTATACAGGGATTACAATCATTGTTAAGCAGAATAAAATAAATAAATGAAATACACACAATACTTTCTCTATACACGCCAAAGACCTGATAGGGCATATATAAAAGATGAATGGATTGATTTCACTATCAAGAATCCTGTTCAAACTCAAATACAATCCGATGGGCGAATAAGAAAATGGGCAAAAATTGAAGAGGAAGGAAAATATTTACGTGTTATATTGCTTGAAGACGGAGAAACAATTCACAATGCTTTCTTTGATAGGGACTTTAAGGAGGTGTAAGTTATGAAAATAAAGTATTTTAATGATACGGATACTGCTTTGGTGGAATTTACAGAAAACCTGGTAAAAGAAACTCGAGAAATATCAGAAAATATATATATTGATATTGATGAGAATGGCAATCTTGTTAGCATGACGATTGAACATGCGAAAACAACAGCGCATCTGCCAGACATATCCTACCAACAAATAGAGAAAAAAGTTACTGCATGATGAGGGGGATTGAATGAAAATCTTTTTGCCAGGATCAAATGGGTCACACCTTGATTAGTAATTACGGGAAAATGAGCGAAGGAATATTTTCAATAATCAAGAAACTTGTCCTCATGAAAATGGGGATCGGGAATTTGTTTGGACTTGGTTATTCTTCCCAAGGCCGTGAGTATCTATTATGCAATCAACGATATCAGAAGATGATGAAATTCTTAAACGATTAGAAAAAATTAAATCACTAATCAAGGTGTGCCCCTCCCTTCTCCCTATCTTTATTTCTCTGCGTTCTCTGTGCCATCTGCGGTGAACCATTACAAACAATCGAACCGATTTAACTCTGAAAAAAAGTTTGCATTCTTCTTCATGTTTGTGTATAAATCGGAATGGGCAATTTAGCGAAAAGATGGAAAATGTTTAATACGAAACAAGTTACAATACGTGACAAGAAGATCGGTAACTTCTTAAATATATCAGAACAGTCTGTGTTTGCCGTTTTATACGGGCTGTATAATCATTGTTATGTTGAACTAAATGAAATGCGAAAAGGCGCTATATGAAAAAAATGATAATTTATGTTTTACTTATCCTTACGGTCAATTATGTCATCTATAACGAAACATCTTTTGCTGAGACTATTCATTCAGACTCATATGGCTTCTCAATTAACATTCCAGATGATTGGTCTAAAAGAAAGCCAACAAAATCTTGGACCTATTTAGTCTATGCAAATTTGAAATCCGGCGTAAATCTGAATATTAATCTTATGGATGCGAAGGGTCATTCCTCGATAAAACAGCTAACATTAGAGCAGATTTTTAGCCCATATTATGAATATGCAGAAATAATAGATAAAACTTACGAAACTGATTCCTTGTCAAATGTTGATTTTTTCAAATGCATATATAGATGGAAAAACAGTGATTTTAAGAAGCAGTTTGAAGGAAAGCATAAGTTACAGTATTATGCAGTCCAATGGGTTAAGAATGAAAAGTTATTCACCCTAACTTTTACAGATTCAGAAAGAAGCTTTTCAAAAAATATTCAGCAGTTTAAGAACATAGCCAATTCTATTAAATTTTCCGCAAACAATGTTGAATATTGGGAGGGTAAAAACATTCTTGTTGATGAAAGAGAAAAAGTTATTTCCGCGTGCGAAAAAGGTATTTCAAGCAGAGGATTTCCACATGCAAAAGTCCAAAAATATTGTGAGTGCGCAGTCAACTATATGACCGAAATAGCAACTAAACACACTAAAGAACAGATTAAAAAGATGGCGGAAATTAAAGGAAAGGATTTTATTGAAAAAGAAGCATTCCAAAAGTGCAAACATCATTTGGAGTGAAATAAAAACATAACAACCGCATCAACTCGGATTGGCAATTTCGCTCCGCTCTATTGCCAGCCGGTTATGTGGAGCGTTAGTGCATGGAAAAAGATATGAAGAAAATTCTCGCATGTTCTCCTCTGGTTGATTTTTTCTTTGGCGTTATTGACTATTCTGAGAAACATTGCAAGATACGAGTTTCCAGAGTATGCTGCAATCACCATGGGGATTGCCTTCGCTGCTGTTATGTATGTATATGCCTACTTCCTAATCAAAGGGCGGTTCTCGATAAGGGACGGAACCTAAACCCGCCGCGCCCCTTAGCTTTCGCGTCAGCGATTAAGGACCAATCATGGTAAGTCTCATTGCATGCGGTCATTGTAGAGCGAAAATCTCCGACAGTGCTTTAAGATGCCCAATCTGCCTAAAGGAGACCGGTGACCAGCAGACTTTGGCCAAGAAAATAGGTTTATCGGCTGCTGGTACTGCTGCGGTGTTACTTACAGGGCCATTAGGGATTGCCGCCGCATTGATGAGCGGCATTTTTACATTGTATGTAAATCGGCAACTGAAGAATCTGGCGAAGAACCTATGTGCAATTGATTCGTTCGAACTTACGGGTGGTATCTCAGTATTTGTCACAGAAACACATTTTATTATGATCCTTAGCGGAGCAGGCAGTTCTATTGATTTGCCAGGATTCCTACGAAGTGACTTACACAACGCCTTTATTGATGAGGGCAGATCCAAGAGTCGAGGATTTATCTTTAAAGAACGTACGGTTTTGCATCTGGACTACTTTGATACAAATTATCGAAAAAGAGAAGTACACGAAGACTATAAATTCAAAGGAAAGAACTCACGGCCCATGGCCGAATTAGCATTTCTGAAATTCATGGAATATCAAATCCGCTAACAACCGGCTTCAGGCGACGCTCAAGAGCTGCGCGCCTGAGCCGCAACGTTAGCGACATCCGAATGCGAAATAAAAAAGGTCTCGTGCTCGAATCGATGGATTGAGAAAATTCTAAACAAAAAGTATTGATGGAAATCTCATGAGACAAAGTTAAGTTTCAAAGTTAGAACAATTTTCATAAAGGTACTGAAGCCTAACAGTTGAATCTTTGAAAAGGAAGTTAAAAATGAGTAATCAGCAGCAGTTTGCAGCGCGGCCTTCCGGCAATCGGGTACTGCGGCTTACGTTTGAGTATGAAGGTAGCATGTGCGGTTACTCTCTCAGCAGATCGTTGCCAATTCCGGGGATACCATACGTAATTATTGACCCGGCGGGATCTGGTTTGTAACCTGACCCCTGAGTTTGTTTGGGTAATAACGCTCTGTGCAAACGATGGCAAAATTAACACTCTAAAACGTTGGGTTCGGGTTACAAACCCGATCCTGCCAGAGTATAATGATAAATTTTAGAATATTATATTGATATTATGGTGGATTGTTAGCGTATTCATCCCTATTTTCACTTTTTACTCTTTATTTTACACAATGGCACACTAGCAATTGTAGAATAAAGATAAAAGTGAATATTCGACAAAAGGAGATATTTATGAGACTTTGGCATACCATAGTTTTGACACTGATACTGCACTTCAGTCAATCAATCACTCCTTTAGCAGCGCAAACATCGTGGATTACATACCGAAACGAAGACCTTCGGTTCCGTTTCCTTTATCCTCCTGACTGGTACTGTGGCACTGCCCGTGGCCCCAATGTCAAAGCGACACTTTTCCCGCCAGGCAGCAAACCTCGCGCAAACTGCAACATAGTGGTACGGTCGAATCCCGATACGAAAGGAACGAACCAGTCAACACTTAATGACGCGATTTCCAGCACCACACTTACAGAGTTAAACTGGATGGAGATGATGGGACAGAAGTGGCCCGATTTCCGTCTCGTTGAATCAAAACATGTCAAAGTCGACAATCAGCCAGCTTTTTACGCAGTAGTGGAATACTCACACCAAACAGTTGATAGAAAAACCTATATCAAGGGAATTATACTTACCACATTCACGCCTGGACATACATGGATCTTCGGTTGTGTAGGAAAAGGAGACACCCCATCCGAGGGGCAGCAGAGCTTTGTCTACTGGAGGCCAACATTTGAAAGAATACTTGGCTCTCTTGTTTTTGAAAGCCGATTCGATCCGGCCAATGCAGAATCTACGACTCAGACCAGAAGATCAAAAAAAGCAGATGAATTATTCAAATAATATTTTATATTTTAGCCAAAAGACTATATTACCTGACATTCAAGAGGTTTTCATACAAGGGGGCAAAGGGTAACACCTTGATTAGTGGCATATCCAGCGAAGGGTAAGCTTTCTAGTCGGTTCTTATCGGCAAACATGAAAAAATCTAACTATGTTTTCAACCGGACGCGGTGTGACAACGGCACAATGCTTTGGTTTCGTACCCTGCCTGCGCCGGTTAAAACGGCGTTGGACAACAAGAAAGGACGGGCAGAAATGAGTGACGACAAGAAACGCATCACGAAAGTCAGAGTAATCCTATCTGTGATTCTGCTCACGATTATTGTAGCCGCAGCCGTTACTTGGTACAGATACTATCGAGCCAACCGTTGGATAACAGTACAGGACAGCTCGGAAGACTGGGTGACCGTTGAAGGTCGGCTTGCTGAAAAGAATTCTGCTCCTTGTCCGCAAATGATACTGAAACAAGGCAGGGCCAAGTTTCTGCCAGACACAACAGGCAAGAGCGAGAAGCTCTTGGGCTACAAGCTTGCTGTTGCAGCGGAAAAGAAGGATGAAGGGGTCACACCTTGATTAGTGATTATATGATTAGGAAAGGGGTCAAATCTTTATCGTTGCAGAAGGATTTTCTATTTGAGAGACTTGACCACTTGTGAATATTAAGGCTCCGAGAAATCAGCCTTCAATTTCTTGAAATCCGCTTTATCAAAGGAAATGATCTTGCTGCCCTTCACTCTTGCCAAAACCGCCAGAAAAATATCCTGGATGTCTCCTGCGTGAATGGCGTACAATTTCAGGCTCTCTGAAAAGATTTCTTTGCTGAAAACGGTTTTTAAGCCATGATAATTTAGTAATTTCAGAAATATCGGGCTGATCTCTTTCCTCGGAATGCTATAAACTTTCTGTAGGACCCAGACGACTTCGGCAAATACGATCTCCGTCAAAAGGGCGTCATCTTCCCCGAATTCAAGTTTCCTGAAAAACTCCTTTGACCTCTGGAATTTCTCCTCATCATCTTCGAGAAAAAATCTCAATATTACGTTGGCGTCAATTATCTTTTTCGGCAATTTCATGGGCAGTAATCTCAACGGCTTTCTCTACGTCTTCATTCGCTGTAAATTTCTTTTTAAGGGTATATTTTTTAAAGCAGCCCGCAAGGTCATCTGTTACAGATTCGGGTTTTCTAACGATAGCTTTTCTGTCCTTGATTTCAACCTCTATGCGGTCTTTTACTCCAAGGGCTTCTCTCAATTTCTTCGGAAATGTAACTTGTCCCTTCGGTGAAACCTTCAGTATGTATTCCATAAGTTGTACCTCACTAAATAGTCATACTTTAATAAATGTTATACTTCATAGTATAGTAGTGCGTATCTTTTGTCAAGCAGGTTTTGGCTCTTGGGGTCATCATTGGTCAGTGGGGTCATATCTTGTGCTATCTTGTCTGCTATGACAAGACAATGGCGCATAGAATTTGAAGGGGCGTACTATCACATCCCCGTTTTCACGAGGACAGGTTCTATCACGGGGAAATGAGCGAAGGATATTTTTACTGATAATGATGATCGTATTTCGTTTCTGGATATTTTGGGAAACATGTCTGAAAGGTTTGAGATTGAGGTTTATGCCTATGTCCTCATGAATAACCATTATTACTTACTCCTCAAAACCAATAAGCCCAATATTTCTCAAGGCATGCAATGGTTTGGCACTACGTATACATGCCGGTATAATATAAAACACAGGCGAAACTGACACCTTAACAATTAGAAGAAATTAAATCGCTAATCAAGGTATGATCCCGATGATGTGATGAAAGTAACTATTCAGCGAAAATATTTTAGAAATTATTTGACACTTAATATGAGGAAAGCAGGCAGGTCGGTAAGGTTGGTGGCATATAGGGCTGTAGATGTGGCCACCATAGTCAATAAGGAAGCCTTTGCAAAGAGAGGTGTGGTTTTTATCCAACCAGAGAATTGCATACTTTTGTGGTGCGTCTGAACCGGAACAGTCGTACCAGCAGCAAGCTGCCGTCAAGCGATCCGAATCACAAGAGGGGAAGCCGTGCGCAAGGTGAGAGGAAGGCAGGGGAGCAAGAGAGCCGTGATGGGGTAACGCTGAAAAAGGTAGACAATCCTGATAAGGTGGAAATAATAAAGGTAGACCGTCGGAAGTATCCGCAAGGCAAATATCAGGTGGAAGGACAAAGGCACGGAATCTCCTGGAACGATTATGGGGGTATGAGGGTGATGTGCTGAGGTTTATGGACAACAAAAACGTACCCTTCACGAATAATTTGGCTGAAAACGATATCAGGATGACGAAGGTTCAGCAGAAGATATCGGGCTGTTTTCGTTCTCTGGACGGAGCAAAAATTTTTTGCCGCATTCGTAGTTATCTCTCGGCCTGTCGAAAACAAGGAGTAAACTTGAGCCAGGCATTACAGATGGTATTCCGTGACGAATTTGCCTGATTTTGACGGCTCGTAGCAGCGGTGGATGAAAATACATTGAATAGTTACGAAAAATCAGTTCTGTAAAACAACCGCAGTACGTATTTTGAGACCTATTGGTGTCACACATTACACCCCGTGAGAAATGCGGGTTAGACGCTTTGGATGGGATAGATGAATATTCCCATCTTATTATCCTTTATCGGTTAGATAAAGTGGATATTAATCTTACTTTAAACCCTCCTATTTCTTTTTGATAACCTTTGTCATGTATCGTAAAAGGAGTAACCTGGACACAATTCCCACAACCTTGCCGTCTCTTAACACGGGGACGGCGTGTATTTTTTTGTTTAGCAAGGCGGCGGCCACCTTGATTATGGTATCGTCCTCTTTCGCAGTAGCGACCATAATTGGTTTTGACATAATTTCAGTAATACTTAAATTTTTGCACTCATGACATCTTTTATCAAAATAATCTTCACTCATAATCGAAAACAATGCATTATCCGTATTTAAATACTTTGGCATAAGTACCTTCAAAAGATCTGTCTCGGTTACAACCCCGGCAAGTTTCTCATCCTTGTCAACTACGAATATGACATGAAATCTGATCTTTCCGAGCATCTCCATCAGGTTCAAAAATGTGCCTGAAATAGGAACTACCGTTGGATCAGTACTCATAATATCCTTAACCTTCACGTTTTATTACTCTCCCTTCCACAATAAAAAATAAATTCCGATTTTTATTAATGTGTCATATGAAGAAAAAATATTTCAAATCCTAAATTTTGTTATTTTTAATTAAAGTTTTTTATGATACCATTCTACGTTTTCAAACACGATAATCAATTATTTTAATAAAAATTTGAGGGAAATAAACATTATGGTCTTTTGGATTGCTACATTAATATTTCTTGTGTCGTTTGGGTTAATTGTTTCGGAAAAACTGGATAAAACAAAAGTAGCATTGACTGGTGCCGGTTTGATGATAATCCTCAAAATCGTCAGCCAACATGAGGCCTTTTATGATGAGCATTACTCGATAGATTATAACGTAATATTTTTACTCATAAGCATGATGATTATCGTCGATATCCTCAAAAAAACGGGAATATTTCAATTCGTCGCAATTAAATCGGCAAAACTTGCACGAGGCAGGCCTTTCCCGATCCTTGTTTTCTTTGCGTGCATAACTGCGTTTGCATCAGCGCTGCTTGATAATGTTACAACCGTTCTGCTTCTTGTTCCCGTTGCGCTATTCATTGCTGAGGAGTTGGAGTTGGATCCATTTCCTTTTATGCTTTCTGAGATCATGGCGTGCAATATTGGCGGCACTGCAACGCTCATTGGCGATCCTCCCAATATCATGATTGCAAGCAAGGTACAACTCACCTTCATGGACTTCGTTTATCATCTAACACCCGCTGTCTTATTCATATTCGGCGCATATATTCTTACTATGAAATACATCTTCGGAAACAAGATGCATGTAAGTGAAGAGGTACGGAAGAAGATACTTGCCATGGACGAATATGCATTGATTAAAGACGTTGGTTTGTTAAAAAAATCTCTTGGTGTTTTGGGGATGGTTATGCTCGGATTTGTCTTTCACGGGACGTTTCACTATGAGCCGGCAACTATTGCACTTGTTGGAGCGGCAGTGTTGCTTCTCATCTCAAAAGAAGACGTACATCATGTATTTCGGGAGCTGGAATGGTCAACCCTGTTCTTTTTTATAGGATTGTTTATTATCGTGGGTGGTGTTGTCAAGGTCGGCCTCATTTCAAAGCTTTCCGAAGGTTTGATTGTGCTGACAAAACCAAACGCCGAAAGCATGTTTACCCTGTCGGTGGCATTGTTGTGGTTTTCAGCAATAGGCTCATCGATTGTTGATAATATCCCTTTTGTGGCAAGCATGATTCCTCTGGTAAGGGGCACGGCAGAGGCCGTATTGCCGGGAGGATGGGATATCAAACCTTTTCTTCAGCACACAACTCTTATGCCTGTTTGGTGGTCTTTAGCATTAGGTGCTTGTCTTGGAGGAAACGGCACCCCAATTGGCGCTTCTGCCAATGTTATTACTATCGGCCTTTCCGAAAAGGCTGGATACCCCATAACTTTCAGAAAATTCCTTGTCTATTCAATACCAATTACCCTGGAAACACTGGTCTTGTCCACCATCTATATTATCATCAGATATTACCTGTTTGTCTGACGATCGACTGATAATCCACACTTCTTAAGTGTAGCGATTGAATTCCGGGGACACCATACTTAATTATTGATAATGTTTTAAGATAAGTTAGATGTGTATATGTGCAGTTCCGCCTTCTGAAAAGGCGCTTAGCCAGGCAATTGGCGAAGCACATCTGCATTACACACGTCGAGTAAACTTTCGGGAAGGCTGGAGAGGACACCTATGGCAAGGACGTTTTGCCTCAGTGAAAGTTTTATAGCCCGGCTGAAAATGTACCTGGGAGAATGCTCCATAAGCAGAAACCTGGTCCAAAGGTGTCTCAAAAGAAAAATGATAATCTCTGAAATTAAGTATAGTGTCCGTACGCAGTAACATCTGTTTAATCTTAAAGGAAACGAAATTACAGCAGACTGGAGAGGGAGTCGGAGGGGTTCATGATACCGTTGGTCAGGACCGAAAGTAATAATGTAACTGGGTTCGCCATTGGGCTTGTGCCTTTTGTCCTCTTTTTCATTGGTTTCCATTTTGTGAAAAGATTCTTTTGCTATCGTATAGAACGTTCGCACATTAGAAGAAACTGGATCTTCAGAAAGTAACGTATTTCTCACAGAAGAGATGCCCTTTAAAAATTTGCCTTATTGCAACTTACATAGTCTGCAACATCTGGGTAGGTTGGATTGAGGTACGAAACCCAATACCAACCGTTTATTGCATTTAATAACATGTTAGGTTCGTACCTCAACCTACGGTGTTTCAGTAATAGAACTTGGGAACAAGTCTTGAGGTCTTGAATAAGCTCTGAAGATCGTTGATTTGGCCTTCATTACATTATTCTATTTGTAGACGATCAGCAGGTCTCTTGCCTCAACACAGTCTCTCTTCTTAACCAACACCTGTCCAATTTCACCGTCGTGTTCAGCATAAATGGTTGCTTCCATCTTCATGGCCTCCATGATGAGAAGCGGGTCATTTTTCGCAACTTTATCACCGGCTGCCACTTTTATCGTGACAATCATGCCTGGCATGGGCGCACCTACGTGTTTGGTGTTTCCTTCTTCTGTCTGGGGACGTTTGGTTACTGAAGCTGCCGCTTTGCGGTTGGCAATAACTACTTCACGCGGCTGGCCATTAAGCTCAAAGAAGACGGTACAATTTCCTTCTACGTTTGACGGGCTTATGGCTACCAGTTTGAAAATCAGGGTC
>JABWAQ010000101.1 GCA_013360945.1 Candidatus Brocadia sp.
ATGTCAAAACGCCAAAGGCCGTTTAATTTAAATGAGGGTATTAATCTTCGGTTTACCCATGAATAGAGGGTTGACTGCTTAACTTTCAGAAATTCCGATCCTTCTTTTATAGTTACTATCTTCATGGTGTCGTACCTCATGCCCTGTTATATTTCTTCTTTTTATTATCTATCTTTGTCTTTAAATAATCTTCATCCCTGCCGTTGGTTTGTTCCCTGAGATAGTTCTTTGCCTTGTCTAAATATTCACTGAGTGTTCCCTTATCAACGTTTTCAAATCCTTCCCGGGCTGCAAAGGCTGTGATATAGCCAATACCGTTTTGGAATAACGTCTTATCGCTGGGGATCCTTGATTTATTTACCTGTCTCACAATGCCGGTACCTTTGCCATCATCGAATTTTACATCCTGAATCTTTTCCCATATGGAATCTGTCTTCCATCGTGTTCTATTTATCGTAGTGTCTTTTATTGCGAGTCTTAGCCATTCATGGGTGCAATATCTCCAAATATCATTCCTTTTTTCCATGAGGTCTGAAAACGTATGGATAGCCATTTGTCCTAACAACTCTCTTCTTAATTGAAATTCAAGTCTCCATACCCTTTGGAATGTATCCCAGCCTTGCTTTCCCCATAGTTCCTTGAGATAGTCCTTATGACTCTTTTCAAGTTCAACGGTCTTTTCATAAAGTCGTGCAGCAATATCCCCGCCCTGGCCTATTGTCCATCCGGTGAATATATCGCCATCCCAATACTTGTGGGTCTTTTTTGCCCTGGTTATCCATGATACCTTTTCAATGGCCTCTAATTCTCTATCGGTAACAAAATCAGTAAAGATATCGACTCTGCTGATAGTTTCTTCTTCTATCTTTTCCAAGAGCATGCTTATGACGTTTCTTAATTCCTGAAGAGAGGTATCAAGGCCATAACAAGTAAGGAGTTCACTCGATATCTGTACGTATACCTGGGGAAGTTTTTGTCTTTTACTTCCTGATATTTGTAAATGGTACCAGTTATCTACCAAAATAAATGAATACCATTTAGTGCCTCTGTCTAATACTTCAAAACAATGATCACCAATGGTTATTCTTGCCAATGCTTGTTCCCTTTCCTGTTCTGATTGAGCCAGTTTCTTTTTTTCTTCCAGGTGTTCTTGTAATCCTTCTTTTGGTGTACCTTTATACGACACATACAAACTATCGATTCCTTTAAAAAGTTCTTTCAAGTCCATTGCTCAATATCTCCTAAAAAGGTTATGTAATTTGGCGGTGCTGTGTTACTGGGTGTCGCACCGCAATAGGTTCTATTCTCTATTTCATAACTGGTATTAACATATTGGTTGACGCTTTTTCGTCCTTGTCCGTCTAAGCCAATTGCAAGCGCACTTGCGCCCACATATTTATACTACATGTGCGCTTGCTCTTCCTTCGGACATCGCACCTAAGGAATGGCGCAAGACTTTAGCGGAACAAGGGCGAAAAAGCTTAAATGAAAGTACGTATATGAAGTTCTCCTTTCCCGCCCGTGCTTCGATGCGCTTCCGCATGGCTCACGCGCACGAAGCACGGTAAATATCTATTCTGACCATAAAATAAAAAAGCCACAGTTTGTTTTACTGTGGCTTTATAATAGTTACTTGTGAGAATTATATCGAGGACATGAAAAAATTATTTCATGTCCGATTATCAATAATCACAAATTGTTTTATTTTCAATTAATCTTCTTACATGCCTGTCAAATGATTTCGGGTCATCCTGGACTACTATCCCGCACGATTTCAATAATTCCCATCGCTCTTGGTTTGTTAGTTTACAAAGTCCTAGTTCCCAAAATGATATTAAGACGCTGTTCAGCTTGTTATATTCAATGTCATTTTCAAGAGACATTTTCATTACAGCAGCGCCTAATCTATCAAAAAAGATTCTATCTCCTGAATAGAATGCCTTTCTTATGCGCTTGCGTATCCATTCCAAATCAAATAGTGTCTTATCAATTTGTATTGCCTTAAACAATGATTCGTCATTCCCCTTTTCTGCTTCTTCCAAGAGTTCATCTAACGAATTTTTATGTGTTATGCCAGATATGGTATTATATACTAGCGATAGGCTTATTTTGATTAAGTTTAATCTATCGAGTCTTTTCCCTTTTATAGACTCATCATTTTCAGTATTCCAATATTCTTTATACATCACTTGCATTACTAACGTTAAAAAGTTCGTTCCTACATCAAATTGGCATCTTTTAAGGTCTATTCCAGGACTTCTATTAAAATAGGATTTCAGTTTTTCTTCTGTCTCAAAGAAACAAAAAAACTTTCTATAATATTCCTGACTTTCTTTTTTTGGTAAGGCTTGTATCAGCTTGAACAAATAAGATTTCTTTTGCTCAAATTTCTTTGCAGTAAAAAATTTTAATATGTACTCAATATCGTTACTTGCCCCTAGTTTAATCATGTCCTTTGTTAGCTTTTTGCTATATTCATAGTCTAATGCTAATTTCTTATGTAAAGATGGATATCCTTTTTGTTTCAAGAAATTTAATGTATCATCATCAAAGCACAAGTAGCCGGTATTTACATTAATGTGAGACCTATCAATAAAGTCTAAATATACCTTTATGATTTCATCAAAGGCAGGGTCTATTTTTTCCTTCCAACTATTGCTCTTTTCTACATGCATATATTTCCCCTTCAAATTAAAAAATTCACATTTCGCCCAATTGATTCCCTTCCCTCTTAGCTCCACAAAAAACGTTCCGCTAAGAGCGAAGGTTTAACGTTTATTACCTCAGCTACCGTTATTGCCTTTCCCGACACAGCATTCTTTCATCTTCTACAAAACAGAAGATCAAAGAATGCTGTGATTTATTAATTATCGGTTAATCCTTTGTAATATGTAATCATCCCTGTTTCACAAGTATATTGTTTTTAATTGAAATAGGTTTGTAGTTTTTTCAGATTTGATACTTAGGAGAGGAAGATTCTATATGCAGGAATGTCTATTACTGGAAACAGTGTTATTTTATCGATAACTCAGATATAAATTAGAAGGTTTCGAGATTATTATATATTTCCAGTATAACTATGAGTTCAGCGGCCTAGTCGCTGGAACGACTGATTGGACAGCTTTCTGTTTTTAACGCGCTTTGCCCCACGATCATAGTCTGTTTTTAATCGCTTCTTCTACCCATGCTTCCATATTGTTTTTTATATCATTATAAGCATCAGTAGAGGAGGGAGACTTACATGGAATTGACTTGATATTCCCGTTATTATCTTTAAATGTAAACTGGTCAAAGGGATTTGTTCCTTTTGAACAAGTTCCAGTTTTGGGGTCTTTTAAATTATTGATGTGAATACCTAATAAGCCTTTACCATCTTGCCAAGCTTTCTTTATTTCATATTTCACCCAGGGTCTTTTTGCTGTTTCTTCACCAATCAAAACGACAACACAACTTCTGTATTTCATGTTGTCGTTAATCCATTTTTCAATGGCTTTATCACCACCTTTTTTTACTATTTCCCAATCGTTAGCTGATACAGGTTTGTTGTCTTCTAATGCTCCAATATTTCTTATTTGTTGAACACGAAACACATCGTTATCATAATGAAAGCTGTAAAATATTTGTCTTTTAGTTCCCATTGTTAGTCTCCTTTGGTTAAAAATGATTTTGTAAAATGCTTATTGCTTTAAGAATTTGATTTATCAACTCATTATCAATAAGTGATTTATCACCAATCTGCTTTAGGGCATCAAACAGGTCGGGATTGTGTGGATAGTAAAGTTCTGGCTTCGTCATCACTTTATTCCAAAGTTCTTCCGAAGTATATCCAGTTGCTCCAACTGGTAATGGAATAACGCCTTGTGTTATTGCCACTTCAAATTCTTCAATCATTCCGTTTGAGAGTTTCCAACTTCCTTTTTCATCGTCCTTATTCCCGAAAATAAATAGAGCTATACCTGTATGTCTCATCATTTCGTTTCTATACTCTAAATTTCTCTCTTCTTTACTTTTTGTTCCAGTAACTACCTGGGGAAATGGTCTTAATACAAGTGCATCATCGAGATGTCTGTATTTGGTAGAAAAAACATACTCCATTGCACCGTTGATTACAGCACTACCAATTCCATGTCCAACACCCGAAACAATTTTGTATCCTTTTGACGATATTCTATAACTGAGTTTATGAACGAAAGACAAAGCATCTTTTTCTGTTCTTGGGTCATAAACCTTTGCGGCACCAGAAATAAAAATGTTTGAACGTAAAACTTTTTTCTGAATTGCAGAAAGCACTTCTGTAATTTCAGAGTAGTCATCAATCAAAAGTGCATTGATTGAATATCGCCTTAGGTCTTTTATTTTAAGTTGGTGTTGGATTTCAGCATAATTGAAATCGGTATCTGACTTAAAATCCTTGCGATTCACTTTTTTGAAAAAACAGTAATGGTCTCTTTGGTTTTGTCCAAGTAAAATTCTTATTCGACTAAGAATGTATTCAAGGTTCGGGTCATCAAAACTGAAACCAATAAATAGAAATGTTTTTGCGACTAAGTCACCTTGCAATGCAGTTGTATAAAGAGGTCTTTTCTCATTATATCCTTCGTAATCATCCTTAGTTAAGATTGCTTGGTCAGGCAGGGAAACGTCACCGTGCATTTTGTAAACAACCGCATCCCTTTTGGGAATATTCGTTGATAAATTCTCTTGTGTGATTTTTGTGTCTGGTGTTTTGCCTTCTTCTTCAAAAGCTTTCTCTATTAGTTTGTCATAGTTAGTCGTCCAATAAGTTTGTATTGGGAGTGCTGCAAGGATTTTATGATTTGGCGTAACAGATGTACCTTGAGTGAATTCCTCAATTAGCAATTGATTTAGTTTGTGTCGATTATTCCCATTTTCGTTGTAATGATATTGAGCAATTGCGATGAGGTCATTTTCTTTGTCAATATCAAGATTTAGTTCGACTGCAATTTCTCTCAATAGATTCTTCCAATTCACAAACCCTGCTGGAATAGAAAGCCCCGCACCTGCGAAAATCGCTGCATTATTTTCTTTTATTGACTTTGTAAACGTATCAATAAAGCGGTTCAGGTGTTGTTCCATATTTATTGTCTCATGTTTTATTGGTCTGTTCGAATTTACAAATGTCGGGTGAAGGTTGCACTATCGACATAGCATAACACACAACACCTCTAACATCTGAGCTCACCTACATTTTAGAGCGTAACGGAAAAATGTCAGGTGTAATGATTTTTTATGTGTATTAAGTTAGTATTACATTTTTCAAAATCAAGCACCCAGTCAATTTCAATAATCCCTCCTCTGCCTTTTCTATCAAATCGCATATAGCGGTTTTTTATTTTGTAACCCCACTTATTTGTAATTCTAAAACCATTTCGTTCTGCGATATCAATGAGAAAATCTGCTGTGTCAAAGTATATATTACTCACATTGCTATCACCAACTACCATTACATAATGTGTACCCATGCTTAAACAATTTGCCATTTCAGAAAAATGTTTTTCCATCTCTGCAAAATATTTGAAGGTTACATAAGAATGTTTATGTCCGTTCTTTTTATCAATGTCGTAAACCTGCTGAAGTTTTTCGTCTAGCCTATCAATGTTTAAAATTGTGTTATAAGGAGTATAATTATTGAACTCTATTTTTTGTATTTGTTTATTCCCGATATATTCAATCTTCTTTCTGTTCTGCTTCGTCTGTGTCTGCATATTAAATAAATCACCAACCCAAAACAACTCCACCATTTGATTATAGATATAGTCAATTGCTTTGATATAAGGCGGCGAAGTAATTGCCAAATCAATATTTTGCCCTTTAAGTTTTTTTCCTAACAATTGAGCACTTGAGGAACAAATGATTCTACTTGTCAATTTTGGATCGATAACTTTTGAAAATTTGGATATTCTATCAATAAATAAATCAAATTGAGAAAAAAATAGAGTATTCACTTCTTCTGGAACTTTGACGTTTGTGTGAGAAACATATGTTTTCTGTGATTCATTGTCTGCATTTGAAACTCGTCTAATGATTGATGAAAAACAAATCACCAGTAGGTCTTGAATATCTTTTATTTTTTTTGTGTTTCCAAATTTCTCAGGAATTTGATTTATCAATGTCCTAATGATTGATAGTTTTTCGATTGCTTCTTTTGTGAACCAATGTTCAATAGTTTCACAGTCAGGCTTGAAATTACCAGTCTTATTTTTCTTTATTTCTTTATTTAGCCACGTTGATATTTTATTTAGTTCTGTAACATCAACCATTGTAGTTTTTACTTTTGATATTAAAGCTGAAAGAGGATCAATGTCTACTCCAATTACATTGTGCCCTGCTAAAATTCCTTCAACTAAAGTTGTTCCCGAACCACAAAAAGGGTCAAGAATATTTTTGTTCTTTTTACCGTTCAAATATTTTTCAATAGCCCACTTCGGAATATGAGGAATAAACTTTGCGGGATATTTATGGAAGCTATGGGTATGCGTATTTACATTTCTTGTACTAATATTTAAGATTACATCTTGTTCAATTTCTGTCGGGATAACTTCTTTTACAAATAAATATTCAAGTGTGTTAATCATTTTTTAAGTAATACAATACTTTCTCTTAAGTAATTTTTTAGAAATTCTAACTCTTGCTTTTGTTGGGAACTGGTTGTTAAATGTCTTGTTACAAAAATACTTTTCACTTTAAAACCAATTTTTTTTGCGATTTCGGCTATCAAAATATCAGTAGGGATAATCACGCCTGAATATGCAGAGTTTCCGACGACAATTCCAACATAGCCGCCCTGTGTTGTTTGCCGATATAATTTATTTAGAAGAGTGTATGTATCGTCAAAATAACCTCTTACAACATTTGGTATTTTGCTGTTCCAAAGTTTCTCACTATTAAATAATAAAATAAGGTTTTCAAGATTTTCATTTTTGTAAATAATCGGTTTGTTATTTAAAGAATTTGTGTTTGAGCGAAAACCAGTATTGCGAAGCAAACGAAATTCTTCTTTGTTAGTAACAAAATCACCTAACCACAATTCTACTTTATGGATTTCAAAGTAATCAAAGCAATTGCAATATGGCGGTGAAAAAAATGTAAATTGAATTTCATCTAAAAAAAATTTATCAAAATTTAAACAACTTCCTTTAAAGATGGTTGGCTTCTTTTCGCAGTTACCATAATTACTTTCTATATCAAATATAATTTTCTCAAGATGTTTTAAAAGTTTAGTTTTTACGAAATCGAATTTGTTATCAGGAAAAGTTTGTTTTTCCCAAACATCTTTGTTAATGTTAGTGTAACCAGTCGGAGTTCTTTTTCTATTTTTGTATTTGATTCCATTTCCTTCTTTCTTGATGTTTGAAACATCTTCAATAATTGAAAGCCAACCAACAAAAAAGAGGTTTCTTGTTTTTTCGTTTTCAATTTCTTTAATGTGCTCTTTAAATTGAAGCATTGACTGAAGAACTTCTTGATTGAAAACTTTATCTGCAAGATCAAATAATGTTTGATATTTTTCGTTTGACTTTGCAAATGATTTTATTCTCTCTATTTCAAGTAAGATGTTTTCAATATCGCTTTTATTGTATTGCTCGTTTTTAACTGTTGCAACTAAAACTGAAATAGGATTTGCATCTATACCAAATGAACTAAGATTGTTTATTCGCGAGGCTAACAAAGTCGTTCCGCTTCCTGAAAACGGATCGAAAACATTTCCTGTAATTTTTAATTCTTTAATGAAAGCATTGACTAACATGGTCGAATAACCCTCGCGATAAGGGAACCATCTTTGAACTGGGGTTTGATATGCGTTTTGAAAATGTACCTGACTGCCGAAGGAAGTACCGCTAAACATTGGTAATCCAGTTTCGAGTTTACTAAAAACTTTTAACTGTTTGGCTTGTTTATCCTTAATTTCTGTTTTAAATAAACTGTAATTTATAGTAGGTTCTAAAACTAAACTCTTAACTTCAAATTCATCAAAATATGTTTTATATGCTATTTCTGTTGTAGGCATTTAATTTCAGTTCTTGAATTTGTTTGCTCTGTGATACTGAATAAACTCTGGCAATGGAAACCTATTATCAACTCTATTCTTTATAGTACTGTTAACACTTGAAAGAATTACTGTTTTCAAATTTTGGTCAGCTATATCAGAAAACTTTGTTGATGTAATTATTCGGTGATCGTCTGTTAAAGAAAAATATCCTTTATCAAATGCAATGTGACAATGTCTGCAAAGGCAAAGGCCGTTTAAAATATGTGCCCTGTGTGGAGTTCCTTTTTCTGCAACATTATCAGGCTTGATGTGTGCTGCTTCAACAAAAATATGTCCTGTTACATCGCAGTTTGGAACGGAGCAGGTGTTATTGTATTTCTTTTTTATTCTGATTGACCATGTCGCATTCCTCACCCTTCTTGTACTGTTAGCAAAACGCAAATCGTTACTCAAAATATCTACTTCGGGAATTGCAATCTCTTCTTGTTCTGAAATTACATCAATAATCGGCGCTGTAAAAATTCCATCCGTAATTTGTTCTTCAATATTTTGTTCTTGTGTTATGCCTTCAAATATTTCTCTGATTGAATTTCTAAAAGGTGAAATTTCAATCAAGGGATTTTCTCTTATTGCATTCCAATCTGCGTCAGTGAGTAACGGACTTGGAACAAAATTTCTGATTTCATTTACGAAAGCTGTGTATTTGCCAGTGTAAAATAAATTTCCGTTTTCCTTTTGAAAAAGTCCTGAATTTATTAAATCTCTCTCCCAATATGATGTGTTGGTTCCTACTCTTGTAGTATTACCATCAACAAGTGCTTTTAATGCTTGCAATGAGATCGCATTGTTGTTATCAAGATTGTTGAACAAAAATCTCAATGGCATATCACCGTTTGCAGGGTTATTGCTGAATTGTGCTTGTGTATCATTGAAAGAGTAAATAGCAAGTGAAATAGTAAGTGTTAATTCATAAATCTGTCTTGCTGCTGTAAGATTTCCTACTGAATAAAGATCATTCCACAAACTACCCATCCGTGTCCAAATCAATGGACAAGTATTCCCATCTCTGATAAATCCATAGCGAACCATTGCACGGATTTTTGTTTGCATTGTTGAGGGCTTAATATTTGCCACTGCTGCAAACTGATACATCTTTTGGTTGCTATGTCTGCCACCTGACCAACCAAACCCTATGTATTCAAGTTTCTGACTTTCAAGAACCAAAGTTCTTACAGTCAACAACTCGTCGAGATTTGAGCTACTTCTTGAGTGAAACCAATCTCCATTTATGGAAGCCATATTTCTATCCTAATTCTATTGCCTTCAGAGTATTACATTCTATATCGCATAATGCTAATTAGATTAATCCGCATAATATTGTGAAATACAGATTTATTGTATAGTGATCTCAAAACAAAATATCACATAGCATAGTTGGTTTTAACAGTAAATGCAGTGTTTCCAGACACAATAAAAGCGACACTTTGTTTTAACATTACTATACATATAACATGTCTTTGATATGGCAAGTACTACAATGATAAGCACTTCAGACACCACGTTTATGTATCTTTGCATCTTTTATCATGTCGTCTTATAGGATCAGCATAAGATTCTCTTGTTCCATTACAAAGCACATCTAATGGAGAGATGGTAGGGAATTACTTTTCTTTAAAAGAATATTATTACAAAAGTGAAGAAGAATACAAGTTTTTTTCGGTTTTTCGTGGGAAAAGAATGGAGTCGAATCTTTCAATGTTCCATGTTATCCATTATACAAGAATTGGTATTTTAGTAAATTCTTATGTCATAATTTGTACTAATTTTGTGCTAAAATTAACCCAAAAGGATAGAATTAATTGAAATGAGTAGAATTGATATAACGCCTACAACACCTTAATTTTCAAGGTAAAACAGGAAACCAGCTTAATGTCAAGGACTTAAGAATTTTTACTATTTCACATTTATAACCTGAACCCTCAATTTGGAATATTTCCCTAATCTTTATGACGCCCTTTGCCTGGCCCGCTTCAGGCTCTCCCGCAGGATAGACATCAAATCG
>JABWAQ010000102.1 GCA_013360945.1 Candidatus Brocadia sp.
CCAACCGAAGTAGAGGACTGGTTTATTCCCCTCTTGAGAGGGGTTAAGGGGTGTGTTTCAATTGCGCAGGTTGGATTTGAATGAAGCGAAACCCAACGACTCAAATTATTCCTGCCCAATCTGCGAAACTCGTTACATTAAAAAGAAAGACCTGACCCAGTTGCTCCCCTTATTTTACGACTCTTTTCTGCTATAAATTTCTTTTTTTATTCTCTCTATCAACTCATCAACTACAAAGGTATCGTTCTTATCCCAATTAAGAACATGGGGGATACCGCCCTCGTCATTTTGTAGTCTCTGATCATGCCATCTGCGAGCTATCGGATAACGACCAAAACTTTGTCCGAATTTCGATAATTTATGTAACACTTCTTTTTGGTTTTGGCAGAGTGTAAATCCTACAGCTGAACTGATAGCAACCAAATCATGATTTTCTTTTTTCAAGGTATCTATTTTATATGTGCCATCAGTTGAAACCTTGTTGCCTTTGCTAATCCATAACGCTTTTAGAAAGCATTCAACAGAAAATGCTCTAAGCATAATAGCAGGAAATAAAATACTGTAAATCTCTGGATTTCTATCAAAAAAAGATGGCTTTGAAAATTCCTCATAATCAATTCTCTCCATGAGAACACAACTTGCTAAAAATAAATCATTAGCTCTCAGTATCCACAAATCTAAATTGTTAGCTGCTTCATCAAAATAACGTTTATTCTCATCATCAGATATCATGGATAATTAACCTCCTTCATAGTTAACAAACAAAGGGTTAGCAGGAATACTATTACTATAATTTAATGTGATGGTTATATTGAGAAAGATTTCAATCCTTAATTTTCTCAAAATTAACTCGAAACAAATAAGAGATGTCATCTTGAGACCAGGATTCTTCAACATAAGCCTTAATCTGAATCATTTTAATCGAAAGACCACACACTTCATTTAAATATCTGACAGCCTTAAATAAATATGGCTGAAATTCTTCATCCATCAAAATCCCGCTTTTCGGTAAAATTCTAATATGCTTCTCGTCTATTCTATTATCAAGCATGAAGTCATTGAACTTTTTTGTGTGAATTCTTTGTGCAATGGGGTCGTCAAGCCAATTAACGAATTTATTACGGCTGTCCTTTAAAAGATCAAAGGGATTTTGGTAATGAATGTCAGCTATATAGCGTATCAATTGTCCGTGGTAATCTTTGCTATTTCCACCTAACTTTAATTCACATGGAATAAGGGCGCCGTCCTGTCGTAAATATAGCAAATCAATACGCTGATCATTTCTACTTTTCTTTATTTCTGCACCAACCAGCGTAAGCCCAATTACAGGAAAATCATTCCACATATCAGCTTTCCTCAGGAAATGTTGAAAATTTTGAGGATTACGGTCTTCATTCCATTTTAAGTCTTTTTTTAGATTGATTCTCCTGTTCATTAAGGCGTATTCTTTCAAATACTTATTATTAGGAATTCTGCTACAGCTCAATCCAGCAGAGTCTTTTCTAAAATATAGGGAATTTGACATAGGTTTTTCAACGTCTCCATCTGGTTAACTTTATTATACAGAATTTCCATTTTATTTATGCGGTTTTGCGGTAGGGTAGATTAAACAAGCGCGAATCCACCTTTCCCCCAAATATAATCGTTGGGCTTAGCATAGAAACCAACGTCTTAATCATCACTAATCAAGACTCGATCTTAAACCGTTGATTAATTTATTTATCCTTTCCTCAGTTTCCCGACGATATCTGTTAAACTTTTCCATATCTTCATTTTTAACTTGTGCTTTTATTTGTCTTAAGGCCTCCTGTTTTGCAAATTCTTCGTAGTAATCAAGCAAAAAAACAATACAATTACCCTCGGTTAAATTGTTAGCTCTCATACCCGTCAAAAATGCTACCTTTTCTCTTAACATTTGTTTGCCATGCTCAAGTTCATGTTCCTTAAATCCAAGACTATAGAGAGAGCTTATATATCCAACTTTCTTTTTATATTTTTTGTCATAGTCTGGCAATTCGAATTGAATCCTATAGAAACTATATAATTTGTAATCCTTCCTATCGTTTTTGAAACTTTCAAAATAATCATCAACTTTCTTTTTGAGATCATTTCTATTTATTGGATATTCAGGTTTTCCTTTAATCACTGGTGGGTTTTTTATGTATCTGTAAACACAGTAACATATAATTGCAATGGTGATGATAATGATTATGTATATAATTGGTGAAGAAGTAATCGGTGGCTTATGTGTTGTTGTAAGTGTTCCATTCCCGAGTGTGCTACCGTCGAAAATATACGACATATAATTCTGCATTTCTAATATCCTTTCATTACTTGCACAACTTTTCGAAGTATTTTTCATAATTATTTAAAGAATTTTTCAGATG
Organism: Candidatus Brocadia sp.; assembly: GCA_013360945.1. Lineage (GTDB taxonomy): Bacteria > Planctomycetota > Brocadiia > Brocadiales > Brocadiaceae > Brocadia. Next base: position 2,388 of record JABWAQ010000102.1, read on the forward strand.
AGTAATCTCTTTATCTATTTCAATTTTTCTCTTTTCTATGTCTATTATTTCAATATTACATTCTTTTATACGGTTATAATATTCATTTACTGTGTCCGTAATATTATCGGTAAATTTATCGCAATATTCTTTTATATCTTTGTCTATTATGGGCAGAATCTGTTGTTTTATACCTTTTGTAATGTTATTCACCGTTTCCTTTGCGAAACTTGACATTTTATTTCTTGAACCTTCATTGTCAGGAAAAATTTTAAGGGTTTTTTGCTTCAGTGCCTTTAAATTTTCAGAATTTAATTTGGCAATGCTTCCTTCAATATTGTTATTAATGTCTTCCAGGGATATAACCGGTTTGAATATGAAACCAATATAACAACTGAATAAATCACCAGTTAAATTTTTTATATTTTCTGTATATGATTTTAATATTTCATTTAATTCACCTTGGAATTTATTATCTAATATGCTATTAATTCTTCCTGCCACTTTTTTGTCTATTAATTCCTTTACCGTATAAATTGTGTGTTCAATAACACGGTCAACTGTTTCCTCTTTAACCCACTTATCAATTTCATTCCCAATTTCGCTACAGTAACTATCAAGGAAGCTAACAAATTTATTATTTGCTTCTTCTGTTGCGAAGTCTCTAATTTTTCTTTTAAACTCATTTCCAAATTTTTCAACTTCATTTGAGATATCTAGTGTTTTCTTTATCTTCTCCTTCTTTCCCTGATGCGAGAGTTCCAGATTTTTCTTTTCATCTATACACCCATCAATTTTTAGCCTAACCTCATTTATCTTTGCTTCACAGATAGATTGTATTTTTCTTTTATGAGATTCTATAATGGAATTTCCTTTATCCTTCATAATATGTTGTTCAATACCTTTTATGAAATCATCCATGTACCCGCCTTTTTCTATAATCTCAGGCATTTTTTCTTTTATTCTTTCATGCTGATATTTTTCACCCTCTGTAAACGGCTTATTATTCGCAATCTTATGGGCTATTACCGCTGCCAGTGTTGAAATTGGGTATACTTCCTGCCCTTCTAACAAATGTCTTCGTTTTAATGCGGGATGACTTCGCAGGTTTCTATCGATATAATCAATTACCCTTTTGTAATCAGGCTGTGAATCTATCTTTGTGGTTGCAAAGACAATCTTTTTGGACGAAATTGGGGAAAGGTGTTTATCAATAAAATCTAAATCCGTACTGCTTAATGGTTGTCCTGTATAAATTAAGAATATTACAGCGTTTGAGTTCATAATCCAATCGTGGGTAATGCGTGAACGGAATTCGTTCGGGTCATTCAAACCAGGCGTATCAACAATTTTCACGTCTTTTATAAACTCATTGTTTATGGTAACCTCAACCTGCTTGACGAAAGGCGTGTACACCCCATCTTTGGAGACATATTTCCCCAATTGCTTCAAATCCCTTTCCTCATGGCAATAGGATGCTTCCCGAATAAACTCTTCGCCGTATATGCCTTCATACGCAACGCGGTCTATATCGTTTTTTAAATATTCTTCATAATAACTTCTCTCCTTCCCCGTTTCTTCATCGACTATCTTTTTTTCCTTTAACTCCTTCCATTCGTCTTTTGTATAGAAACATACCTTTGCGCCGTTTTCCTTGCCGTATTGTATTATCGTTAACTTTGCCGTATGTGGCGTATCATCAACCGGCAGGATGCTTTCACTATTAAATAAGAGGTAATTAAGCAGGGTAGACTTTCCTGCCTTAATCTGACCACAGACGGTTATAATAAACTCTTCTTTTTCGAGATTGTTTTGCAATTCTCTTATACTGCCTTCTGTTATTTCAGTATTATCCTGTTTGCAGGGCACAAAGTTGTACTTTATAAGGTCGTCGTAGGTTTTAAGGAGATTTTCTTTTTGTTGAACATATTTGGTAATGATATTTTTATTTTCCATGTAGTAATTCCTCAAAATATGTACTTGGTAAAGTTGTTGAGTTATGCACGGACAAAACGAGTTTGCCCATGCCACCCTCCAAAATACAGAAATTCACGATCAATTAATTTATGTTTGCAATTGAATCAATGCAACTCTTAATTTTAGCATTATATTCATGATATTTCTTCTCTATGCTGGAGATAAGTTCATCTAGTATGGAATCATATGTTCCTGTAATAATTACACAAAACAGCCCTTCATCAATAGCACAAATAGCACATCGTATAGATTCCTCTACAATTTTTTTCCATTGTTCATACAATTTTTTATTGCCTGTTTTAAAGTCTTGCCACATCGTTATTATTCCAACCAAAGCATAGCAAGAATGTCCAATATATGTATCACTTAATCCTTCCAAAATACTTTTTAAATCTTTTATCCCTTGAGTATTATCGTTTTCATTTAACTCATTTCTTTGTATAAAATCGAGATAATCACGCTCTATTTCTCGCAGAAAAGGTTCTAATTGTTTCCTTAAAATACTTTCTAATTCACTTATTTCCATATTTTTCAACGTAATGCTATAAGAACTCCAAAAACCAGGGTCATCTTTATAACTAAAGAGCGAATTCTTCATACTTTGAACAATACACTCTTCAATATTTTTATACTTAACTTTTATATTCTCTTGAATATCACACTTGAAATTCTCTATCCTTTTTTTCTTCTCATGAAGTATCTTTTCATTCTTTTCCAGTTCTTTTAATAAATCATCTTTTACCTGTTCGAGTCCCCTTAATTGTTGGCAAAAATAGGAATCGGAATCATTTTCCAGCTTTTCTAGTTTTAATTTATTAATCTTTTTTTTTAATTCTTCTAAGTAGGCTTTAAGTCCATTGAAGTAATCAATAAATTCTGTTCCGTTTAAGTGTGGTAGTGCGTACGCATCTATTTCTTTCATGCTTTTCCTGTCTATAAGGGAAAATTTATGTTCCTTATAATGAATTTCAACCTCTTTACCAGTATCTACGTAATTTAATGCCTTCTTTTGTATGCCTTCAAAGACATATCTTCTTTCAGCCAATTGTAATGTATAGTCAAGTATCGGTTGTGCAGCATACCAAAGTACCGCTTTAAACGGATATAGATTAGAAATGTAGTCAACAACCTTTTTCCTTTTATCATGCGAATCTTTTAAATCCAATCTGTTTACAACGGCAACTATTTCCCGTTCTTTTAAAGACTTAAGTAACTTTAGTTCTTCACGATCAATTGAGCCTTTAAATCCATCGAATACCCATAAAAGAAGGTCAACCTTCCCAATCCAGTTTCTGGTTATCTCATCATCCGACTTTGACAATGACGAAAAGCCAGGGGTATCAATTATATTGTATTGACGTAATATCTCAGACGGGTGATATACCTCGATAATAGGCCTATGGTTATTTTCGATGCAACCAACCTCGATGTCTTGATCTGATTGACGAGTGCTTAGTTCAATGTATTCTTTCCTTAACAACGATTTATTGGTTCCGTCTTTATAAACGGCTATAAACTTAGGCACGTCACCGTATTTGAGTATAGATATGCAAAACGTAGCTGGACGCCCATCCACACCCATCAATTTTTCTCCAATAAGACTATTAATTAACGTCGATTTCCCAGTTTTAAAAGTGCCTACAATTCCAATTGTTAAAGGTTCTTCTCCCTTCGTAATTTTTTGGTGTTTATTATAAAAATCATATAAATTATTGCTAAATAATTGAACCCAGTCGTTAGTCTGCTCTGTTTTATCATTACCAATGTATTTGTATGTATCATAGATCAATTCATAGACCGATTTTATTGATTTGAGTTTGTTTAAACGGTGTTCAATCCTTTCAGTCGGATTTTCCATTTATAACCCCTCCTATGCCAGACCTTGAAGTAATTCAATATTTTCTTTTATTGTTTTTCTAAGATTATCAATGTTTCTATTTCTGTCATCTCTTTTCTTGCGTTCATTCTCAATAAGCGATTCCTTCTCTTTGAGTGGTTTTACATAGCTATTTTCAATTTGTTCGTTGAGTATTAATTCAACTTCTGAAAAAATAATCTCTAATTTAGCTATCAGCATAGAACTTAACTTATTTTGCGTTTTAGACTTTATTATTATGGGTAAAACAACCGTCTTAATCTTTTCAAATGGATTAATTCCTTTAGCCATTTTCCCAAAGGTTCCTAGCGCCTTTAATATGTTGGAGGATGTTCCAGCTTTTTGTATAACAGAAGTTCCTTTAGATACGGCATTACCAACTCTTGCAGCCTTTTGTGCTGTTACGGCACCAGTTCCAGATGCAATTTCACCAATAGTAACACCTCCTCCACCCATGAATATAAATGGTATAAAAGTGGCAATATCTGTTATAAGATCAGCAATGTCTTTAATTTGTGAAACTTCATTTTCTAGTGATACTTGAATGATTTTAGATATGTCATTATTTTGTGATGTGATAGAGATGTTTTTAATTTGCTTAAAATTATTATCCAGCGTCTGGTTAATATCCTGTAACATGGAATAAACAAGGTCATCGATAGGTTGTTCCTTTGTTATTTGAATATTAATGGTTTTGCTATAATTATCAATAATCGATTGTATTTGTCTCAAACAATTTTCTTTTATATTCCCAAATTTTTCATTAAAGTTCTTTAAATCCTTTTCTATATCTTCGATCTCAGATTTAAGTTTACTTATATTCTCATTAAACTCATCATTGTCCCATTTCAGTGAATTCAGTTTTGTCTCCAGCAGTGCAATTAATTTCTTTGCTTCTGATTTGTACAACGCCATAATCTTCTTGCCTTCAATTTCAGTTTTAAACTGGGGGATTTCGTCTTTGATAATCCTTTCAATTTCGGTAAGCCCGGTTGATTCAATATCATCCGTATCTGTTCCTAACCTAATATTAAGCGCCTTCTGCGCGGTGGCCAGGATAATTCTTGGAGTGTCGGTAACTTTACACAAAGTACTATAAAAGGTGTTTTTAATTCTTTCGACATCTTCTTGATTTTTTGTATCAGTATGATTGAGAATAAAATAGAATTTTGAAAGCGTCTCTTTTGGATATTGCTTGAGGAAGTCCAATAAAGACTTAGTTGGCGAACCAATGTTTATATTCATAACGAAGAATGCAACATCTACCATAGGCAAATAACCAAAGGTGACGTCATCGTGGGACTTCTCAATAGAAGAAACGCCAGGTGTATCAATAATGAGAAGTTTTTCATCTAAGAATGCAATATCTTTTAATTGGACAAGTACCTTTTTGTTTATATCGACATTTGTTACTGCATCAGCAAGTTGACCTATTGAAATTTCCTGTTTCAATTCATTTTCATCTGTATCTTTTTTGATTACGTAAAATTTATCTTCTGTCCCTTTAGAAATTTCTGTAATTACTGCCGTAGTAGGTGTGGCAAACATCGGCAAAATTTTCTTGCCAAGCAATGCATTGACTATGGTTGTCTTACCAGATTTAAATTCACCAAGAAAAGCAACGTTAACCTGAATGTCTTCTGATTTGATGTCTGATATTCTTTTCTTTACATCCAGGAGTTCATGCCTTTCTGAAATTGATAGCAGTTGTTCTTTTGCCTTAGTAATATTCACTTGCCTCTCCTTTCATAATCATAATGTTGATGGTTGTTACTGTTTAAAAACGCATCAAAAAATGCAGTTTTAATTTTTCTAAAACGCCCAAGGCGCATTTTGTGGGGATATCCATTTAATCTTCTTCATCTCCATCATCTTCGATTTCACCAGAACCTCCACAACTAATACAAACTTTTTCTATATATCCATCATTTCCACATGTTGGACAATCATCAGGACGTCCCTCATCATCGACATATTGGAAAGACTGCCATTACAGGATGGACATACTTCATTCACATATCCACGACCGCCACACACATCACAATCACGAGCCGCCATATTTAACCCCTTTCATTGAAAAAGTAAAAATAATTTTTATTGCATCTGAAGAAAGCAGGAATTACAGGAATATATTATAAGAACTTGTTTCTTTGCTTCCTGCCTTCCTTAGCATCTGAGGAAAGCAGGAAATTCAGAAAAAAATTCTCTTTTATACAGGGGCTTAAGAGATAGAAAGATCAGGAAATGTAAGGGCGTATAGCAATATGTCCCTATCAATTTTCTCTTTCCTGCCGTTCCTGTTTTCCTCAGCTATATTGTTCCGTGTAAATTACCCTCTTTATCTCCAAGGTTGGCTTAGCGAAATTTAATATCAAACCGTGTCTTTGGTTTACTGCTCTTAAATAGGAACGTACAATTGCAAAATGTTCATTTGTTATTTCCTTTACGGCCTTTAGTTCAACCACAAATTTCTCAAAGACAAACATATCCAACCGATGTTTACCTACTTCTTTTCCGTTGTAAAATACGGACGTCTCCCATTGCCTTTTGTAAGGAATGCTACGGAACTCAAACTCTAATGAAAGCGCATTTTCGTAAATAGTTTCAAGAAAGCCAGGACCCAGAACCTTGTGAACTTCTATTGCTGATGAAATTATTCTTTCCGTCTCTTCTGCAAATTCCAGATCAATATTTTCTGCCATTTTTATATTCCTTCGTATGAAATTGGTTAAATGGATAAATTATCATGGAACATCTGAGGAAGGCAGGAAGATCAGGAAATATAACCCCTGTCGTTTTTTCCTGCCTCTCCTGCTTTCCTTAGCCGAAGAATCAAAAAGAAAGACCTGGTTCCATTGATACGCCCTTTTTTGATACAATCGCTCCAACATCATTGATGATGTCTCCCAATGTTCCTGCCAGCTTCAGTTTAACCGTGACCTTGCCCTCCTCGCATTTCAGGTACTGTATGGTGAGATATTTCAGGAACGGGCTGTTTAGTACTTTATTGTTTTTGAGTGAAGGTATTTCGTTCAGGTGGCAGGTGACCAGTCTTGTGTCATCGGCATCCTTTGAGATTTTTATAAATGGATATTTTATGGGGAGCGCAAGTAATGCCGGTTTCAGGTAGAATGGCTTGAGGTCTATGAGTTTGATGATTACCGCCTTCGTATCGTTGCGAAAATCGCACGAATCATACGTGCAGGTGATCTTGATCTTATTTGCTATCGGCACGAGGTCTGTTGCCTTATAAACAAGGCGCCCATCGTGCAATTCGACCGCGTGGTTTTGCGTGAATTCACTGATGCAGTCATTAATAAAACCTTCCGTTAGCGTGATTTCGCCCTCCGTAAGCTTTTTGATTTCCTGTCTTATCCAATCCTTCGCCTCATTCACACTGCGGCCTAACTTCTTTTTGGCAATATTTACGACTTTCTTAATTGCACTCATGGTAACCCACCTTTCAAAAAGATTTATGATATGAAATTTACCCACCCCTGCACCCCTCTCCGGAGGGACTTTTCCCGCAGCAGAGTCGAGGACAGGTTTATTCCCCTCTTGAGAGGGGTTATAAAGGGTGTGTTTCAATTGCGCAGGTTGGATTTGAATGAAGCGAAACTCGACAATTCAAATCATTTCTGCTCCACCTACGATACTCGTTACATCAAAAAGAAAGACCTGATCCGATCGCCCGTTCTCTGCTTAATATACATATCCTATCGTATTAACGTTAATCAACCCTCTTTTCAATAA
>JABWAQ010000103.1 GCA_013360945.1 Candidatus Brocadia sp.
ATGTTGAGGATTGCCCATGGTGTTCAATCCGGAGATAACTGGTGGAAAACATTTAATGACGGATTGAATGTTTTGAAGGAATGGTTTCCTAAGTCAAACACGGTAAACCATAGTGTTTTTGATGGAAATACGAAGTTCTTTTTATTCGAAGACGGAAAAAAGAAATGGCAAGAAGCTTTGGATGAAGCGGGTCTTGTGTTACAGAAATTCAGACAACGGTGGAAATTAAATGATAAATCAAGTGATTATTACAGAGTAATGGAGCATCTTGCATTACATGAACCAGCATCAATTAAGAAAGGTTCAAAAATTACTCCGTGTAAAATAAGTGATTCTCCTGAACGTGTTGCATTTGGTCTGCCATTGTCCTTTAGATACAACAACTCTTTAGGTAAAGTCCCAAAAAAGAATAAGAGTGGTAAACCCATAATAGATAGAAAAACAGCAAAAATGGAACCACCCAATACAACCTTTGATGGTGAAAAACACGACAGAAGCGCATCTCCGATATATATCAGGATTGTTCAGATAGGGGAAAATTTCCACCCCCTTTACATCAGGCTCGATTCACCATTGCTTGAAGATAAAGAACTAATTAAAGATAACTATGGAATTGGTTACAGTAAACCGACAGGCAAAATTCTTGATACCTTCTGGAATGAATTAAAGAAAAACAATGGTAAGGAAAAGACATGGAAATAACTAACACCTCTACCCAAAACTACCTCCTCATCTGCGAAATAGGTCCTATCTACGACTTTGTCAGGCATAGCAGGAAGACGGTTGATTTCTGGGGTGCATCTTTCCTTTTCTCCTATTTTATGTCTGAGGTTGCAAGGGACATTAAGAATAATGGTGGAAATATATTTCTCCCTTATCTTGATAATAACCCTATGTATTTACGGAGCGGGACTATCACCTGCGGAAGTGTTCCAGACCAGATTTATGCAACCTTTACAGATAGTCACAAGAGTACTATAGAAAATGGATTAAAAACAATTATTGAAAATGTAATTAAGACCATCGCTTCAAATGTAGAATCAATGGCAGGGCAAAAAGGAAAACTTGTAGGTGCTTTCGAACATGGTGAAGTAAAAGATTTCTTTAATTTCTTTTATATTATTCACGAGATTAAAGATATCCAACTAACCTTTGAGGAATTTGTTGAGGCGGAGCGTAAAATCAGGATGCGTTATACTGTAAGACCATTCAATCAAATTACTGGCAACAACAGTATTGCAAAATGGCATAAATGCAGTCTATGCGGAGACAGGAAAAGGATATATTCGATACCCGTGGACAAAGATGCCGGTCTTTACAATGAAGAACATATATGCCGTGTCTGTCTCTTAAAGAGATTCCTGCCAGAGGCAGTAAAGTCAATTTTCTCTGGTTTCAATGTGGAAATTAAAGAACCTCATTATAAATCTACTTCTGATATTGCATTAAGTCCAATCAAAGAATGTATGAATACGGCAGATAATGAAATCAAAATGACATACAAAGCGCTAATCAAGGCATGTGAGCAGGCATCAGAAGAGAAAGACTCAGAGGGTAGATTTTTTTACGACCCGATTCTCAAGCAGAAGTTTAGCGAGAAGTTTAGTGAGTGGAAAAAGAAGATAGGTGAAAAATATCCGGAAGAGACAAAATTAAAGTGGCTTGACCGCCCTTTCTACAGCATTGTCTATATGGACGGCGATAATATGGGAGATATTTTAAAGGCAAACTGCGATAAATTCCCGGGTTATATAAAAGATGTCTCAAAGATAATATCAGATTTTTCAAATGTTGTTGATAACATTGTCTCGAACAATCACGGACAGCTTATCTTTGCAGGGGGTGAGGACATAAACTTCGTCATCCACCCTGAATATCTCCTCGAGTGCATAGAGGAGTTGAATAATCTCTATAACTGCTATTTTGCTAAAAATGAACTGACCAAATCAATGGCGGAAAAATTTACCTTATCTGCCGGGGTCATTGTTTGCTACCATAAGCATCCATTATCACAGGCCATACTCTCTGCTAATAAAATGCTAACTAAGGCAAAAGAATATAAAGGGAAAAATGCAACCGCCATCTCTTTAATCAAAGGACACACAGAGGTATTCAACTTTGCCTTTCCCAATAAACTCATTGGGGACTTAAGAGAACTGAAAAAGTGTTTACTGACTTCCGCTATTTCACGAACAACACCCTATCGAATTAGAGAATCGGAGGATATACTGAAATCAATAACAGATAACACATACAAAGAGAATTATCTTTACACAATACTCGCCGGAACGCGGAGAGCCAGGAAAACTGATGATGAAATAGCAAAAATGGTAGAGCTTTTAATGAAATTTGGGGAGGTAGATATTGATACCATGATAAACGCCCTTTTATTTGCCCGATTTTTGATAGGGGATAAATAATATGCCAGATTATTTTGTCAGACCCTGCGACGTCCTGTTCTTCAGGGGGAATAAGTCCTTCCATTTCGGGGAGTGGTATTCAGAAGGAATTTTTCCTCCCTATCCTTCTACATTTCAGGGATTTGTAAGGACTAAAATACTTTTTGATAAAGACCTTATAGATGCTTTAGGGAACGCACCAAAAGCAGAAGAAGAGGTTGGAAATGATACGGAATTAAAGGTTGATATTACAGGTCCATATCTGATGGACAACAAGATAAATACCTTTTACTTTAAAACCCCAGCAGACATTCTTAAAAGAAAATGTGAAGACACCTATTATTATTCAGTGCTTGGTTTCCTTAAAGAGGATAACATACTTGAGGGCGACCTGGAATTTAATCTCTCCTGTCCCGATTTTCCACCCGGAAAACTGGATAACCTCTATCCGCCTGATCTTATATCCCTTGACGAATTATTAAAATACCGAACCTCATTAGAGGATATACCCGTCAGCGAAAAAAATATCGTTGTTACAGAAGACCGTGCAGGGATAGGGTTGGATTTTGAAAAAATAAAGGCTAAAAACAACAGGGGAGTGCAGGAAGGTAGGTTTTATGTAACTCCCTACAATCGCCCCAAGAGTAACATCGGTTTTTATTTTAATGTAAGCAAAGATATTAAAAACGGGACATTAAAACTTGGGAGTGAATCCCACCTTGTCTATGTTCAAGACATTAAGAGCAATAACTTACTTGAAGGGAAATTAAAGGCTTCACGAACTAAATTGATAGAGGGGATTTTAAAGACAAAGACCTTTAGATTGATTCTCCTACAGCCCGGCGTCTTTAAAAATGGCTGGTTTCCCTTTGATTACACGGTTAATGGCAAGAAGCTTATCGTCAAATCCCATAACATTGAGTTTGAACTCTTGTTTGCCTTCAATGGGGCGCCGGTGAAAATCAGCGGGTACAGTTATGCCAAAAATACCACATCGCTTAGACAGGGTGATGTCAAACTAAAATCAACGATAAATGCAGTACCTGCCGGAGCGGTCTATTTGTTCAAAATAATAAATGGCAGCGAAAATGACATCAAGACATTTGTTGAGGATTTTGATAATAAAAAGATTTTATATGAGCATTATTCAACAATGGGATTCAATCATACTATCCTGGGGATTGGTCCTGGTTAAGGAGGTGTAATCATGTCCACAGAGGGATGCCTATTTACCTTTTATACCCTGACGCCACTGCACGCAGGGGCAGGGGATTCGGCAGCCGCTATTGACCTGCCTGTACAAAGGGAAAGGCATACGGAATATCCGGTAGTCTATTCATCAGGCATCAAGGGGAGTCTTAGATATTTCTTTGAATGCAACGATACTTTAAAATCTCATGTAAATGAAATATTTGGCAAGGAAAACGACGAGTCCGGCGGCTCCGGTAAGGTAATCTTTACTGATGCAAAGATTCTCCTATTTCCTGTCCGTTCGTCAGAGGGTGTCTTTAAGTTGGTTACCAGCCCGTTTGTTCTGAACAGGCTTCAGCAGGATTTGGCTCTATTAGACATTCCCCCACAGAAGATTGGCTTAAATCTCTCTGTATGTAAGGGGTTAACCTTTGATAGCAACTATAATGAAAAACGGATATTGCTGGAAGATTTTCCCATTGAACTAAAGACAGATACAACAGCCCCTGAACTTCTAAAAAAACTGACAGTCAACCATTTTTTTGAAGAGGATATATTAAAAAGCCGTCTGATAATTGTATCCGATGATGTTTTTAAAACCCTCGTTACCACTGCCACACAGATAATCGCCAGAAATGTCTTAGACAACGATACCAAAAAGAGCGACAACCTGTGGTACGAAGAGGTCGTGCCTCCCGATGCCCTCTTTTACACAATCATGAAGCCCGCATTTAAAGGGAATACCGCAATAACAAACTTAGAAAGTGGTATAAATGGACAGGTACTGCAAATCGGAGGGAACGAGACAATCGGCTACGGACTGGTAAGGATGAGCGCTAACCGCGCGGGCGAATTGCGTAAAAAAGGAGGGTAAAAAAAATGGCTGAAAGAGAATCCATTGATGCCGGGCATAAGCTAAAACTCAAATCCGTTGAACGGGGCGAAAAAGTAATGCCTGAGATAAAGCAACTGTGCGATACCAACAGGATGACCGAGGGACTGGCAAACTTTTTAAAAGGATTGCCTTCAATGATCAAGCAGAATGGGCTCGGGCAGACCATTGCCTTTCTAAAAGCCAAAAAAGATTATGATGATATAGTATGCATCTTCAGTAAGCTGCTTTTATCTCCCGGCGACACTGCCGGGTTGATGAGTAAAATCCTGAATGCGCCTCTCTCTGAATATTTATTTATGCAGAGAGAGGCAATTGAATACGCAGGGTGGATGAAGAATTTTGCCCAGGCGTTTCGTATCAAAACCGATACGGGAGGAACCGATGAACCTTCCGCTTCCTAAAGATATAAGAGACAACATTACAAATAATACCCCCAATCTCTCCCTGAAGTATTACAAATGGGCGGATTTCTATAATAACGATTTTACGGGGTTTGCCGAAAACACAAAATATGAAAAACCTAAATTTGACTTTTTAAAGAAATTCGTTGAACTTTCAGGAAAAGACGAATACAAACAAGCCTTTGACATCAGAAAAAGGCTTATGGAAGGAATCGGCATCACCTTTGCCATGACCACAGAGTCCCGTCTTGTCTTTGGCATGGGATATGAACATCCCACGGAGATAGGCTTTATGTTTGATTGGACAAGCGGACTGCCGGTCATTCCGGGAAGCTCTTTAAAGGGAGCAGCAAGATATGCCGCTGAAACAGAAAAACATGAGTGTATCAACGAGATTTTCGGTGCTGAAAAAGGAGATGCTCAGGCAGGAGAGATTATCTTCTTCCCCGCATACCCCTGTTTGATAAACAACAACAAACCATTTCTGGAATTGGATGTAATGACACCCCATTATTCTGAATATTATTCAGAACCTGCGAAAAATCCGCCTGCTGATTGGTATTCACCGCTTCCGCTCCATTTTTTGACTGTTCCGGCAGGGGTAAAATACTGTTTCCGCCTGGCTCACAGAAAAAATCTCAGGGATAAGGAATTGCCTCTTTTGAAGAAGGCGGAGAATATGTTAAAATGCGCCCTGTCAGAATTCGGGGTGGGGGCCAAAACCAGTGTATTTTACGGATATTTCAGATGAAATCATCAGGAAAATTACTTCCCCGCCGGAGGCGACTCTGCCTTGTCCCCCTCGGGAGGGGGTAGGGGGGGAGGAAGAGAAAGGATGGTATTGTTTGCTCAGGAGGCAGAGCAGTCCACCCCCTTGTTCCCCCGCCAGCGGGGGACAGAGAAGAGATCGCCGCCGCTGAAGGTATAGAGGATACTATGAATAATAATGACTTTTTTACCATATTTATATTTCCCTTTAAGTATGAAAGGGCAGACAAAAAAGATTTAGAACCTGATAAGATTGCTCACCTATTGAGCAACGGCAATAAAGATAGCAAAAAAGGCTGGGTGATAGAACATTATGCCATTGATTCTGTCGATAACTACAATGAGTTTTACTACTTTCATCCCAACGTCCAGAAGGCGCTTTTCAATAAGAAAAGGAATACGGGGATGGAGTTTTTGAAACGAACCGATTTTCATAAACTCACGGTGCAATATTATGACACGGATAACCATCTACAGACCATAGAGACACAGGTCAATGAAATCGATATCCACCTCTTTGATAATCAGATTGGACTGCTGACCATCACCACGGAAAAACGAGAAGATGATAAAACGACTGATTTTCATGCCCTGCTCAAATATAACGATATGGTACGGAGGGTCTATCCACCTCATCTGGGAGATATAAATACCTGTGGCTTAAAACAAAATGAAGAAAAGAAAGGAAATATAAAGAATATACAATTTATAAATTCCCTTACGTGTGAAAATACCTGTAAGCCAAAATATGACTCACGGCTACTTCCTGTCAGGATTTCTTTATGTGGAGACAATAATAAACTGGTAGGCGAAGATTTCGAGCCAATTAATCTTAAGGCAAACGAAGATAAAGATATTGTGTTTTTAAGTAATATCATCAAAGAACTTCTTGCTCCCTTTGACTTGAAACATACGCACAATATGTCAATGGACAAAGGCAAAATCTACTATACCCCCTTCATTGACGACCGCATGTTTATCGTTTCTTACTATTCGGATAATGATGTGTCATATAAACTGAAAAATCGATGCTGCGATGGATACGAATACGAGATATCCGATGATTGGTACCGTTTTATCTTTGTTGACGGTAACTATGCCAATATTGAAAACGATGCCATGAAATACGATTTAATACGAAGTCACACCTACGCCAGATGGGCAAAGTTCGGCTCATTGTTTGGCATGAGCCGGTACAGTTTCGTGTTACTCTGCTCCACTGATGCCCCATCATATTTAAAACAGCACATGAAATCCATGTATTATCAGATGGCAATGATTGTCCTCTTTCAGCGGGCGATGCTCCTGAAGTTTGCAGAGGATATTGACGATTTGACCCTGTGTTTTGAAGTAGGAAAACTCTCAACTGATTTAAAGGAAAAATCTGACAGACTGCATGGTGAATTTATAAAATTTATTAACAAATACTGGTTCGTTGAAGTTACCCCGCAGGAGCAGGGTATTGAGATCTATAATCAGTGGATGGGATTGCTGAATCTGGAAAAACTCTATAATGAAGTGCAAAAAGAGGTATCGGAACTGGCTGGATACGTGGAAAATAAAATCGAGGCAGAAACCAATAGCAGAGTGGCAATGATTACGTATGTGGGCTTTCCTGTTCTTATCCTGGGGTTGATTACGGGTATTTTACAATGTGATGTATGCAAGATAAAAGATGCCCTGTCCTTTAAGGTCATTGGGATTATTCTTAGTTTGGGTTTCTTATTTGTTTTCTTTTGTCCGCGCTTCAGGCGAATGGTTAACTGCAAAATGGTATCATGGCTTAAAGATAAGGTATCCCTGTGGTGTTTACAGAAAGATCAATAATAAATCGTATCAATGCCTGTATTGCCTGATTATATTTTTAATGAATAGGAGACAAAACAAATGAAATTTGTAAGAATCACGGTTAACGCGAACCAGATGGGTGGTGTGCCTTGCATCCGCGGATTGCGCATCCCGGTGGCAACCGTTGTGGGAATGGTCGCCGATGGCATGACCGAGCAAGAGATCGTCAGGGCTTTTCCCGATCTGGAATACGATGACATACGCGAGGCATTGCAATATGCGGCGGAGGCAGTGCGCGAACGTGAACTCCCCCTGGTACATGTCACGTGAAATTTCTGGTGGACAATGCATTGTCATATTTAGTGGCGGAAGGTCTCTGTCAGGCTGGGCATGATGCAAAACATGTCCAAGAGTATGAAATTCAGGCAGCGGATGACAGTGTCATCTTTGAGTTTGCCACCCGTGAAGAGCGTGTGGTTATTTCAGCAGAATATAACCGACGCCTTGATTCAGGACAGCATTGTCGTTTTTGAGGAAAAGCGACTTCGTATTCGTTCGTTACCTATTAGGGGAAGAGAAACGGAGAAGCAGGCGTAGCGTATGGCGCGTCCCACGCTCCCCCCATAATGGAGTGTAAAGATCAAAGACAAAATACCACAGATTTAAGCGTTGAACAATGATTCACAACACTAATACAACCATAATCTGTCCTCACAACGATGGTGAAAGCCGTTTGATTATAGAAATCGCTAAAAAGTTATCTTTTGATGTCCGCATATCAGCACAAGGGTGGGGGGCAGTGCTTTCACGGGAACCCGATGAGACCTTTACCGATTTAAAGAAGAACGTGATTATTGTGGAAATGCCGGACGTTCTGAAAGAAAAGGAATTACAAGAGAAAGGACACAATCTCTTCGTGCTGGACCATCATCAATATCCGCATTTAAAGCGGTTGTATCCGGTAAGCGCGTTGGAGCAATTCGCCTGCCTGATTTCATATACCCTCAACCGGTGGCAGATGGGGGTTGCCCTGAATGACCGGGGATATATTCCTGCATTGAGAAAACAAGGATACTCAGAAGACGAAATACTGGAGATACGGCAGTATGACCTTGAGGCGCAGGGGTATAAACCTGAATATTTTGAAATGCTGAGAAGAGATTATCTGAAAGGCTATAAAAAACGCTTCGGCGACTGGACCTTGTCTGCCGCAGCCTACAACATGGGGGGGACCCGGCTGGCCAAAGACATCAATACCCAGCGCGCAACCAATTATTACGACCTGAGCCTCAACTCGGAAACTTCCCGGTATGTTTTCCGGGTCATTGCCATCAAAGAGATCCTGAAGAATCCTCGGGCTTTTGGCTTTTATTTAGAAGAAGACCAGGCATATCCGCCCATGAGCCAATATAATCTCGTGGAAGTGAACGGTCCGGTAGAAAGCTGGGGCGATTTTGCTGTTGAACACGGCACTACTTACCGCATGCTGAAGGTGTACAATCCATGGCTCATCAGCTCAAAACTGACGAACAAAGAAGGGAAAGTGTATACCCTGAAAATACCTAAATAATGTAAACATGCGACATGTTCGTCCATGTTTACCTCACCACCATAACCTTACTCACACTGCGTACATTTCCGTCGCGGTGCAGCACCTGCAGAAAATAAAGCCCGGGATTCAGTTCGCCGGTGTCTGGAATATCAACGATTTTCACCCCGGCAGGTATTTGTAAACGCAAGTGTGTTTGGTTTTGAATGTTAATCAATCGTGCCTGAACCGGCGTATGCAGGTTCTCGGAAAAACGCAGGCGAAGATTTTCCCGGAAAGGACTGACTGCCTGCGCCCGAATTTGTGCCGGTTCGCCTGCTAAACCGCTTGTCTGGATACGTTCCGGTTCGCCTCCTTTGCCAGGGCCTTCGGGCCATTGTTCGCAAATATGCTCATACACCTCGAATGTCTCGAAGGGATCCTCGTTTGACTCCTTGTAATAATAGATCTCTTGGAACGTCGGAAATGTAATGCGATACGTCATGCCATTATAGGTCACTACCGCTGTATTTGCAGGCACCGACGTTCCCCATCCGGGGTTAGTTGGTGCCGCGGTACATATATTAGGTTCTTGGTAGATGCCGCACAGCTCCCACCCATTCGGGTTGTCCGTCATTCCTCCAAGTTTAAATGCGTTATCGTATAAAAATGCCAATTTGACAAATTCATTGTTTGATTTCAATTTAATAACGAACGTGTCGCCATTATCCCAATCATATATCCATTTCCCACTTCCATTTGCCGGATCAGCATAGTGGCCGGGCAATTGCGGTTCGGTTGGTTCACACCCCTGGTAGGAAGCAATTAGTTCAATTACAATAGTAACGGGAATGATTTTATCGACTGCCGTACGATTAGTACTGGTACAGGTAGGCGAGCCCATCGCTGCGACGGTAAAGCGGTAAATTTTACCGGGTATAACGTCATAGAGGGCATTTGCCTGCACGCCTTGTTTAATTTCCGAGCTTCCACCGATTAA
>JABWAQ010000021.1 GCA_013360945.1 Candidatus Brocadia sp.
TTCATGAAACTATTATACAAGAACCATTTTGAAAAAGCCAGTTTATTCCTTTTCTTTTTTACGTGTCAGTACTTGCGCTTATACTTGACGTAGCCCTGGATATCGATATGATACGGGATTGGGCGCCTGATCTGATTATCCTTGATGAGGCACAGAGGATTAAAAACTGGAAGGTTTCGCATGACAACAAATAACTATCCCTGCATACGCACGAAACTGCCCGGTCCGAATGCTATCCAATACCTGGAGAAGGAAAAAAAATTTGTCTCACCATCCTCAACAAAGGGCTATCCCTTCGTGGTAAAAAGCGCAAAAGGCATGGTCGTTACAGATGTCGATGATAATACCTTCCTCGACTTTACGGCGGGCGTTGCCGTTTGCAATGCCGGACACAACCATGACCAGATTATCTCATCAATCAACAAACAGGCAGAAACCCTTATCCATATGTCGGGTGCCGATTTTTATAATCCCCTCCATATCGAACTGGCCGAAAAGCTTTCTACAATCTGTCCGGGACCCCACACAAAAAAAACCTTTTTTGGGAACTCGGGTGCAGAATCTGTGGAGGCTGCATTTAAATTGGCGCGCTACCATACAAGACGTCCCATCGTCATTGCCTTTTATAATGCCTTTCACGGCAGGACCATGGGGGCGCTCTCCCTCACGGCAAGCAAATTAAACCAACGCAAACACTTTTTACCCTTAATTCCCGATGTTGTTCATGTCCCGTATGCATATTGTTACCGGTGTCATTATGGCTTAACTCCGGACAGGTGCAATATGGCCTGCGTCACCTGGATTCGTGAAGAATTATTCAAGACAAAGGTATCGCCTGATGATGTGGCGGCGGTTTTTGTTGAAATAGTGCAAGGAGAAGGCGGATATGTTGTACCGCCAAAAGAATTTCACACCGCCTTGTATCAGCTGACACGTGATTATAACATCCTCTATGTTGCCGATGAGGTACAATCGGGTATGGGGCGGACCGGCAAAATGTTTGCTTGTGAACATTTTGATATAATCCCGGACATCATTACCCTTGCCAAAGGCATTGCGTCAGGACTTCCCTTGTCTGCCACGGTTGCTCGGGAAGAAATCATGGACTGGTCGCCCGGCAGCCATGCAAGCACCTTTGGCGGTAATCCTGTTAGTTGCCGGGCAGCGCTCACAACCATCAAACTCCTTGAGGATGGACTCATAGACAATGCGGCGAAACAAGGGGCATATATGATGCAGGAATTGAAGAAATTAGAACGCACGTATTCCATAATTGGGGATGTTAGAGGCCTGGGTCTCATGATTGCCATTGAAATTGTGAAAGACAAAGAAACCAAGGCGTACGCACCGGAGGAGCGGGATCGTATCATCCAGAAGGCATTTTCAAAGGGACTTTTGCTGCTGGGCTGTGGACGCAGCGCCATTCGTTTCTGTCCATCTTTAATCCTTTCAAAAGACGACGCAGATATTGCGTTGTCCATAGTTGAAGAGTGCCTGAAAGAAACCGTGCAAAAGAAATTATAAATGCTACAAATAAAGTGATCTGTGAACAAAGTTCAGTTTTTCTCTCATGCCTGAAATTAAAAGGAGAAACAGCAAAACACCGTGCCAAAAATCTTTGACAACATCGAAAACCATTTCGTTCAGGGATTGCATAATACCTTAGACGTGTCTCACAGGGGCGACTTCTGCGTTGGCTATTTCAATTTGAGGGGATGGAAACAAGTTGCTATCCAGATGGATAATCTAAAAGGCGGCGATGGTAATTACTGCCGGCTGCTCATCGGCATGCAAAAACCTCTCCTTGAAATCATACGAGAATATTTTTATAAAACTGAGCAGGGTATTATTGACAATCAAACTGCAGCATCCATTAAAAAGAAACTGGCGCAGGAATTTAAGGATCAGTTAACCATTGGCATCCCGACGGAAGAAGACGAGATCGGCTTAAGAAGGTTATCGCAACAGATAAAAGACAAAAAAGTCGTTGTTAAACTATTTTTAAGACACCCATTGCACGCCAAATTATATCTCTTATTCAGAGATGACAAGATTAGTCCCATTATCGGTTACTTAGGCAGCAGTAATTTAACCCTTGCCGGCCTGCTTCATCAGGGAGAATTAAATGTTGACGTCTTGGAACAGGATGCAGCATCAAAGCTAACAAAATGGTTTGAAGACAGATGGAATGATAGATGGTGCATTGAAATATCCGGGGAACTGGCAGAAATAATTGATAATAGTTGGGCTGCAGACAGATTAGTTTCGCCTTATCACATCTATCTGAAAATTGCTTACCACTTATCTCGTGAAGCCCGCGCAGGTTTGACTGAATTTAAAATCCCAAAGATTCTTCAGGAGAAATTACACAGTTTCCAGCTTCGACTTTTCATTCCGGAAGATAAGGATTTGGGTATATGCCCGGAGAAATTTATCGAAAGTATTGGAGGCAGGTTGAAAAAAAGGATAGAGGAAAATGCGGAGGTGGTTGGTTCTGACGAGGTATTTTTTGACGGCGACCCCGTTAAGATTCACGATTTTTACAACGAAAAACAGGGGATCCTTGATGAAGAAGATGACACAGAGGTTGATCTGGCGTCCTATGCTTATCAGATATGGAAAAATGCCACTGATGCCGACCCTACCCTGAAAAAGACAATCCCTGATTTGCCTCATGTAATTTATGCCACGAAGTCATTAAAACAGGAAGACGAAAAAAAGAACGAAGGCGTTGTCGTTTATACAAGAATGGCTGACGATAATGATGTCTTAGTATGGGTGGATAGAAATGGGGAAATCATTACCCAATCTCAGCATGAAATTCTTAAAGCGGCAGAGTGCAATTCCGATACCCCGGCGTTATATAAACTGGATAATCATCACAAGCTCGTGGAGAAGGGCATTGAACACATAAGGCAAGTTGAAAGCGCCATTGGCGGTCAGTTAGGCAAAAAATCAGGCGCACGTTACCGGACATATATGCGGTTGAACCGCTACTATGAGGAATACAAAGGCACCCTGTTTGTAAATGAGGCGCTGAAAAGGGCTATCGATGATATCTACAAATTTCCATTAAAAGAATTTGCCCGGGAAACATTAAACAGGCAGTTAAAAGCCGGTATTTCTGACGAAGACCTGGCAAATCTGATAGTATCATTACGGAACGAAAATAAATTATGCAATACGAAGGAAGAGGAAAAGACCTATAAAGAACCACAAATCATTTGTTCTTTAGGATTAATTAGGTAGGGGCGAAGCATTTTTTCACACCGAATAAATAATGCCAGAATCTTGTTCACAAAAAATGCTTCGCCCCTACAATCAACAATCAATAATTAACAACCAATGGAGTCGTAAATAACCATATAATAAAACAACCATGCAACAAAACAAAAATACAAACTGCAATTCACAAAAACACCATCGCTGTTCAATAAGGCTGAAGGGATACGATTATACCTGGCCAGGCGCATATTTTGTGACCCTATGTACAGAAACAAGAAAATGCCTGTTTGGGGAAATTTCTGACGAAACCATGCAATTGAATACATTCGGCAATATGATTCATGCGTGTTGGAATAGCATACCAAAACATTTTGTACACATTCGATTGGATGCATGTGTTGTTATGCCAAATCATATCCATGGAATTATAATTATTACGGAACGTGATTGTGGAAATAACGCCAATGGTAGGGGCGAAGCATTTTCCGTGACAAGACCCGGGCACAATTTTAATGGTGAGGAAAATGCTTCGCCCCTACCATTAAATCCACATTCACATCAAATGAATCGGCCGAATGGAACATCATCTGGTTCGCTGGGGGCAATTATGCAAAACTTCAAGTCGGTCTCCACGAGAAAAATCAACCAATCAAACAAGACCCCTGGCGTTACGCTCTGGCAGCGCAACTATTATGAACACATCGTCCGGAATAAACATTCATTAAACGCCATTCGTCGTTATATTACCTATAATCCACTTATGTGGGCATATGATATGGATAATCCAGACAGGTATCACGTATCTGAAGAAGAATTGAAACACAAAATGAAAAAGAGATGTAATTTTACCGATGACGAATTGAATTTCATCGTCAATTACGAAATCAAATACCACACGGGACGGGATCATGACAACAAACCGTGATCAGAACCGTAGGGGCGAAGCATTTTTTTCACCCGATGAATTGCGCCAGGATCTTGTGGCAAAAAATGCTTCGCCCCTACCTCGAAACAATTTACATTATATAGGCAATAAACAAATACTCGAACAATACAAAATCGCCTTCTTGTGCTCCCGCAAATGCCCGGCAGATATCATCCTCAAATCATATGACTGGGCAATAGAACAAAGAGAAAAAGGCATCTGCGTCGTATCAGGTTTTCATTCCAAAATAGAGAAAGACGTTTTGCATTACCTGCTGAAAGGCAATCAGTCTATCATACTGGTACTGGCAAGAGGGCTGAAAAAAAGACTCGAACCAGCACTACAAAAAGCCTTGGACAAAAACAGCCTCCTGCTTATTTCACAATTTGACAAGGATGTTAAAAGAGTTACTAGAGAAACTGCAAACCAGAGAAACCGTCTTATGGGAGAACTGGCGGACGAAATATTTGTCGCCTATTCCACACAAGGCGGAAATATTGAAAAGCTCATTACGGACATTTCACATACAGGAAAAACAATTTCATCTTTTAAAACCAGGTAAAAAATCGGGATTATAGAACATATAAGATAAAACTCAATTAATTTATTGGATAAATATAATTCCATGTCAAAAAAAATCCTTGTTGTAGACGACGAGCAAGACCTTGTAAAATTAATCCGTTACCACCTTGGAAAAGAGGGGTATAAAGCACTATCGGCTTATGACGGTGAAGATGCACTGTTCCTGACCAGGAAAGAAAGACCGGAGCTTGTTATACTGGACCTCATGTTACCCGGTATGGACGGTCTGGAGGTATGCAAAAAATTAAAGGCAGACCAGGAACTTGCTCAAATTGCGATCATTATGTTAACGGCAAAGGAGGAGGAGGCCGATATAACCATGGGCTTGAAACTGGGAGCCGATGATTATATGACAAAGCCTTTTAGCCCAAAAGAACTTGTAGCACGCGTGCAAGCGGTCCTCAGGCGAACCCAAAGTACAGCAACTACAAAAGATTATATCGAAATAGACGGCCTTACCATCGATTTGCCTAAACACGAGGTTGCTATAAAGAATGAAACTGTTCCATTGACCCTTACAGAATTCAAGCTTCTTCACCAGCTTGCCGGCAAACCCGGGCGAGTATTTACACGAGATCAATTACTTGATGCGATTTCCGGATCCGAAACGTTTGTCATTGACCGTACAATAGATGTGCACATCGCAGCCTTAAGAAAAAAACTAAAAACCTTTGCAAACCGCATAATTACGATCCGCGGAATCGGGTATAAGTTTCGGGAGTAATGGGGATGTTTAAAAATAAATTATTTTGGAAGATTTTTACCGGCTATGTCGCCCTTTTATCCCTATCTCTTGCTCTCACAGGATATTTTGTGAGCAAGGTCATAAAAGGATATTATTCGAATTCTTTAACCAACAATCTGGAGTCCGATATTAAAACAACCATTTTATATATCCTCCTTACCTTTGCAATAGCATTGGTCATTGGTTTTATCCTCATGAGGATAAATACGTCCCCCTTATTAAATATTACTCAGATAGCACAAAATTTCGCACGAGGCAACTTTGCGCGAAAGGCAGAGATCGTTTCTTCGGGTGAGATGGGAGTTCTGGCAAATGCAATTAATGCTATGGGAACAGAACTCCAATCCAGCATGCAAACTATTCTCGATGACAAAAACCGACTGGATGCTATTATGGCTCACATGAATGACGCCATCATCACCACTGACGTGGAGGAACGAATTGTCCTTATCAACAACGCTGCAAAAACCATGTTTGGTATATCAAGGATTGCTTTAAACAAAGACTATTTATGGGAAAAGATACGAAACGAGAAGTTATGCAATCTGGTCAGAGAAATAATCCTGTCCTCGACCAAAATCGTGGACAAAACACCAGCAACCAGGACAACCGAAATCGAGATTCCTTCACCCGAAAAGAAATTGTTGCAAGCCCATCTTTCCCCCATTCGGATTGATAAAAACACTTACGGAATTCTCCTGGTATTTCATGATATTACTGAATTGCGGAAACTGGAAAATACACGCAGAGAATTCGTTGCCAATGTATCCCATGAACTAAGAACCCCCCTTGCTTCCATTAAGGGATACGTGGAAACACTGCTTGGAAATAATGCCATCAAGCATGAGGATAGACAAGAATTTCTCGGTATTATTATGAAACATTCGCTGAGGCTCGATAACCTTATCAAGGATATTTTGGAATTATCCAGATTAGACTCTCACGATTTAAAGATAGAACTTAGCCATGTGGACATACGTCCTTGCATAGAAAATATTTTTTCGCAGTATAAGGAACATTGTATAGAAAAAAACCAGTCCTTTGATCTGGATATACCCCATCGTATACCGACAATAGAAACAAATGAATATCTCTTACGTCAGTTGCTGACCAACTTGCTTGATAACGCTATTAAATACACGTCAAAAGGTGGCACGGTAGGTTTAAAGGTTGGACCTGTCAACAAATCCATCCGGATTGAAATATCAGATACGGGCATCGGCATTCCACAAGAGCACATTCCACGTATCTTTGAAAGGTTTTACCGCGTCGATCCTGCCCGCTCACGGGAAATGGGTGGAACCGGGCTAGGACTTTCCATTGTTAAACATATCGTTCATCTTCATCACGGGTCAATCAAAGTCGAAAGCTCGATAAATGTCGGAAGCAAATTCATCATTACTATACCTCAGCAACAGCCAGGACACTCTGCATAAATGGTTTTTGTAAGAGCGCTCAACAGACGAAAAACCCTTTATTAAGCGTGGCGGATTTTCAATCTAAAAATTTATTTATATTCCTATAATAATTGATATAATATGGTGATATCTTTAACGCTTCTACATCAGTAGTAGTTATAAAAACTCCTCATAATTCCTGCCTGCAAAAGAGAATCTGTGATATGAGGTGTTCTTATCGTCAATATTCGTGTAAAGGCATATTATGGACCCTATTCTCGATACTATTGAAGGCATTCTTTATATTCACGGAGAGGTATTTTGGCTTAAAGAATGTATTACAGCATTCGAATCGGCATTAATTTTTCTCTTCTTCCGGTGGGTTATAAGTTGGAATTCAAGGCAAGCGGTACTTTTATTCCTATCTACTATTATTGGCATTGCCTGCATTTTTTTAGGCGATACCGGCTATTGGAGCGACAACGATGTGCTCAAATTCATTGCTCCCATTTCTTTATTCCTGCTGGTAAACAATAAAAACCGGCAAAATAATGCGCTCTTGTTCATATTTCTCGTCCCTTACTTTTTTACTTCTTATGAATTTTACCGGAGTTTCTTTGAAGTAATAGGATCCATAGTATCACATGCATTAATTATCTTTTGTATCACCCTTGTAAAAAAATACCGGTATCTTTCTTTGGGTATTAGCGCTACGATTGGGGTACTTATTAATCTCATTGGTAATAACAGTCCACCGGGAACGAATGATATCTTCATGAATCCAGCAATAATTACCCTTGCTGTAAAAGGAATTGAATATCATACAAAAAATACTAAATATACCGACTTTTTAAAATCTTTCTGGGCAACCCTTGTATGCTTCGCCTTTTTCGGCAGCTGGATCTTTCACTATATAAAACCATTCTGTCCACTTTACTTCCATCATCAAAAATGACAGATACAAAAACTTTGCATAATAAGGAACCTGTTGCTATGAAAAGCACGGAAACTCAACCTATTCAATCATTTAAACCAAGCGTCCGGCAATATTGGTCAATATTTGCCATTTCTCTCGTTTCGATCCTTTTGGCCTTTACATCATTTGGTATATATACCACCACAGGATTATGCCTGTTGTCCATCAGCTGCCTCCTTATTGTTTATCGTATTCTTTCCGTTTACACAACTAGGTATGCAATCACCCATCAAGGCGTTTTGGTAAAAAAAGGCCCCTTTTCGAGAAAATTTACGGAATTGCCGTATTGTGATATTAACAACATCTCACTCAGGCAAAGAACACTGCAAAAACGATTGAAGGTAGGCGACCTTACCATAAACACCAATCAGGTTAGCTGCGTGATGAAAGGGATAAAAAATCCCCATAAAATAAAAGAACTCATGAACCGAGAAAAAGCCTCCGCGTATGAAAGACGCACCTTTTTGAGAAAAATATTATAACCCCTTGTAAAATTCTATGCACAGATATTTCAGAGCACAATATTGCCGCAAACAAATTCACCACACTCCATCCTTCAATATGCAAGAGGGGGCAAAAAAGTTGTTAAAAAGAGACTGTTTTTATGGAGAATTGCTTTGAGATACCTCTCTTTCTGCATGCTTGGCGTATCACTCTTTTTATCCCTTAAAGTTGCAATTTCTTCATCTCCGGAGTCTGACGGCATTCTGGACAGGGAAATCATAAAAAAATACCAAAAAATACTCTTACAAGAGCCTTCCAATCTTAATGCACACTTTAATCTCGGCATTCTTTACACCAGAAATGCCCACTTCGACGAAGCCATTCGTGAATTTAATAAGGTGCTTGAAATCAACCCTAATGATTCCGAAGCCTATTATAACCTTGGAAATATTTTTAACAAAAAGTCCCTTTTTGACGATGCTATCAAGGCATATAAAAAAGCCCTGGCAATTAATCCACGCGATGCTGAAGCATTCTATAATCTGGGGAATGCCTATGCTCATAAAGAGATGGTTGACGATGCCATTTCCTCTTACCGGAAGGCCATCGAGACAAACCCAAACCTTGCTGAAAGTTATAAAAACATCGCGTACCTTTACAAGGAAAAAGGGCAACTATCAGAATCGATTTCCTCTTTTGAAAAAGCCGCCACTTTCGATCCCAAAGACACTGCCCTGCTTTTAGATCTGGCATCCTCGTATGAATCAAACGGATCACAAGACAGCGCCATCCTTACCTATAAAAAAGTGCTCTCCACAGAGCCAAACCATAAAGAGGCAAAAAACAGACTTGCCATGATTTATAACAATAAAGGCGTATCTCTTGCATTACAGGGTAAAAGGGACGAAGCAATCGCCGCATATAAAGAAGCCTTACAAAACAAAGAAGACTTTAAGGAAGTGTATAACAACCTCGGCGCCGCTTACGTCGACAAAGGAATGATTGACGATGCAATTGCCACATACAAAAAGGCAATTGAAATCAGTCCAAATTTTGGCGAGGCATATAATAATTTAGGTGTAGCCTATACAAAAAACAAGGCCTATGACGAGGCTGTTTCTGCATTTAAAAAAGCGTTGTCTTTAAACAAAAACCATGCAGGTGCACATTTTAATCTGGGGGTACTTTACGCAGAAAAAGGGATGCCGGCAGAAGCGATAGATGAATATAATGAGGTTTTAAGACTAACACCAAATGATCTCTCCGCGCTGTATAATCGCGGTTCCCTTTATTTAGAAAAGGATCGGTTAGAGGAGGCATCGGCGGACATGAAAAAAATAATTGAGCACAACCCGAAGCTGGTGGCTGCTCACGATAAACTTGGTGATATTTATCAAAAACAAGGGCAGCTCGACGATGCAATTGCTGAATATAAGCGGGCATTAGAGATATCACCTGAAATGGAAGATGCATTACAGAGTCTTGAAGATACTTACCGACTGAAAGAAAAAGAGGCTAAAAAGAAAGGGTTGGGAAAGTAAGGCAAAGATAATCACACCGACATTTTATTTTCCACTTCCAAAGAAAACCACCGTTATCGTTTTCAACAATACCACCACATCCAGAATAAAAGACATATTTTTAATATAATAGAGGTCGTACTGTAATTTTTCTTCCGTTTGTTCTATGGAAGATGCATAAGGGTACTTTACCTGCGCCCACCCGGTTAAGCCGGGCCTAACCGCAAGCCGCTGGGTATAAAACGGTATTTTTCCTTCAAAATCCTGTATAAAGACATACCGTTCCGGACGAGGGCCAATCAAACTCATCTCCCCCTTAATTACGTTTAGCAATTGAGGAATCTCATCCAACCTCCACTTTCTCAGAAATCTTCCAACCTTTGTAATCCTGGGGTCGTTATCGGCTGTATAAACTGCACCGGTATTTGATTCGGCGTTTTCCACCATAGTGCGAAATTTTATTATGGTAAATTCTTTACCATCTTTACCGATCCGCTCTTGTGTATAAAAAACCCTGCCCCTGGAATCGATTTTTATCAAGAGCGCTATAATCAGCATAGCGGGCATTAACAACACAAACAACGTCAGGGCAAAAAATATTTCAACGATGGACTTGATCAATTTACCGTATAATTTTGGCTTACTAATAACAACGTGCAACATCCACATGTCATTAATGTGCTTAAACGGTATTTTGCCCGTAAGTTGTTCATAGATCGTAGGCATGTCAACGATATCTATTCCATTCCATGAACAATTAATCAATGCCTTAATGAGATCGGCATGTTTTTCGTGGGTAATAGCGTTTACGATCAGACCAACATCATTCTGACGAAGAACGGCATCTATAGCATATCGGCCGCCAAAGACAGGAACCCCATCAATCAGTTTATCCTGCTTTGACGGGTCATCATCAATAAAACCTGCAACCCGCAACCCCGATTTTTTTGACCTGTTTATCTCTTGTAAAATAGTTTTCCCAGCCCAACCGGCGCCGACGATTAAGACATTTCTCCTAAAAATCGGCTGTTCCAATAAATGACTATATAAAATCCTCCATCCAATGATAAAAAGGGTAATCAACACACCATTGATAACAAATACGCCCCGCCCTATCCGCAGAGACCAGTTTATATAAAATAAGAACGTTATAATAATAAAGGCGCTGGCAGATGCCAAGGCAATGGTCATGATATTCCCAATGGACTTAAAATCCTTCCGGGTATCGTAAAGTTCAGCAAAGAAGAACGTAAAAATAAAGACCATCCCTGTCAATACAAACGCTACGGGATTACTTCTGATATAGACCCATCCGTCACTCAAACCCAAACGAATTATCGCCGACAAGAAGATCGAACCATTTACAATAAACAGGTCTCCTATGATGAGCATTATGAGGCGTTTTGCGATTGGATAATTAAAAATCTTGATCGTCATTTAGCGCTACCGTATCCATCCCAAAAATTTTTCAATATCATTAAAAAAAATCCTGGGATTCTGCAAGTAGACATTACTTCTTGACCGCGCCCTTTCCAAGATACGCGCAACTCCTTTATTGTAAGTATGAAATGCTTCTTTAACCTCGTTTTCCAGGGTTATAAAGTCCTCATGGCCCATGGTATCTACCCGTCGGTTTACCTCTCTTAAATAATAATCACTCGGTATGCGATTGAAGAAATCTTCGTATGACATTTCTCCCTTTACGAGCCCACATTCAACACCTACATCAAAGAGCTTTGTACCTGGAAACGGCTCATAGACGCCGATAGAGGCGAAACTGGGTTTTATTTTATACAACAAATCAAGGGTCTTTTTGACATCCTCTTTGGTTTCCGTAGGTATACCCATCATAAAATAAGCCGTCCAATGAATTCCCACCTCCCGAAAAAGTCTGGAAGCCTCTTTTATACGCTCCAGGGTAATGCCTTTGTCCATTAACTTTAATATCCTTTCACTCCCTGACTCAATACCTACTTTTATACTGTTACAGCCTGCCTTCTTCATAGTCCTCAGGAGTTCTGAATCCACCAGGTCTACCCGTGTATTGCAATCCCAATTGATCTTTATACCAGCATCAGTTAATTGATTGCAAAATTCCATAACTCTTTTCCTGTTCACGGTAAAGGAATCATCCTTAAAGGTAAACTGGCGGGTCTTGTAACGAAGGTATACATGTTTGATTTCCTCTAAAATATTTTGCAGAGAACGATACCTTACCTTTCGCGTCCATATCTGCGTTGCGCAATAGGAACAACTATACGGGCAACCCCTACTTCCCATAAGCAGGCCCATATCCTCAGAAGTATACGTACCGGAACCCAGCAAGCTCTCTCTGTCCGGAAACGGAAGGCAATCTAAATTGTCAATAAAACTTCTTGTTGCATTGTGAATAATCTTATCTCCTTGCCGGTAAGAGACTCCACGTATTGCACTGAAGTGGCTGCCTTTTGCATGTAAAGTATTTACCAATTCAAGCAATGCAACCTCCCCCTCCCCATTCACTACAAAATCAACATCTTTCGTGCTTTTCAGTATCTCATCTGCCTTTAAAGTCGCATGAGGGCCGCCAAAGACAACGCAACAATCTCTGTTGTATTTTTTTGCCAGGGAGGCAATGGTAAAGGCAGATGCCGCCTTCGGAGTCATAACCGTTACTCCTATGACATCGGGCTGATATTCCAGAAAGGTTTGAGAAATCTCCTGTATGATCGGATTTTCCGGATTCTTCAATTCCTTCAAATAGGTGCGATATTTTTCAGGCAATCGCGCATAATCCATCCCCTTTGAATTTCTATTGCAGTCGGCATCGCAAATAGTCACCCGATGTCCGGCTTTTTTTAATGTCGAGGATAGATAACTTAACCCTAGAGGGAAATACCGGTTATAATAATTAAAAAACCGGTAAAAAGGCGGGTCTATGAGGAGGATGTTCATTTACACCTATTCAATATTTATTGCTCTACAGCTTATGTTGTGCTTGGAATTATCCTTGTCTGTATACCTTTTGTGCTATTCTGAAAGTTCCCGATCAATTAAAAAATAATTTTAATACCAAAAGTTCATGTAATCAACCTTAAAACCCCAGATAAAAAATATTCGCATTAGAAGAAACTTTCTAGGCCTGTAACAGTTCAGCACCCCCACCTGACCTCCCCCATCGAGGGGGAGGAAGTGTTTTTCCCCGCCCCTGGTGGGAGGGGACAGGGGAGGGGGGTGAACTGATACCTAGGGGGTTTATATCATAACATCGTGAACTTACCCTGGTAGGTAAACGGGGCTTCTTCAATACGTTTTAAAAGGTTTTTCTGATAATGTTTTGTGCCTGATGTTTTTCCATAATCTATTTTCCCGGCAGTTTTCTGAGGTACTCTTTGTCTTTATCCGTCAGGCGGTATTTCTGTTTGCTAATTGATTAAGAACAGACTGTATCTGTGATTTTAGTTCCTTCATTTCTTTAACTTCTCCAACAATTCTTTCCCTTTCTCTGTAGTCCTATACTTTTGCAGTCTACTTTGGGGTTTATTGGGGACAGTCATCTCCAATAAGCCCTCGGATAATAACGGATTGATGAATTTATTTCTGAATTTTGTGCGATTTGCCCATTCAAATTCCTTTTGCATATCCTGAATCGCTTTAGCAGTTGAACAATAAACTAATGTGCGCATCGCTTCTTCAGAACTTAGTCCCAACTTAATCCCAACTTGGTCCCAACTTAGTCCCAACTTGGTCTCAACTTGGTAGGTCTTTTTGTAAACAGTAACCATAAAACCGCCGCTTATTTCCTTGAATTCAGGAGTTGGAAGTCCATATTCCTTAAATCCGTTAAGAATTCTCTTAATGCCTGAGCCGTATTTCTCTATCAAACCAGCAGATTTAAAGGCCTCTGCTATCTTCTTGTTGCGGGCGATTGAAACATAATCACCTTTTAAAAGCTTGGCTATGGTTAGCCCATCAGGTAGCTTGCCGGGGTTAAAAAATTCAATTTTATTATCATAAATCTTGATTATAGAGTCCGCCGGACTTGTGTAATCCCTGTGTATAATTGCATTAATGACTATTTCACGGATTGCATTAAGTGGATAATCCCATCGCTCTTCTCGCTGTGGCCTGCCGGTAATAATGTATGCCTTGTTGATATGTTTTTTAATAAAATCCATGACTCCCTCTACCTCTGAAAAAAGGTCGGCTTTGAGAGTGTCACCATCCTTAATAATGGTATCTGTCTGAAACCTGCCGAGTTCTATGGTGCTGATACCCGATTCTCCTGTCATAAAAAGGAGAAAGCATGCGTGTGTTATTTTGCCTTCCCGCATCAATTCAAATTTCTGCAATACTGTCAGCGGGTCATCCAGAATAGGATTCTCTCTGTTCGTATTGGTACGCTCAATGAAGCCCTGAACCTTATCAAGCGAAATGTCTTTTCCGGAGTGATGCTCATCAATATGGAAGTCCCAGCTTGAGTTGAATGTCCTGAGGTGTAAATTTACCACTTCTGATACAGATAACTGGTGGTTTGCATTCTTGATGCGTTTGTAATATCTCCCCTTGCATGCAACAGGTTTCATTGGTGATTCCTGCACAGAAAGGATTACAATATTCTTCTTTTTGATTGTTCCAATCTCAACATCAGGTATTATTGCATGTGATGTATCTTGTTTGACATGATTAATCCAGTTTTGGACAGTCTCTTTGCCGACTTCTGTTCCGTTTATCTCTCCCTTATCGGATACGCCAATAAAAACCTTGCCGCCACTGGTATTGGCAAAGGCTACAAGGGTTTCTATAGCCTCCCGGTCAAAGCTGAGTTTGAATTCAACTGTCTCAGACTCGCCGGCATTAAGCATCTTGTTAGTTTTCGTATCCATCATTTATTTCCCAGTCAGATACATAGACAAAATAACTTCCCGTTTGCCAAATACCACAGGGTTCTGTTCGGCATAGTGTTCTTCCAGGAGTCATGTAGCGGGCATAATTGAATTCCTTCGCTATCAGTTCTATGGTTTTATTGAATATTTCGTCCTCCGTATCATTGAGCTCATAAAAAAGAGGAACGGGCTTTTCAACATCAGGGAATTTGAGGTTTTGGTTCTTTATGTCTTCACCAAAGTATTTTTCGATCTCTGTTCGGGTGCGGCGAACCATGAGATATTTGAGGACTTTTTCACGGAGTCGCCGTTACAAGGACAATCCTTTTACCACGGCAGATTTCGGCCAATTTTTCATAGGTGACCGTTGTTTCCGTTCTAAAGCGGTGCGCCTCATCAATAATAATATTGGTGTATTTCTCTGTCCCTCTGTCAATAAGGTCGTCTAACTTGCCAAGCGATTCAAAGTCTGCCGTCACTTTGAAATCAGAAAACACATTGAGCCATGAGCCGGGATTTGATTTTTCGAGAAGCACGGGCGGGGCAATCACAAGGGTTTCTGCCCTCAAGCTGACCTGCCAGCATTGCCGATATGTATGTCTTGCCTAACCCTACAACGTCAGAGATAAAGACACCTCCGTATTCCAGCAGTATTTTTCGTGCGTTTAAAACTGCCTGCTCCTGGTATTCCAGTTTTTTGAATTTTTCATGAAACCCGCTGGTATAGAAATAACCAACGAGGACGTCAAAAAGTCGAGTGTCTTCTATAAGCATCTTGAATCTTTCCGACAGATTTTCGTCTTCTTCGTTGGTAATAAAGGTTAAATCTGAATTCATACCTTACTTAGACGCTTTTTTAGATTTACACTCCTTAAGATTAATTGTAACCGTTTTATCTTAATCACCTCTCATAGATAGTCTTAAAAGCTATTCATTTCCATAAGCCCCTATCCAGTCCCCGGTATTGTATCGCCTCGGAGATATGCTCTACTTTTATAAGTTCACTCTCGCCCAGATCGGCTATGGTACGTGCCACTTTGAGGATCTTGCTGTGCCCGCGCGCTGAAAAGCATAATTCCATCATTGCCTGATGAAGAAGCGCCTCGGATGATTTATCCATTGCACAATACTTTTTGACTTGCCGGGAAGACATCTGCGCATTCGCTTTTATTGACTGCTCCCTAAAACGTTCTCTTTGCATCATACAGGCTACCGTTACTTTTTTCCTTATATCCAGGGAAGATTGCGCCTCATTATCGGCAATAAGCTCACTATATTGTACAGCAGGCACCTCCAGTTGAATATCCATTCTGTCTAATAACGGCCCCGAAACCTTTGACATGTATTTTTGAATTTGATGCGGCGTGCAATGACACTCCCTCCGCTTATCAGAATAATACCCGCATGGACAAGGATTCATGGCACATACCAGCATAAAATGGGCAGGATAGGTAACCGAATTCAAGGCACGTGAAATCGTCACGTTGCCCGTCTCAAGGGGCTGTCGTAACACTTCCAGGGTTTTCCGATCAAATTCCGGCAGTTCATCTAAAAAAAGCACCCCGTTGTGTGAAATGCTGATCTCACCGGGTCTCGGAAATGAACCGCCTCCAATCAGCCCGGCGGTGCTAATCGTATGATGAGGGGCACGAAATGGCCGTGTTGCAACCAGGGACTGTCCAGGACCGAGGAGACCCAACACGCTATAAATCTTTGTTGTGTCTAAAGCCTCCTCTAAGGTAAGTGAAGGCATGATCGTAGGAATCCGCTGTGCAAGCATGGTCTTGCCAGCGCCTGGCGGCCCTACCATGATTACATTATGATTGCCCGCCACAGCAACTGTTAAGGCCCTTTTGACATGCTCCTGGCCTTTTACGTCTGCAAAATCCACATCGTAGCCAGAAGACTCCCTGAACACCTCTTCCAGTTCAATCTTATAGGGGATCGAAGGGAGAGACTTGGTCAGAATCCCTACGGTATCCGCAAGGGTTTCAACGGGAATGATGTCGATTCCATCAACAACCGCGGCCTCAGGTGCATTTTCAGAAGGAAGTAAAAATTTTTTTATCCCCAGTTCCCTGCACTTAATCGCCATTGACAAACAGCCTTTGACAGGGCGTAACCTGCCGTCCAAAGATAACTCGCCTGCAATGGCATACGTTTGAATATCCGGAATCTCAATTTGTCCGGTTGCGATAAGTATCCCAACTGCTATGGGTAATTCAAAAACGGGGCCTTCTTTCTTGCGGTCTGCCGGCGCAAGATTTATTGTCATGGGATTATAGGGAAACCGGTACCCGCTATTATTGATCGCCGCCTTTACCCTATCACGGCTCTCCTTAACCGCCGTGTCCGGCAACCCAACGATGGCAATATAAGGCATATCGCCCGAGGCGATATAAACTTCGACATCTAACAAGTATGCGTCAATACCAAAAACGGCGACGCTCTTGACTTTTGCCAGCATGAATTAGGCCTTCGGCAACTTTTTATTATAAGGTTAAACCCACCCCTGAATCTCCTCCCAGGAGGGGACTTCTTTAGTCCCCTCTTGAGAGGGGGTTGGGGGTGTGTAAGGCAATAGCAGAGAAGTTTGAAATTCTTATACGTTGAATTATGATACCAAAGATTGTGAGTAACCAAAATTATACTCTGAATGCACACACAGAGAAAACGGTTTGCCCCGGTTAAAATCACCTTTATATCAAAACAGTTCTCATCTATTTGCTTGCTGCCAATGCAACTTTATTTAATGCCTTAAGCAGCGCATCTATGTCCGCCCCCCCCATTCCTACCGTTTTTTCAATGCTAAACCCTCCACCACAGCAGGCATCTACCTTAAAGTTATTAAAAACGGTAACGGTCTTTGGATATTTTTTTATAACGTCATTTATGATCATGTCCTTCGTAATAATCATTTTTTCTTCCATTTGCTACCTCCAAAAGTATTTTAGTCATCAATTTTGCCACAATAATTATAATCAATCAAACTTGTTAATAGTAAAGCAAAATATAATCAAAAAGCAACGTATTTTTATCTACAACCACCAACCGTGAATTATCCGTTAACCTCTGCACTGCAACAAAGTTGAACCATCTATAAAATTTTGAAACATAATTTATTTCACTTGGAATATTATTTGTTTTTTGGTATAAATCGCTAGTTATCAGTTAGATATTCTTACTGTCTCAGCGTTTTTCAGCAGTGGGTGTTTGGCAAAATGAGCATTATAAGAAATACCATAAAGACTTTTCATCCAGCTTATTTTGCAATGGTGATGTCCACGGGCATCATTTCTATTGCATCTTCCCTGCTGGGTTTTAAAGGAATTGCATATGGGCTCTTTTGCTTAAATATCGTTGCATATACAATTATTTTGTCGTTACAGCTCCTGCGCGTAAGCTTGTTTTGGAGTAATCTATACCATGATCTTTCCAACCCGAAATTAAGTCTCGTTTTTTTTACCACAGTCGCTGCAACCAATGTACTCGGAGCTCAATTTGTCAGTGTGACAGATCGTCCTGAAGTTGCTAAGATATTCTGGTATTTTGGTATATTTCTCTGGATAATCGTTTCGTTATCCACTTTCAATATCCTCTTTATTAAGTGCGAACAAAGGATAGAGGTGGTCTTGCACGGAGGTTGGTTGATTGCTACCGTAGGAACACAATCCGTGGCTGTTCTTGGTGGTATACTTGCGCCAAAATTTGGAGATGCCGGAAGTTTTGTGATGTTTTCTTCCTATGTGTGGTGGATGATTGGAACCTTCCTTTATCTGGTCCTGATTACGCTCATTATTTACCGGCTCGTGTTTTTCAAAATATCCCCGGATGCATTAGTACCGCCTTACTGGATAAACATGGGTGCCCTCGCGATCACAACGCTCGCTGGGTCGATTTTGTGTATAAGTATCCTTAAAATAGAAGGCCCTTATAAAGATTTCCTGGGATTCACAAAGGGATTTACTCTGTTTTTCTGGTCCTTTGGCACATGGTGGATACCATTCTTGTTAATCATTGGGATATGGAAATATGTCTTTCACAAAACACCGTACAAGTATAACCCCCTTTACTGGGGTATGGTCTTCCCTTTGGGCATGTATACCGCCTGCACCATGAGACTTTCGCAGGCCATCCAAATCCCTTTCATAGCCAATATCTCCAGTTATTTCATTTATGCAGCATACATCGCCTGGAGTTTTATATTTATCAGTATGATACATTCGATGGTAAAAGCAGTCACCGTAAAAAAGGCCGCACTAAAAAGGGAGGAAAAGATCCGCCAGCCCCAGATGATCCCCGTTGCTAAAGGGTAAAATTCCTTACAATCAACCCGGAGGGTGGAGCTTTGGGTCGGTTGTCATTTAATTATCTCTACGAGGAAACGAATTTGTATGATTTTGTTTGTCATTTACCACGGAGAGTCGTTTGCAGAGTGGACGTTAAGTATAAATAAATTAATTATGTATTGTAAACACACGAATGAAAGGAGGTAATTTGTGGCTGATATGCAGACTGGCAGTACAAATACTCAGGAATATGCTGCACCCGTTATCGAGATCGATGCCTATGCGCCAGCAAAGATGGCCGATCGTGTTGGACAAGTCGGTATAGCGAAAGCGAAGCTCAGTACCTTAACCATTTTTGCGCTCAGTATTCTCGCCGGTGTTTTTATCGGTCTCGGTGCGCAGCTATCTATGTTAGTAACACATACCGCTACCTCGAATTACGGTTTAAATCAATTAGTGGGTGGCGTGGCTTTTACTTTAGCCTTGGTGTTAATTGTAATTGCAGGCGCAGAACTTTTCACGGGAAATTGTCTTATAGCGATGTCTTTTATGGCGCGGAAAATCACTGCGAAAGACCTTGGCAAAAATCTGACTATTGCCTTTATTGGCAATTTCATTGGCGCATTAACCCTCGTTTTATGGATTTATAACTCTAAGCAATGGACAATAAATAATTATTTACTGGGCGCTAAAATCGTCATGGCGGCTAATGATAAAACACATCTGCCCTTTGGCGTTGCCTTTTCCAGGGCGGTGCTTTGCAATGCCCTCGTATGCCTTGCTATCTGGTTGTGCTACAGCGGCAGAAGCAATATGGATAAGATCCTTTCGTTGCTCTGGCCCATCTCCTGTCTCATAGCCTGTGGATTTGAGCACTGTGTGGTAAATATGTGGCTTATCCCTATGGGGCTTGTGCTGAAGGGCAACAGTGAGGTGCTGGCAGCAGTGGAAAAACTCCATAACGGGAATTTAGATCTTTCGAATCTTACCTTTTTTAAAGGTTTTTTGATTGATAACATGTTCCCCGTTGTGCTTGGAAATTTATTCGGCGGCACTATTCTGGTCGCGGGTGTGTATTGGTTCATCTATTTGCGTCCTTCAAAGAAATAATTATAAGGAGATTACTCTATGGCAGAAAATAACGTTCCAAAGACTATTCAGGTTATTGATATCGATGCCTATGCACCTCCGCAAATAGCCGACAGGATCGATAAGGTCGCCATGGTAAAGGCAAAGCTAACCTTTGCACAGACTTTTCTGCTGGGTATATTGGCAGGAGTTTATATTGCCATCGGCGCGCAATTCGCCACCTTTGTGACAAGTGACTCTGGGTTGCATTTCGGCCTTACTTCCATGATCGCAGGGATTACCTTCTCACTTGGCCTTATGTTGGTCGTCATTGCGGGCGCTGAACTTTTTACCGGCAACTGTTTAATTATTATGGGGTACGTGAGTAAAAGGGTCACCACCGGCCAGATGCTGAATAACTGGGTGGTTTCCTATGCAGGGAATTTATTGGGCAGTCTCACAATGGTCTGTTGGATGTCCCAAACCCATCAATGGGAATTTTTTCACAATATGGTGGGTGCAAAGGCATTGCTTATCGCCCATACAAAAGTCAATCTTTCTTTTACCACCGCCCTTGCAAGGGGTGTCCTTTGTAACTCCATGGTTTGCCTTGCGGTATGGCTTTGTTTCAGCGGCAGGAGTGTGGCAGACAAAATCTTTTGTATTATCTTTCCCATTGGTGGCTTCGTTGCCAGCGGATTTGAACACTGTGTTGCAAACATGTACTTTATTCCCATGGGGATTGTGTTGAAGAAACACCCTGAAATCATTGACGCGGCTGAAAAAATGGCGGGAAAATCCCTCGATCTCTCCCTGCTTACCTGGAAGGGTTTTTTTATTAATAATCTTATTCCCGTTACCCTGGGAAACATCGTCGGCGGGGTTATCCTGGTTGGGGTTATGTTCTGGTTCGTTTATCTCAGGCCCCATATCAATTTATCTTTTAGCGTAAAACAAGACTTCTTCCACGAAAAGAAATAGCATTTCACCAGCTTTTAAACTATTGACTTGCAAAAATCCCAGTTTGAAATAAACTATATTCAAACTGGGATTTCTTTTTTTATCGAATGTCTTTGGGGGTTGCGTGCTTCTTCATTTCTTAATGACTATCTCTGCCCTGTCTCTTGTCGTATCAGGCGGAAGTTATTTTTCCGCTAAAATAAAAACCCTCTTTTGTATGCTCCTCTTGTTCTACACGTCTAATACCTTGCTTTCTTCTTTCTTAATTTATAACTTTAATATTATTTTTTTTTATACCATCGTAACTTTTTTTGTTGTCTTGCCGCTTGTGTGCCTCATCCTGTTTGCCCTTGATGTATACTACGGATTGTTTTGTATAGACACCTCTTTTGTATTCGTCTTTATCTGGCTATTGATCCCCGCATTTTTTACTATAAATCTTTTTTCTTATCTCCTAAAGGTATTTCATGCCTGAAATTTCCGGGAAGATATTTATTAGCGCAGGAGACCCATCGGGGGATATTCACGGGGCAAACCTTATACGCTGCTTGCTCGAAAAAGACCCTCACATTACCTTCTACGGACTTGGCAGAGAAAACATGATACAAGCGGGATTACATAGTCTCCATGACATGTCACAAAAATCTTTAATGTGGCTTCATGTCTTAACGGAGTTATCAACCTTCCTGCAAATGAAAAAAGATTGCATCCGGTTTTTAAAACGGGAGAACCCTGGCGTGGTTGTTCTGATTGATTATTGCGGTTTCAATTTTTATATAGCAAAAGCGGCGAAAAAACTGGGTATCCCTGTGGTTTACTATGTCAGCCCCCAACTCTGGGCACATGGTCCCTGGCGGATAAAAAAGATGAAAAAACTGGTAGACAAGCTGCTTGTCATCTACCCTTTTGAAAAACCCTTTTATGAGAATGCCGGTATTCCTGTCGTCTATGTGGGGCATCCGCTCTTCGATGAAATCATCAAAGAGGGAGGAAATGAAGGATTTGTTGATGACCTCAAAAAACAACCCGGTGAACCCGTCGTCTCTTTTCTTCCGGGCAGCCGCAGGCAGGAAATTGTCCGGTTATTGCCTTTGTTTCTGCAATCAGCTGTGCAAATTCACCAAAAAATCCCCCTGGCACAATTTCTCATCTCCTGCAGCAATGAACAACACCGTGATCTTATCCATGAAATTGCGAAGGAATTCCGCATCCCACATAAAATTGTCTTAGGAAACGTTCATGAGATAATCAATGCATCCAGTCTTTGTATCGCCGGAGCCGGGACCATTACATTACAAATCGCCTATTACCGGAAACCGATGATTATTGTTTACAAAATATCGCCATTTGCTTACTTTATATCCAGGCCTTTCCTGACAACCCCGTATATCGGTCTTGTGAATAAGCTTGCTCATAAGATGATTGTCCCGGAACTCCTCATGTGCAGAGGGAATTACCCCTGGATTGCCGGTCAGGCGATACAATTACTCAGCAATCCTCAAAAAAGGCATGATTGTATTCAAGAACTATCCCTGCTCATGGATACCATTGCAAGGCCAGGTGCATCAGGACACGCGGCGGCAGAGATACTCAAATTAAGGATCCAACAATCACCATAAATGCATTTTAAAATGTTGCATCCTTTTATAATATTGTATACTCCGTGACCCCCTTGGCCATATCACGAATCTGTCCCCCGCTGGCGGGGGTGCAGGGGGTGGAAATGGAACGCGGAAATCATGCGAAAAAAACCAAAAGCCGACGGAACCAATAATTACGCCTACAACAAACGATTACAACCGATTGAAACAGCCTGCGTAAGAAAATGACGAAAGCAGAGGCTTGCCTCTGGAAATATGCACTGCTAGCCGGACAGATTAAGGGCTATCAATTCAGGAGGCAAAGGCGCCCGTGCTGCAATATATCGCAGACTTCCTCTGTAAGGAATTGAAGCTGATCATTGAGGTTGATGGGATAACTCATTTAAACGTTGAAACAAGTAAAAAAGATAAGCGTAAGGCCTGTGCGCTTGAAAGCGCCGGGTTTACCATAATCAGGTTTACCGACGAAGATGTATTGAAGAATATGAGCGGTGTTATACAGAGGATTGTACGGGTAGTTGACATGATCGGGCGGTCTAGTCCACCCCCTGCACCCCCGCCAGCGGGGGACATGTGAACAAAATTAACCCTGTCAGGGTTTTAAGCCCTGACAGGGTTGACTCACGAATTTCGTGCTTCGGATTCGTCTTTTCCGACTTGTTCGGGTTAGGGTGTAGCATAAATGAGAGTTTAATGATAATTATTGATTCCTTAACTTCATACGTATGGGGTAACCGGGGTTGTGATAATGGTAAAACAATCCCCTACCCCATGTGTATCAAGTTTTGGGGTAGTGCGATGTACAGTTATTGGCAATGACTGCTCAATAGCAGCTTTTTGGATTTTTAACTAACGTATTGTTGCACACTACATAAATTTTTCTCATTCGTCAGAAGTGATTCAGATAGCAAAATGTGCTTTTGGTTTTTTACGTTTTGCCATAATTCAAGCTCGGTTTTACGTTCGTAATGATATGAAAGTACGGCATGCACTTGTAAAAGGGTAAGATGGGGAGGTGCAATTATAATATCTTCAGGCAACACCCCTGTGAGTTCGTGTCTGATAGCTGAAGGATGTTTTTCAATTCAACCGGCCACTGGTATCCGGTAGAGACATGTATGGATTTGTTCCGGATGAA
This sequence comes from Candidatus Brocadia sp., assembly GCA_013360945.1. Taxonomy (GTDB): domain Bacteria; phylum Planctomycetota; class Brocadiia; order Brocadiales; family Brocadiaceae; genus Brocadia. The sequence continues at coordinate 23,736 of JABWAQ010000021.1, forward strand.
AGATCATATGAGACGGGCGGTAATGATGCCAATCTCTGTCGTCCGGGACGTGGTGCTCCAGATATGGCCACTTACGAAATGGGTCTACTCCTAATGCCTGAATGAGTTTCCGGTTGCTCATCGTAACATTTCCCGCTCTTGGAGGCATGGGGCCTGCCTCTTTACGCATGCAGCCTTTCAGCAATTTTGAGGCATAACCACCAACCTTATTGACGATTTGCCCGATCTGATACAGGCTGAGATGCCGGTGTGAACCGAGATGGTAAATACCCCGGATTTTATTTCCCAGGGTGAGATCCATAACCTTATTGAAATCTTCACAATAGAAAGGAGATCTCACTTCATCATAATATAATGTGGCCGGGTTGTTTTTTTTAAACCGGGATAGTATCCAGTCAATGGCCCCTGCATGCCCATTGACGCTGACCCCCATGGGTAGCGATATGCGGAAAATTGTCGCAGACGGATATCTGAGCATAACAATCTCTTCGGCTACGGCCATCGTCTTGCCATACATGGTGACAGGGGATACCGTATTTTCCTCCGCGTATAATCCTTCTGCCTTTCCGGGAAATACCAAATCCGTAGAAAGGTGGATGAGTCGGGTATCATGGTTCCCGATCATCTCCAGCACGTTCAAAACCGATTGCACATTCACACGATAGGCCAGTACAGCATTCATTTCACAGGATTTTAAGGCGCAGGAGCCTGCCCCATTCAACACAGACCGGAACTTCTTCTGTTTCATCAACTCCACAAGCCCCCTGCGGTCTTCTATATCCAGAGGAATAATACCTTCCCCTTTGAGCGGCCAATAACGAACGGGACGGATACCAGTAACGTGGTTTGGATACTTTGCATGGAAATATCGAAAGGCGCTATACCCGGGCACCCCGGTTACACCCGTAATTAGGAGTGGTAAAAAAGATGGTAAAGACATATCACGCAAGCCACATAATACCAGGATAGCAAGTGGCGACAGTATAGTGGCTGGGAAAAGGGATTATCCGTGTTATATAACTGAGAGGTCGCAAGATTGTCACGCTCCAATAATCGGTCATTTCAACGCCCTTTTTAGAACCTTGCCGGTGGGGCCGTGCGGTAACTCCTTGCAAAATTCAAAATATTTGGGTACTTTGTAATGGGGCAATCGCTGCGTGCAGTAGTTCCTAATTTCTTCCTCACTGCATGTTGCATGTTCATGCAGCGCTATATATGCCTTGGGCACTTCGCCGCGAACCTTGTCCGGCACTCCGACAACGGCTACCTCAAAGACCTTCTCATGCCCGCTGATAACATATTCAATCTCGGTGGGGGATACATTTTCCCCGCTGATAATGATTAATTCCTTTTTTCTGCCCGTAATCCACAAAAATCCATCTTCGTCCAGCCTGCCGTAATCACCAGTCTTTAGCCACCCATCTGATGCGATGGTCTCCGCCGTCTCTTTGGGCAATTTGTAATACCCCTTCATTACATTCGGTCCCTTTACCCATATCTCACCATCCTTATTGACGGGCTGTTCCTGACCATTATCGTCCACAATCTTCACCTCAAGATTATCCAGTGGCGGACCAATGCTTCCCGGCTTACATCTTTCGGGAAGATTCACAGAGACTATCGCTGTGGCTTCCGTTAATCCATAACCCTCGGTTAATGGAACGGGAAATGTTTTCCTGAATGCCAGCAGAACGTCACCCGGCAAGGGTTCTCCTCCTGATGTGCAAAGCCTCAGCGTGCTCAGGTCATGTTTGGTTGTCTCAGCCGTTCGCAGAAGCACCCGGTACATGGATGGAATAGCAAACAAGGATGTGACTCTATATTTCTCAATCATTTCCAGGACCTTTGGACCCGAAAACCGTGCGAGATAGACGCTCGTTGCACCTGCACAGACAGGTAATATCAGGGTCGTGGTTAAGGCATAGGTATGAAACAGGGGAAGGATGCCCAGCAATACATCCTTTTCGGTAAAATGAAATGCATGGATGCACCCATCAAGGTTACTCAAGAAGTTTCTATGTGTTAACATCACCCCTTTCGGGTTGGCATTCGTACCGGATGTGTACAGTATCGCCGCCTGTTCATCAGCATCCCCGTGCTTAACCTGTTCTTCATCAAACGGTACAGATGCACAAGAACTTCTCTCTTCCACAGGAAGAATCTTTTTTATCTGATTTCCCAGCTGCGGTGCGAACAGGCTGTTTGTGAAGATGGTATTTATGCCTGCATCCTGAATTACGTAAAGTAATTGAGCCGGTGAGAGCAAGTAATTTAACGGGACAGGTGTTTTTCCCGTCATGAGGATTCCGTAAAATGCCGTTACGAAATCTTTCCCATTGGGAAGGAGTATTCCGATATTTCTCCCGCTATCCGCTGATAATAGTCGTGCAGCGCACTCAATAGCTTCCCGGCAGATGTCTTCATACGTGGTCGCTCCAGCCTGGTCGATAACGGCTATCTTCCTGGCGTGTTTTTTGCAGGTATGTAAAAACGTTTCAACTATTGTCATCAATCGGACGTCTTTTTAAAAACTAGTTTCTATTGTCATCGTATTCAAATTCGATAATTTTCTTTTTCAGTTCTTTTTTGCCAATTTCACATGCTTCATTATTTTCTGAGTTGCCAAAAACTTCTTCTGTCCCATATCTTCCCAGAGTAGTTTTTTCGTTGCATACCCTTTCCTCTTCTTCCTTGCAACTAATACAAAGCGTAGCAAATGGAATGGCCTTTAATCGCGCTTTTTTTATCATTTGGCCACATTGTTCACAAACCCCATAATGACCTGCCCTGATACGGGCAAGGGCATCTTCAATCTGTTTCAATTCCCTCGCACCCTCTTCCGCGACAGCTATCTCCAACTCACCATGTAAAGAACTGGATGCTATCTCTACAATATCCGTCACCTTATCGGTATTGGTATCACGGTATTTTTTCAGGCGCTTCTCAACTGCCCGCAACAATGTATTCTTTCGGTTCAAAAGGAGACTTTCCATTTGTTTTACTTCTTTCTTCTGCATGACAACACGGTAACTCCCATTATAAAAAACTAAACATCTAGATTCCTTACTTCCAATGCGTGTTTTTCTATAAACTCTTTTCGCCGCTGCACGTCCTTCCCTGCCAGGGTGCTGAAGATCGCATCTGCCTTCGCTGCATCTTCCACTTTTACTTTTAATAACGTTCTTGTGTTAATGCTCATAGTCGTCTCTGCCAATTCTTCTGCATTCATTTCCCCCAAGCCTTTGTACCGCTGGATCTCCAGGCCTTTTCTGCCAATCTCGCGTATTTTCGACAGGACTTCTTTCAGGGAATGAGCATATGTTTCCATGTCCTCAGAGACCAATTTATATCTCGTCTTTTTGCTGTTACGTCCATCAAAATATTCATCTATTGAAAAACCAAAACTCTCTATCATTCTCATAGTTTTCTCTATCTCTCTGCTTTCATGATACTCAATAGCTTCGATTGCCCCCTCTTCCTTTCCATGCCTGTTCTCCACCACATCTTCATCTTCCAATATTTCCAGCTCCCGTCCCTCTTCCTGCTGTTTCTCTTTGATAAATTTTTCCATATCTTCTTCTGAATAGATGTAGCATGTTTCACCCTTGTAAGAGACCTTATATAAGGGGAGATTTCCACTCTTCTGATGTCGTAATTCTAAAAACTTATCCAGGGATATCCCTTTTTTCCGTATCATTTTTGTATATTCTTCCATCAGCACCAGGAGCTGTAACAGCTTTCCTAATTTTGAATTTTCTATATTTCCTTTCCTGTCACTGTCAATCTCCATGACGGTTCCCTCGCTCCCAAGCATGATGAGTTTTTTTTGTAACTCCCTATCGTCGTAAATATACTCTTGCCTCTTGTTTTTAGTCACCTTGTACAGAGGAGGTTGGGCAATATAGATATGCCCTTTATCTATTAAATCTATCATTTGCCGGAAGAAAAACGTCAGTAAGAGCGTCCTGATATGCGCCCCATCGATGTCTGCATCTGTCATAATAATAATCTTTGCGTATCGAAGATTGCTTACATTGAACTCGTCCGTTCCTATACCTGTCCCCAGGGCTGATATCAAGGTTCTGATCTCCTCATTACTCAGCATCTTGTCAATGCGTGCCTTTTCTACGTTCAGAATTACACCTTTCAATGGCAGGATTGCCTGGAATGTACGATCCCTTCCCTGTTTTGCCGTGCCTCCGGCAGAAATACCTTCAACAAGGAATAATTCAGATGTCTCAAAATCCCGGGAAGAACAGTCTGCCAGTTTACCGGGAAGATTTGTGCTGCCGAGCGCCCCCTTTCTCCTCGTCAGATCCCTTGCCTTCCGTGCGGCCTCCCGCGCCCTGGCGGCATCGATACCCTTGTTGATAATAGCCTTTGCCGTTGACGGGGTCTCTTCACAATAGATTCCGAGCTGTTCGTTTATCACGGCTTCTACAAGACCCTGGATGTCGCGGTTGCCGAGTTTTGTCTTTGTTTGCCCTTCAAATTGAGGATCCGGCAATTTAATGCTTATGACCGCCGTGAGCCCTTCTTTATAGTCATCTCCCGTAGGCGCTTTTTCTTCACTAAGGAGTCCCTTACTCTTCGCATAATTGTTCAGCGTCCTTGTGAGAGCAGCCCTAAAACCGCTCAGATGGGTGCCGCCTTCTATGGTATTGATATTGTTTGCAAAAGAGTACACATTCTCACTATATCCATCGTTGTACTGCATGGCTACTTCAATGATTGTCCCGTTGCTTTCTTTTTCAAAATAGATTATGTCACGGTGGACTATTTCTTTCCCTTCGTTGAGTTCTTTTACGAACGCCTTTATGCCCCCATCGTATTTAAATGCCTCGCCCTTGTCCGTCCTCTCATCAACTAACGTTATTTTTATGCCCTTATTGAGAAATGCATACTCCCTCAGTCTTTTTGCGATCGTTTCAAAACAGAATGTTGCGTCCTCAAATATTTCACGGTCTGGTTTAAAAACGACTTTCGTGCCTCTTTTTTTCGTAACCCCTCTTACTTCAACGGGCGATTTTACCTCACCCTTTTCATACCGTTGAAAATACACGTGTTCATCTCTTTTTACCTCCACTTCCATCCACTCGCTCAGGGCGTTTACTACTGATACACCAACCCCATGCAGGCCGCCGGATATCTTATAACTTTTATGTTCAAACTTACCACCTGCGTGCAACATAGTCATGACTACTTCCAGCGCGGACTTATTTGTTTCTTTATGCATATCAACCGGAATACCCCTGCCATCGTCTGTTACCGTCAGGCTTCCGTCCAAGTTGATCTTTACCTGTATGTTTTCACAGAAACCTGCAACGGACTCATCGACACTATTGCAAACCACCTCTTCCACGAGGTGATGCAACCCCTTGAGAGTCGTATCCCCTATATACATTGCCGGTCTTTTCCGAACGGCCTCTATACCACCCAGCACCTTTATAGACGTTGAATCATAAGAGTCCTGTTTCATCGCTAAATTACTTTTTTCTTCCATCTACCATTCCTGCCTTAAAACGAATGTCCTCTATACACTTCATCCCCATAATCTCATTAATCCGGGCAATTATAGCATGCCTCTCAAAATTAGTCAAATGATGAATCAGTGCCGTCGATTCCACACCCACATATAACACGCCGTTTTTCAAACTGGTAATGTCTGTACATTTACAGACATCATCTCCTACGATGTGATGCCACGCATTCCTAATTTGTTGAAAGGTCTTGTCGGTGGCATTTCTCTTAGGAAGTATATCTTTCAACACCTGACCAATTTGTATAATTTTGCTTCTGTTATAAAAATATCTTTCTGGCAGTTCCCCCCGCATCGTGCAACGTCTCCCTCAATACGTGTTTATATGATTATACCTAATGTGGCTTTGCCGTAACCAAAACACATGGTTAAAGAAACAACCCCCTGTATTCCCCTTTATTAATGGGGAACTCAGAAATCCCCATTAGGGGGGCATCAGCAATCCCACTTAGTAAAGGGGGATACAGGGGGTTGTCAAAAAACTTGCAAAAAAAGAAAGAATTTATCCGGTAACAATCACTTCACCTCTCAATGGGCATGATAACCTCCACCTGTTCATGCCCCGTTCTGAACAATGCTGCGTTATCGTTCCCACCGAACTCCATCGTAACCGTTTCACTGTCTGAAGACTTCAGGGCGTCCACAACATAATCCGGATTAAAACTTATCTCAAAAGCAGATCCCTCATAACTGACAGCAACTTCTATTTCCGCCTCCCCAACATCCGCAGCCCTCGATACAAGCCTTAGCTTCCCGTCTTTAAAAACAAGTTTTACCACCCGATACCCCTCGTTTGTCATAAACGACGCCATTCTCACCCCGGATAACAACTCATTCCTATTCACCTCCACCTTCCTATCATTTCCCACCGGTAGCAGATACTCATATCTTGGATACTGTCCATCTATCAACTGTGATATGACCTCACCCTTCTCTCCCGCAAAGCGTATCTGAAACTCACCTATTCCTATCCTTAACATTCCCCTACACTCTGCAACAAATCGCTGCAAATATGTCAGACACTTCACTGCAATTATCCCATCCATGGAAACCCCACTTGAGTTGTGCACTTTACGCTTTATACAGGACATCCTGTTCCCGTCCGCTGCCACCATAACAATATCTTCCCCCAAAATCCTGATAAAGACGCCACAAAAAGCGCTTCTCACCTTCACCGTCGAAACGGAATGCATCACCCTTCTCGCCATATCACTAACAACTTCACCATCTATCTCCACCATATCCTTTGCCTCCGGCACAACAACATCTGGAAACTGCCCGGCATCTTCCCCCGCGATCTTGAAATACCCGCCTTTAGACTTTAACAGACAAGCGCTACCTTCCACAGACATCAATACGTCCTCATTGCCCGCCCATTCTCTTAACACATTAGTAACACGAACCGCTGGTAAAACGATACTGCCCTCTTCTGCACATTCCTTTACTGATGGCCTGTATTTAACTAATACCTCCAGGTCTGTTGCCGTAAATTCCACGCGATTGTTCCTACTTTCTACTTTAACACCCTTTAGCACATTTTTAATCGCCGAGGATGGTACAATACCGGCTGCCAGATTAAAACCATTATAGAGATCATTTCCTGAAAAGTTTATATTCATTTGTTCTTCCTAATATTATAATATATTTTAAGTAATTAAATATCGTAGAATTATTATATAATGATTATAACTTAACCTGAATTATCAAATCGCCCGTGAAACAAAGACTTACATCATCTGACACATTGTAGAAAACAGGTATATAATATGTTTCATAGAAAACGGATATTCATGGTTAGTAATCGGGTCGCACCGACACCTGTTCATCAATCGTTGATAACGTTAACAAATATTCTACATGTTATGAACACCCTACCTTTGCAATTCACTTTCCAATTTTTGTATAATAAAGAGAAGATTTTTATCCTTTTTTGATAGTTGCATTATTTTTTCGTCTGCATGAATTACGGTAGAGTGATCTCTCCCGCCTATGTATCCTCCGATTTCCATAAGTGACATATTTGTCAGTTTTCTTGAAAGATACATGGCTATTTGTCTTGGCAGAGTCAGACTCCTTGTTCTTCGTTTTGACTGGAGTTGTGAAACACTCACATGAAACCTTTTTGAAACGGCTTCAATGACCGCTTCAATGTTAACCGTTTTTTTATTTCCGGAAAGATCCCTGACTACCTTTCGGACGAGGTCTAAGGTGACTGTGTTCTTGGTTATCTTTTCCTCCTTGCTTAGCCGGGTGATAGCGCCCTCAAGTTCGCGGATATTACCGGAAATATTTTCGGCGAGATATGTCGCATACTCATGAGGCAGGTTGATACCCCAGAGAGAGGCCTTTTTTTCGGCGATTGCAATACGCGTTTCAATGGTTGCATTATCTATACCGCAGAGCAGACCCCATTTAAAACGGGAAACAAGCCTGTCTTCAAGGGAGGCTATGAATTCCGGCGGACAGTCGCTGGTAATGACGATTTGTTTCCTGGCATTATAGAGGGTGTTAAATGTGTGGAAAAATTCCTCCCTGCTTCCTTGCGAATTTTCAAATAATTGTATGTCGTCCAGAAGAAGTGCGTCCGTATTCCGGTATAATTCCCTGAAGGAATCCCAACTGTTCGATCGAATTGTGGAAATATAGTGATTGACAAAACGTTCGCATGAAAGGAAGATCGTTTTCATCATGCGTTTGGATACCAGAACGTTATTTATAGCGTGTAAAAGATGCGTCTTTCCAAGACCTGATGCGCCGTGGATAAAGAGGGGATTATATGCACATCCTGGTGACTCTGAGACGGCAACAGCGGCTGCATGCGCAAGTCTGTTGCACGGTCCAACGACAAAATTTTCGAAACTGTAGTATTTGTTTAACGGTATCGCGTAATAGTCGTCAGAGGGATTCATAATAGTTGGGACTGTGTCATTCGCAGAAAATGGAGGCGCTGATGCTTGCCCGAAGACCGCCTCTTCCGTAGAAAAGATTACTTCCCGTGAGGAATTCAATACTTTATAGACGGCGCCAGAAAAAAGGTCTTTATAATTACTATAAAGCCATTCCCTGATAAAATTGTTTGGCGCAACGAACGTAATGCTATTATCTGTGACAGATAATATTCTCAGACAAGAAAACCATATATCAAATTGCTGTGCGGTGACGACCTTCTTTATTACAGATAATATACCTTTTAATATAAAATCTTTTTCGCTTTCAGAAACGTTGACTTTCTGTACAATCGTCTTTAGCATGGCGTGAGTTTATCACTATGTTTAGAATTACAACAAACTTTTGAATCAAGAGAAACGGAACGGGGAAGATAATACCAAGAAAGAACTGCTAAGTCAAATCATAATGTTGTCTCCGCATCGTACTAATATCAATTATATATACTTATAAGTATTCACATAACTTACGTGTCATAAAAATTTTTAATTTTTTTGTTGACTGAGGTATATTTGCGTGTTATATTTGCCTAACCAACAATAGCCTATCTCATAGATTTTTAGTAATTTTAGTTTAGATTGTCGTGTCTTGTTACCAGGAAAGGAGGTAATTATCGGGAAAACAATAATTGATTCTCCTGCAAAACGCCGGACGAGTAATTTTTTATTAACGTCTGTTCTTCGTGAGTGATGCAGTAAATCAACGCTTGATTTTTCCCAGCTCTTGTTCTATCATTCTCCAGGGAAAGGAGGTGATGGAGTAGTAAAGAGGGGTCGAAGTTGATTTGGGAGAGGAAAGATATTTGACAAGTAATAGTTTCCTTAGATTATGTGGCGTTCATTATAAATAACTAAGAAACATCAAAGGAGGTGTATGGAAAGAGTAATGAAGTTTGCCAAAACATTCTTTGGCTGCAGAGTAATTTCAAGATATCGAGTGTTAAAGGATTTTTTTCCAGTTTTGGTAAAATGCCCTTATTTAAATTTTGGTAGAGAAGTATAGAAAAGGAGAGTGAAAAGATGTATAAATTTATCAAGAGAAGTAGATGGGCGTTTTTGTTTTTTGCGTTAGTAGCGTTTTCCGCCTTGAGCGGCGTTGAGGTTCAAAAGGCCCAGGGCGATACCACGGTAGTAGGTGACCCTGTCGCTGCATACTCTGGTAATGTGATAGTAAGTAGCGATGGAACCGATGATCCTGAACCTAATTTGAATCAAAGTATTTTTATAACTGCCGATAGCGCAGGTGATTTGTTTTCGGGATCAACAATAGTTATAGAAGCTCCGGCAGGTACAACATTTAGCGTTGATCCTCTTGATTTACCAACTTTCACAAACGACCCTACTTCCACGGGTAGTATTGGAATAGATGGCACTACTCTAGCGCCAGGCGACCCTATAGATTTAGATGCCTCTTTTATATCATCTGGGACAAAAATTGTGATTCCTGTTACTGGAGCTAATACAGATGTCGGAACTTTTGTGATTTCTAATAATTTCCTTTTGTCACCTACGCAAGACTCAATAAATAATGATGTAAATTCACCAAATCAAAAGCTTAAAGTGACAACTAATTCTGGGACAAGCAAAGCCAGGACGGATAGTTTAGGGGATATTGATCTGCTTGCACGACCAAAGATCACTCGTGCTGTGGCGACATCGAATAACGTTGTAGAGCTCACATTTAATGTTGATGTATCAGATCCTAGCGGTTCAACTGTAGTTCCTGTGCCGGAGGCTATTTTTATCAATGATGACGGCAACGGAACAGGGCAGCTTGGTGGCTTTGAGCCTCTCATTACTGGTACAGATATTGTAACAAGGGTGGCCGGCACAAACAATAAATTAAGGATTACCCTTAATAGCCAGATACTTGATTTCGATGCATTCCCTCAAGTCGCGGTTGATCCTAATGATCCTCCACTTGGGGACTTTATCTCTAATAGGGACGGCTTACCTGTGCAAAGCCCAAACGTTAATGTAGATTTAGATGATGATATTACCAGAAAACCCATTCCTATTATGAATGGTTCGAGTGCTGCTATTTCTGGGTTATCTCTGGATAAAACTACGGTTGGCGCAAGGGGTGAGGCGGGCGAGGCTTTGTTGTCTTCAAATAGATTTTCAGCGACAATTAACGTTACACCAAACCAACCGATAAAAGTAAAGTTAGTAAGAAACAATGATCCTTTGGCTAACCCTGTGCCTCTCGACACAGTAGGTGTAGCAGCCTCTATCGGTGGCGCGGCACTTGGTAAAGAAGATGCAACTAATGATGATGATGACCAGTTCAGCAATGATGTTTTTGTTATACCTGGAACAAGAAGCGCGTCAGGCACGGTAAAGATTGATTTTGTATTAGGTAATCTAGATGGTGGTGCCGCTGATCCTGTTGATGGTTTTGGTATAGACGGTGAAACAGATGGATATCACTTTCTCAATACCGCTGTAAATCCTGCACAGGAAATTCCTTTGGGGTCTGAGGAAAACATTAACGTCCTCGCAAGTCTTGATAATTTTCAAACAACCTCGTCAAGCGTCGTTTCTAACGCCTTTACTCGTTCTAACAACCTTATGGTTGATAAAAAAGGACCAGAAGTTGTTCAGACAGGGGCTAATAAACCGTCAGTGCCTACACGGACTCAATTTGTAGTTACTTTCAATGAAGAGTTAGATCCATCTACCGCTACAATTGTTACTAAATGGGCGATAAGAAACAGTAGTGATGGACTACATACCATTTCTTCGGTTTCGTTGTCGACAGACAGAAAAACAGTCACTCTTAATACGACGTCTCTTTTCCCGCCAGGTGACGAAATCAGTTTGTTCACTATTGGAGGCGCTGGTGAGCCATTGAAAAGTGTTGAGGATAGTTATAACAATCCTATAATTGAGGGGCCGCCACCGTATAATGTGGACGAAAGCTTAATAGCAACGGCAATTGCACCTGTTGGCACGATTAATGCTCTTCTCATTGGACCATCCGGAGCTGGGAATTTTGATCTTTCTAATAGTAAGGGTTTAGATCCAGATACGAATGAGATTAAGCTTACTTTAAATGCCGACGGTGGATTAAATGTGGGTAATATATTTTTTGTGGCGGTTGATGCCACTGCTCAGTCTCTGACTAACAGACAAGGTCTTATCCTTGCCGGGAATAACCTTGATGGTAATGGTGGCACAAACCTTGTTGAGGTAAATAACGGTGTTTATCAGGGGATTTACAGACCAAACGACGCTTTAGTATTTAATTCTATTGTGCTTTTAGCAGATATTGGTAACGACCCCCCGGAAAACGATGATGATTTGGCTGATGCGATAGTATCAAACGCGTTGAATGTTGATAATACCACCCCGAAGGTAAATAGCCCCGCCCAATTTGATCCAGCTGCAAATTCCATTCTCGTCCAATTTAGTGAGGCAATGAATGCAACAAGCTTGGTCAATAATCTGGCTAGTGTGCAAGTTTTGAAAACAACAGGCGGATCTATTGATGTCACCGGTATAACTGTCGCTGGCGATAGAATGCATGCTACATATAATTTACTTCAAACTCCAGAGGAAAGTGTATCCTACGTATTTGACGTTAGAGATGGGAATATAACGGATGATGCTGGGAATCCAACGTTATTTGGTGCTAATGTAGCTGGCACTGATAGGGCTGTATTTGATACAAAAACAACATTGCCAACACCTACTCCGACGCCAACACCAGTTCCTGGATCCATTTCCGGAAAGGTAACTGATGAAACAACCGGTGCAGGTATAAGCGGCGCTAATGTTGCGTTTGGTACGTCGCCTCAAAATATCGTTGCTAACACGACAACCGATGCTGATGGTAACTATAGTTTTGCTAATGTAGCACCAGGCACTTACGCTGTAGCGGTGCAAGCAGCCGGTTACGAACCAGAGCCACCTGTCCAGGACGTTGCGGTTGATGAGGGTGAGGCAGAAGTAGTTGACTTCGCCCTAACGCCAACTCCAACTCCAACACCGACGCCGACACCGACGGTTGGCAATATCGGAGGTCAAGTCACAGACGGGACAACAGGGGCAGGTATTGTTGGCGCTACGGTAGCAATTGAAACCGGTGAGTCAGCTACAACAATTGCAAATGGCGTATATGCAATACAAAATGTGGCTGCAGGCGTTCATACGGTAACGGCAAGTGCAGCAGGCTATAGTTCTGACGCTAAGACAATTGAGCTGGCAGGCGGTGAAAATGAAAGGGTTGATTTCGCGCTAATTCCTGAATCGACGCCAACACCGACACCAACGCCGGCGCCGTGCACACCTACGAAAATGACTGCAGATCCGACAAAGGCGAAGGTTGCTGTAGGTGGTAGCGCAACAGAGACGATAACAGTTACCAATGCGGATGGTATTCCATGTGAGGGTGTGCAAGTAACGTCTGAGATTAAGAAGGGCAAGAAAAAAATCTCTGTTACACCGGTAAGTCAGACGACCAATGCAGATGGTCAGGCGGTATTTGAAATTGACGGTGTAAAGAAAGGTGATGCAGAGGTCAAGTTCACATCCGGCGATTTGAAGGTTAAAGTGAAGGTAAAGGTAAAGTAAGGAGTAGTTAGTCGGAATTACCTTAGAAGTTAAAGAAAAGGGGTGTCATGTCGAAAGATATGGCACCCCTTTCTTTTTTGCCTTAATGCCAGGGATTTCAAACAAGCGCACCTCCACATTAATCCACCTCACCGGAGGACAACCATCTGTCCCCCGCTGTCGGGGTGAAGGGCATACGTGTTAAGTTAAACGATTGGGTTGGGTGGCATGGCATGGACAAATCATATTTCTGTATGTCTTGAACAGAGATAGTTTTTCTGTGTCATTCTTGCAACACATAACGGCAAAATCCACTGGAAACGTGGCTAACCACCGTCCCCCGCTGGCGGGGGTTGGGGGTGGAAAAGAAACGCGAAAATACTGTGGGAAAAACTACAAACCGGTGAAACGAATAATTATGACTACAACAAATAGTTGCAACCGTTTGCAAACAACCTGCATAATAGTATGTACCGGAGAATATGGGTGGTGTTATACAAAGAGTTGAAAAGTGGTAGGCGTGGTCGGACTATCCAGTCCACCCCCTGCACCCCCGCCAGCGGGGGACATGACTGATTCAGCACGAATAAGGGATTAATTGTTATTTCTTAACTTAACAGGTATGGGGTGAAGGGGGTGGCCCACTGTCGTAAAAATTTGCATTTAATGAAAATGCAAGCCTTGAATTGTAAACTATTGTAAAATGTAGTAAAATTAATATTTTATAGTGGTAACAATTCAGTTTTTTAACTTATAGGAATTTCAAACACCCCCCATAATCCCCCCGTTTACGGGGGGAAACAGGGGGTAAGTCGACGAAGACCTAATTAAATTTCAGTAGTTGCCTTTATTGCAGGAAATTAATCTCATTGCGAAGAGATCACGGTTTTACGCTTATTGAGTTAATTGTTGTGCTGGTGATTATGGGTATTGTTGCTGGTGTAGCCATACCCAGATATGCAGGTTCTTTTGACTCCATCAGATTCAGGAAGACGATGTCTGAGTTTGTATATTTTCTCAGGGAGGCACGTATCAGGGCAATGGCAACGGCAGAAACAACGTACGTCACCATGGATCTCCATGGAGGTTTTTGCTGGAACAATGATAAAAAGATACTTAGACTGCCAGATAAAATAGAAATGTTTACCGATAAGATAGAGGCGCAGGATGACCAAACGAAAATATTTACGTTTTATCCAAATGGGATGGCATTGGACGAAAAGATAGGGTTTGTTTGTGAGGAAATGGTGGCCGTTGTGCATGTGGAACCTTTAGGTGGGTTAGCCTATTACAAAACCAATAAAGAAATGGAGCAGGTCGTTCGTTTCACAAGGGATGCAGAAGAACGAAGCGACGAGGGTATCAAAAAAGATATTGATAAATTAAAAGAATCTGATACAGTAACAAAAAATATACAGACTGGCGGAGCGAAGATAAACGATGCTTTTGACGCTGAAGACTATGAAGCGGTGGATTATGAGCCGGACGATGCAGGGGCTTTTGATGACGAAGATGAGGAAGATTCGGGAGATGAGTAATGTGTTTTTAAAGAATTTCGGTTTTTAAGGTATTATGATATGCCATCCGTAAGAGATAGAGTTAGCACCCTCGAGAGGGTGCTTGAGGAATACATTAAAAATGTTGGTAATGCCCAGATGCAGACGGAAAGGGAACTCCGGGAGTTTAAGGGAGAGATGCGGGAGTTTAAAGAAGAGATGAGGGCATTTAAAGATGAGATGAGAGAAGACAGGAAGAAGATGTATAAGAAATGGGGAGAAATTGCCAACAAAATGGGGACAGTGGCAGAGGACATTGTCGCGCCTAACATTCCAAGGATTGCACAGGAATATTTTGGATGCAAAGAGCTTGAATTTTTCGGATTGAGGGTGCACAAGAGAAATGTAAAAGATAGGTCAAAAAGCAGGGAGTTTGACATCATAGCCGTTGGTGATGATGCGCTGATAATAAACGAAACCAAGTCTTCTCCGCGGGTTGATTACATCAACGAGTTCAGCGAGGTGCTAAAGGAAATGTATGATTATTTTCCTGAGTATCGGGGGAAAAAAATAATCCCGATATTTTCTTCTCTCTATATTCCTGATACTGTGGTGACGTATCTCACCAAAATCAAAATCTATGCGAAGGCTATGAAAGACGATGCTATGGAACTGCTGAATTATGAAAGATTTAAGCAGCCCGTTTAAGGACGGGATTTTTATAACGACGATTATAGCTTTTGGAGCTGAATAAGCGTGTTACCTTTTATTAAATTATACGGAGTGATTGAATATGAAAAATAGGCTAATGCCGGAATTGTTAAAAAAAGGTGGTTTTACATTGCTGGAACTGCTCATTGTCATGATCATTATAGGATTACTTGCCGCATTGATAGGTCCTAAGATGATCGGTCGTGTTGGTGAATCCCGCCAAACCGTTGCCAAGCAGCAGATAGAGGGTTTTTCGAGCGCCCTGGAGATGTATAAACTCGATACGACGAAATATCCTACACAGGAGCAGGGTTTGGAGGCGCTTGTAGCAGAACCACAAGGGACTGTTAACTGGAAGGGCCCGTATTTAAAAAAGAAGTTTGTCCCAAAAGACCCGTGGGGGAACAATTATGTTTATGTCTATCCGGGTGAACATGGGGACTATGACATCCTTTCATACGGTGCAGATGGCAATACGGGAGGAGATGATGAAGATAAGGACGTGGCAAGTTGGGAGTAAGGGGATATTAGTTATGTTGGGCTGATGGAACAATATTTACTCCCTGGGTGGGGTGTATTCCCAATTTTTTGTAAAAAAAATGAACGAACGGCATAACTGGGTATATCGTATAAAATTGTAGCAACAAGGCGTGCCTTGCCATATGGAGTAGGGTGGGCATCGCCCACCAAAAAATAGGCAACGTGAACGAGATGTTTGGTGGGCGATGCCCACCCTACCAGGT
>JABWAQ010000104.1 GCA_013360945.1 Candidatus Brocadia sp.
GGTAAATTTGAGACAGGCATTAAAGATGCTATTTCATGGCGAATTGCCTGATTTTGTTCGCTCATAGCAATTATGAGCGAATATACGCTGAATAGTTACTAATTATTACAGAAAAAAACCGGTTTTGACGGTTGGCGTTTAAGGGTGTCCATTCACTAGACACCCTTTGTAAAAATGAAGATGATTTCGGTAATAGAAAACAAGAATTTGTGTGTTTTATGAGATTGGTTGGATAAAATCCTGATCACGGCTATTTACTTAGGCATGGATTTCTGTCAGATATATCTGTGGAAAGTATTTTCAGTCCTGTCATTAAGCTTATTTTAATGTGATATCTGCACAAATTACTCAGTAAATTTAAAAAACGACCCGAATATATCTTTTCGTGAGTGAATAAAAACAGTAATTGGCTATATCAGGATTAACTGAGAAAATATTTTGTTTGCATTGTTAAATAAATTTTGTATAAAAATCATGCATAATGACGATTAGTATAAGACAATGTATTTAGATAAGTAAATACATATTGAGAATTCTGACACTTTATTCACAAGGTGTGGTACCATTAAGCGTGATCTAATGCTAGTGCAGCTTGATTTATTTCGAGGTTTAAAGGGGAAATTAATATTCAGGGATAGGGATTCCAGACCATAAACGGCCGTGACTGTGACGGCTTTCCCTTAATTCTTTCAAGGGTTATCGAAAGGGGATAATGTGGAAAAATTAAAAGAAATTTATCGGTTGTGGTGGGAGTATTTAAAACTGAGTGATGATTACAAGCGTGAATGCGAAAGAAGGAGAGTATGTCAATCCTGCGACAAAAAAGAGGTTGAAAGGTTTAAAATAGGGCATATGGTTGGAATGTGTGTTGGTTGCGATGAAACTGATCCACCAAATTTTCCTTATTATATATCTGATAGATACTCTTGGTTTGGTGATATTTATAACGATTCTTTCGACATGTGGTGGGCAAAAAATAAAGAATTCGTAGAAGGGAAAGGAACTAGTATAGTAATTGATGGGATTAAAAAAGATATTGATTATTGTATTGACTCTTTTAAATCTAAGGAAGGTAGGGAACCTACTTTAAAAGAGTTTAAAGATATTTTTTTAAAGGAAATATCAAATGCACATTGGCCGGTTATTTATATGAAGGTTTATGTTTTTGGTAGCACAGTAGATGATTTAACAAAACAATTTGTCGAAATTGTTAAAAAAAGAAAAGAAGAGCCAAATGTCAAGCAATATGAAATTGAGTATAAAAAGTATAGAAAACTGCCAATCACAGATAGTATGAAAAAAAAATTTTACTACAGGATTAAAGAGCTTGAAAGATATTTAAAGGTTTATAAATTACGTATTAAAGAAAAATTACCCATGTCAGATGTTATTTCGACATCTGATCCCAATCCTAATATAGATAATAAAGATGTAAATGTTCAACGTGTATATTATCAAGACCTACAAAGAGCAAAAAAACTTATTAAAAATGCTGAAAAGGGTAATTTTCCTGGAGATTATCAACCATGGAAGTTACTGAAAACAAAGAAATAAATTTTCTTTTCAGTGAGTGAGATAAAATTATTTTTCTCTCTCTTAGATAATTAATCAAATAAGTACGATAATCCTGTTAAGTGAAATGTAACTTAACAGGATTTTTTTATTTATTGAGGTGATACTTTTATGAAGCAGGGATATCGGTTTTTTAATCTTTTAATACCTTTCAAGACTTATGAAGAACTTAAAGCTTTGAGTGCAAAAACAGAAAAACCAGTTGCAGAGATTGTCCGTCAGGGTATCGACATTATGTTAATAAATTCTTCATGCAAGAGTTCTAAGGAGAAGAAAAATGAATAAGCAGCAAATCCTTACGAACCTTGATATTGCAAATTATTTCCAAACCCAGATACCTTCCTTGAAGGTTAATGGAAGCCCGAATGCAATGGGTTTGTGTCCTTTTCATGATGACCATAATCCAAGTTTTTCTGTGAATATTGAAACAGGACTCTTCAATTGTTTCGCATGCGGTAAAAAAGGCGACATTTTCACCTTTTACCAAGAACTAAAAGGCGTAGATTTTTCAACAGCGTTGCGGGATTTAGGAGAAATGGCAGGAATGATTGATACGCATATCAAACTTAGAGTTGTAGCAACGTTTGAATATAAGGACACCGATGGCAAAACCCTTTATGTCAAAGAGAGGATCGAACCTGGACGTAACGGACGGCCAAAGGAATTCATCTTCAAACATCAAGAAGGTGATCAATGGGCTTTAGGCAGGGGTTGTAATCCTGTACTTTACAATCTATCCCTGGTTGCTGAATCGAAACAATGCATTGTGGTAGAAGGTGAAGCAAAAGCAGACCTCTTGGTAAGTTGGGGTTTCGTTGCTACATGTCTTGATAGTGGGGCAAATTCTCCGTGGAAGGATGAATATACAAAAGCTTTAGAAGATAAAGACGAGGTGGTTATTATATCTGATAACGACGGCCCAGGTAAACAATATGCCACAAAAATAGCAAATGCACTGTTTGGTAAGGTAAAGAGTATAAAAATTGTAGAGCTTCCAGGGCTGCAAGAGTCTGAAGATATTATCAACTGGACAAAAATGCCAGGTAACGACAAGACGAAGTTACTTGAAATAGTCAAAAATACACCTGCATGGACACCGACTGAAGCGGATCAGGTGGAAGTAATGGAAGAAGTTGAGGTTGTTCCAAAGGAAATAATTCCAGTTTACGATTTTCCCATTGAAATTATCCCTCCTGAGTTAAAAAAATTCATCATTAAGGTTGCCCTGGCGATTGATATTGGCACGGAAGTAGTCGCAAGTATTGCAATGAGTATTCTGAGTTCATGCATCGGGAATAGTATCAGGGTATCGCCAAAACAGGGATATGATGTTCCGCCGTTCATGTGGACTGGTGTGGTATTACCACCTGGGAGCGGTAAGACTCCTCTGATCGATACTCTTTCAAAACCCATCAGGAAAATACAATCAGACGCATATCAAAAATACAAACAACAGATGAAGGAATATAAGGCGGCTCTCCGTAATTTCAAGAAAGATGAAAATATTGGCGAGGAACCTGAAGAACCAGTTCTGGAGCAATATTATACCTCTGACACCACGGTAGAGGCATTGGCAGATGTTTTTGAACATAAACCAAGAGGTATTTTAAACCTTCAAGACGAGTTATCGTCGCTGATTCTTGGAATGAATCAGTATAAGGGAGGCGGTAATGACAGGCAGCATTATCTTGAACTTTTTAATTGTAACTCTTGGAAGATCAATAGAAAGAGCGGGTCACGATTCATTCCAAACACAGGCACAGCAATTGTTGGAGGAATACAGCCCGAAGTAGTCCCGTTGGTATTTGGGGACAATAGCTTTCGTGACGGATTTATTCACAGATTCATTTTTGTCTGTCCTGATGTTCGTCCGATGAAGTTTAACAGGAATTGCATCAGGCAGGATGATAGCAATTATTGGGAAAATCTTATCCACTGGTGCTACAACATACCATTGGTGGTTGGTGAAGATGGTTTTGTTAAATCAGAAATCATACGATTGAATGAAGAGGCATTAGGAATATGGGAATTATTCTATAATGAATGCGGTCAATTATTGACCGTAATGCCCGTCAAAATCCAAGGTTTCATCCCAAAGCTCATTCTGTATTCCTTGAAGTTCATGGGAATATTGCATGTCATTAAAAAATTTCACAACAATGCTGTTCCAGATGTAATCGACCACAAGATTACTGAAAATTCAATCATCCTCACGAAATATTTCTTTGGCCAGGTTGGTAAATTACTAAAACTCTATGAAAAAAAAGATGCTCGCAAAGAATACTACACCAGAATAATTCATGCAATCCATAGCCTCCAAGGTAAAACTACAAATGGAAAGCTGGAATTACAAGCAATATTGGACACATACAACTATCGATTACCGAAGGAGCTACATCTAACATCTGCAGGGCTAAGCAGCATCCTGAGAAATGAGTTGGGACTGAATACAAAAATAAGTACTGGGGGATATTCTTTTCTGATATGGGAAGAACTGAAATTGAAAAAATTGTTTAAAGCAACCTCCACTACTTCAACTTCTTCAACTATCGAAGAAAAACACAGAGACGGAGAACCGTCAGAGTTGGAAAATTTGTTTGAAATAACCCCAACAACCTCAACTTCCTCAACTATTGAAGAAAAACATAGAGTTGAAGAAGTGGAAGAAGTTGAGGTTTCACCTGAAAAATCAAAGGAGAGCGATGGGGTTTTATCGAATAACAGATTTTCTAGTCCTCATATTTTCAAGGTAGATAATCTGGAGGTGGTAGATGATTCTGATTCCATGTGTCGTAATTGAGGATGTGACGGTTGAAACTCGTGAAGGCTTGAAGAAGCTAAGAGCTGGGGTTGTTGTAAAAATTTCTGAGAAATCAGCAGACCAGTTGATTGAAACAGACAAGATAAAGCCATTGCCGTACATTACTGATTTTGGGTGTCTGATTATACCATATAACTCACCAATACGTTACCACTGGTGGAATGGCGGACAAAGTGTTGTAAATACTCTTTTTGAACTGGGTGCATCATGTGAAGTGTTGGCAAAATACAGATAATCGAAAAAAGATCTTTAACGAAGTTAAAAATGAGTGTTCTGGTTCTTGCCAGTATTAGTCTGTTGCAATGGACAAATATTAGCCACAAGTTCAGCACAGATTTACCAGCACATGGGTCAATAACAAGCCATGTGAAACTGAGAACAGAGAGTTATTAGGAATGCCTGTGAATACATAAAGACTCAGATAACCATCATGTCAAATGTTGACACTGTTATTTAGGCGGGAAGAGCTTTAGCCTATCAATCTGAAATTAGAAGCGGAAGAAGAATGTCTCGGGTATGAATATTTTAAACATGCAGACACGGAATCATAAGAGATCGCACATCAGGTACTAGAAATGTTGGGCGAGTCAAGTTTTTGGGGTGAAGAGGACAAAGAGATTTTTTTACGAAAGGAGGTACGATGGGGTCATAAATAAGTCAAAAAGATGTAAGTGAATATTATGAGGAGCGAGTTGCTTGTTAAATTTTAATAAATATTATTTTGGAGAATAGACCTATGAATAATCAGGCAGTTCTAAACAAAAACACAAATGCTAAGGAAATTAAAGAAATTGACGTCAACAAGGTAGTTTTTCGAGATGATTTGTATCCGAGGATAGAAAAAAGCACTTCAACCGTTCAAAAATACGCTGAAAATCTGGAGGTGCTTCCCGCAATCGAGGTGAATCAGCGACACGAATTAATCGACGGTTGGCACAGATGGACAGCCCACAAAAAAGCAGAGGCCAAAAACATAAAGGCAATCATTACACATACCAACAGTGATAGGGAACTTCTCGAACTGGCAATTGAGCGGAATGCATGCCATGGACTACAATTATCTTTGGAAGACAAACGCGATCTGGCTCGCAAAATCTACAGCGCAGCCGAAGACAAAAAACGTGACGAAATAAAGGCAAAGTTAGTAAAACTCTTGTCTGTTTCAGAACGAACGATGAGAAATTGGCTGGCCAGTATCGACAACGATATTAAAGAAAGACGCGACAAAAAGATACTCAATATGTGGCTGACTTGTCATACACATGAAGAGATTGCTGATGTCGTAGGACTATCACGTTCACAGGTTGGTGAGATTCTGACGGAATCGGTAAAGTTGCCAAAATCAGCAGAAACCACTGCAAACCATTTAGTCGACTTTGAAGTACCTCTGTATAACGTCTTGAAGATTAAGGAGAAGTCTGGTAGTTCAAGTCTCTTGGGCAATACAGAACCAGAAATATTAGATAATCTTTTGTATCTTTACACTAAGCCGTTTGATGTAGTGGTCGATCCATTCGCTGGAGGCGGAAACACGATAGATATCTGCAAAAAACGTTTTCGCAGATATTGGGTGAGCGACTGCACTGTAGTTCCGGAACGGGAGCACGAGATCAGAAAGTGGGATATTACCAAAGGATTGCCGCCCCTACCAAGATGGCAAGACGTTACACTCATTTATCTTGATTCATCAAAGTGGAAGCAATCGGCAAATATACCCAACAGCAATGCTCAGGTAGATACTACAAAAATGCCTTTAAATGATTTTACGGAAAACTTTTCAGAATTTATTAACTCAATCTTGAAAAAATTACACCCGGGCGCTGTCATAGCCACGCTCATACCGCCAACACAGTGGAAGTCTTCTGATAAATTATGCACAGACTATGCCGCAGAACTAATCAAAAAGGTGAAACTGCCAATAAACATGCGCTTCCAATGTCTCTATGAAGGGCAACAATGTGCTGCGCAAATGGTTGAATGGGCAAAAGCGAACAAAAGACCACTGGTAATATCAAGTGAGCTTATAGTATGGCAAATACCTAACGACACAAAAACGAGCGGTATGACAAAAAATCAGTAAATTAAGAGCCCCACATAAGATTTGCAATGTGGTGTGAGCATGAAAGTCATCAATGCGGCAATAGCCAGCTGCCTAAGCAGCTATTGCCGCAAATTTAACCTTTATTGAAGAACAGGGGGTATCTGTGGAAAAATATAGCGTGAACAAGACTGCAAAGAGGCTAGGGCTGTCCCGGTCATCACTGCTTAAAGAATTGTATGATGGACACATTGTCGCGCACAAGAGGCGACACAGGATTATCTTCTTCGAAGATGACATTAGATACTACGAAAAACAAAATATTATCAACGCTATGGACATAACCAAGAATGTCGAAAAGAACAATCCTATGACTGAGCATGCCGATGATGCAAAATTAACAGGACAATCAGTTTCTCGGGATGCCTAAAACTTAGGGTCTTTTTAGACACATATTACTCAGATGAGCAAATAAGAGCGCATGTCTTTTTTGCTTAGAAGACTGTGGACAATTTTATGATTGATTTACAAGAAAGGAGACGAGGCTTGAATAGATTCCCGCATGATAAGGGGGATTATGAGAGGAAAATTTACTAACGAGACAGGAAATCAAAAAAAGTAGAGACAAATTGTAATTTAGAACCAGGGACAGAATAATTTTAACTTTCAGAAGGAAAATCTAATGGAATTTGCAATAAAACCAAAAGCAAACACACCTAAACAAAAAAGACTTATTTCGTTCAAATATATTAAGAGACCATGTCATCTTTACAAGAAACATGTTTGTGAAATGATCATAATTGTTGATGAGATTGAACGGAAAGCTAAACCTATGAGCATGCCCAGTATTGAATATTTTTTTCACAGGCATGAAATGCATCAATATTATCTCTACCTCGCTGAAAATATTAACGGCGAAATAACATTAGTAGCTGAAAGCCACTGCCTTAAGAATAAAACCCAAAATATAAAAACCGCCTATGAATTCCTCGTTGGTGTATTTCATTTCCTTCGCGAAGCAAAAACCAAAGATAAAATCAGGGGACTTAGGCCAATTATATCTAGAGTCAAATACTTGATGAAGAGGGAGACTAAAAGACTACGAGAAAGCCGAATGCTGGACTAATCATTAACATATCTTGCACAAAGCTCCTCCACGGGAATATGCCAAGCTGTGTGAAGCTGCAAAGAGGAGCGATGGAAATATCAGACGACAACGCAAGTGAAGGTATAGACCCTCGAAATAATCATTGCGTTGGAGGTCGGCGGTATTTGTTTAGGAGGAAAACAGCATTCTCTAATCCGCGAAGATGATAGGTAAAGAACCCGACGGGGTCAAAGGCCATGATCAGACACCGTAGGGAATGAATGTGAATGTATGGGTTTGGCAATGTCTCCGATGTAGAACATATACCGAATTCGAAAGAAATTAATTTTTGAACCTCTGTGTATCGTTTACAGGTACAATCAATGGTCAAGTTTTCAAAAGAATATTTAGAGAAAACAATTAAAGTTTGGCAGCGATATAGCCCTACTCCACTTTCATTGGAAGATGCAAGAGAAATAGCTGAAAATATGATCGGCTTATGTGCATTTATATATGAGCTTGAA
Organism: Candidatus Brocadia sp.; assembly: GCA_013360945.1. Lineage (GTDB taxonomy): Bacteria > Planctomycetota > Brocadiia > Brocadiales > Brocadiaceae > Brocadia. The sequence continues at coordinate 8,043 of JABWAQ010000104.1, forward strand.
CAGAAAAATGGGAAGGACGATAACCTATTTAGTAATAACTGGAACTAAAAATTTAATTATTTGGGTAACTGCTTGATTTAGATAAATATAACATCCTATATGCCGGGGTTACCTGAGTCGAAAGGATAGGCCGAGTTGATTGTTGTTGAAGTATAAAAAGGTTTTGGAATATAATCATCTGTCCAAAATAGAAATAGGTTAAAACGATACAGGATTTTTAAAAACCTACCTAGAAAAAAGGAGCACAAGAAATATGGGAAAGGCACTTTTGTATATACGTGTTTCGAGCAAAGAACAAGAAAAGGAAGGGTATTCTTTAGATGCTCAAGAAAAACTTGGACTTGCATATGCATCTCGTAAAAGCCTTAATATTGTTAGAGTATGGAAAGTTTCTGAATCGGCATGGGATGAAGGTCGGTCTGCTTTTAATCAAATGATTGATTACGCAAAAAAGCACAGCGAAATAAAACATATTATTTTCGATATTACTGATCGAATGACACGAAACGACTTTGATAAACTTAAAATTTATAACTTAATTTACGATCATGATAAAACAATTCATTTTTCTCGAACAAATAAAATGTTTAATAAAGACTCCAGCCCCGATGATGAATTTATGTTTGACATCGAAGTTGCGGTCGCGAAGAAGATGTCAAATGATATTTCAAGAAAAACAAGAATGGGTATGCTTGAGAAAGCAGAGCAGGGATTATACCCTTCGAATGCTCCCTTGGGATACAAAAACAATCCGGTGACCGGTTTAATCGAAGAAGAGACGAAAACGGCTTCTTACATTAAAGAAGCATTTCCTCTCATGGCTACTGGTTCTTACTCACTCAGTATGCTTGCTAATAAACTCTTTAATGATGGATTAAGGGGTAAGACAGGTAATCGGATTGGTGAAAGCACTCTTCACCATTTATTAAAAAATCCTTTTTACTACGGAGTTTTTAAATGGAAAGATAAAATATATCAAGGAAGTCATACACCACTAATAACGAAAGATCTGTTTGAAAAAGTGCAAAATGTTTTAACAGGTAACTTCCACCCATATTCAAGCAGAAAAAATTTTCACTTTAATAATATGATAATTTGCGGAGTATGTGGTTGTAAAGTTCTCGGTGAAGAAAAAAGAAAAAAAGGGAAAAAATATATATATTATCACTGCACTTTTTCAAAAGGCAGACAAAATCACAATGGGAATGGATATCTCAGGGAAGAAAGATTGGTGGAACTGTTTGAAGACCCAATAAAAAAGATCACTCTAGATAACGAAATTGCAGAATGGATTATAGAAGGTTTAAAGGAATACACAAAAAATAACATTGAATTGCAAGAAAATCGATATAACACACTAAAAAATCAATATGATAAAATAAATAGCCGTCTTAACAGGTTATATGATTCTAAGTTTGACAACGAAATTACTGAAGATATTTTTAAAACCAAAGAAAAGGAGTATAAAAGTCAACTTATTGAGATTAAAACACAGATGGACAGTTTAAATATAATAAATCCTGATTTTTACGAATTCGGCTATAAAACCTTCGAACTCTCAAAAATGCTTTATGCGCAATATGTTAGAGCAAATTATGAAGACAAGGCTAAAATATTAAAATTTATAGCTTCGAACTACACACTAAATGACGTAAGTCTTTGTCCTATATACAGAAAGCCCTTCGACATCATTGCCGAAGGGCTTTCTCATACAAGCTGGCTCCCCCGGTAGGATTCGAACCTACAACCAACCGGTTAACAGCCGGCTACTCTACCATTGAGCTACAGGGGAATCTTTTTATCTTCTCTTTCTATA
>JABWAQ010000105.1 GCA_013360945.1 Candidatus Brocadia sp.
TGGTTTGAGCAAGACGAGACCCAACAGATTTTTCTAAATTTTTATAGCAGAAAGGAGATAACCATGGAAGACAGGAAATTGCCCGAATATGAAGCGCCAGAGGTGGTTACCTACACCGACGAGGAGATATTTGAGAAGCTGGGTCCTGCACATACCGGTTATGTAAGAGGGGACGGCTTATTGTAGAGAGATTTTAGCAGGACGAGGGGTGTCCTATGCGGTCTTGCCATATAGACACCCCTCACAAATTATGCATTTGACGACTTTTGCGTTGTGGTCACCCTCGCTGATTCAATCGCCCACATCGCTGGTTCAATCGTCCTCGATTGAACCTTCACATTTGGCTTTTTCATGGCTGAAACCTATTTAAAACCCGTAGTCTGGTTCAAAATATCTGGTTTAATCGTTCGACTGAGCGCTCACAACGAAGTCTGCAAGATTGAACCAGCCATAAATTTTTTGAAAAGCTCCAGCCATAAGTTTTTCTGCTTTATCTTGCGGATTGCGTTGGCAACATCTTTGTTCTTGCCGAAGGTTTGATAATCCCATCTCCGGTATTGCACCCGATCATGAAGCTGCAAGGATTGAACTCAAAAATCTCTCAAGTTAGGGACGAACACGGACAAACAGAGTTTGTCCGTGCCACCCTGATACACGCATAAATAAAACGAAAATTCCTATACAATTTAATTAGGCCTTCGGAGACTTACCCCCCTGTTTCCCCCCGTAAACGGGGGGATTATGGGGGGAGTGTTTGAAATTCCTATACGTCAAGCTCAGGATATAGCGCCGTTCACGGTGAGCCCTTCGGTAAACTCAGGATACGCCTGTCGAACCATCACGACGAAGTCCTCACCTTGAGAAGGCGGGGAAAGAGGGGTGGTTAGTCTTACTCCTGTATGCATTGAACAGGGATTGGCTGTGGTGTAACTGCGCTATAGTATTATCAGGTAAAATCGTAACTATTCAGCGTACTTTCATCCATAACCACTCTGAGTGAACAAAATGTTGATTCTGTCATCCCGAAGGGATGACATGATTATAGCCTAGCGCGGCTTTGCCGCAACCAAAACACATGGTTAAAGAAACAACCCCCTAAGTCCCCCTTTACTAAGGGGGATTTTGGAGTTCCCCCTTAGTAAAGGGGGTGAAGGGGGTTGTGAAAAACTTGCTAAAAAAGAAAGATTTCACACGGTAATACTATATTGCCATGCAATTACGTTTACCCCGTAAGGGTGGCAGGGTATCATTCATTTTCTCCCTATTTCACCCCTTACTGGGTTTTATATTGTGGTGTACTTTTTTCTATAATCATGTCATCCCTTCGGGATTTTTCGGTATTTATACCTATTTGCCTGTATGGAATCGTAAGACATAGAGGGTGTCAAGCCAAAATCGGCATAATTACTTGAATAGGTGAGGAGGTTTTCGATATAATGTAAAATAATTTTGTCACCAGGACGCGAAGGCACAAGCATAGTATTGTAGGGGCACGGTGCTCCGTGCCCCTCCAGTCAGGTGATCGTGTCGCAAGTATAGTATTACTGTGTGAAATCTTTCTTTTTTAGCAAGTTTTTTACAACCCCCTTGATCCCCCTTTGTTAAGGGGGACTTGGTTGCGGCCTTACTGCGTTATAGTATTAGTCCATAAAAACTTCTTTTTTTCTGTAAGGTTTTCTTTGTGATCTTTGTGTAATACTTTGTGTTCTCTGTGGTTGAGCTTTTTTGGTTGCGGCCTTACTGCGTTATGAATTACTTACAATACAATCTTAACCTTAAACAGTGAATAAACATTTCAATCTCCTCTTTCTGGCATCTGAAAATTTATTACGTCACAGGACAAAGACCATTGTCGTCTGTCTTTGCATTGTTGCCATCCTTACCCCTTTTATTACCGCCATTGCCATTTCTGAAGGTGTACGCGCACAATCACTCACCTCCGTAAATGCCGGTGCGGATCTGTATCTGACATTTGACGAATTTGGCAGAAATGCGGCTGTTCCCTTGAAATATATGGACGAGATTAAAAAAATCTTTGGGGTAACAAAGGTCGTGCCACGTATTATCGGTCGGGGTTTTTTGCAAAATAAATTAGCAGTCATCGTCGGTATCACGAAAGAGGATATCCCTGAATCAGTATCCTGTATTTCAGGCAGGATGTTTGAAAATGCGAATGAGGTGGTTGTAGGTCACGAATTAGCAAGGCATTTTAATTTAAATATCGGCGACCAGTTTAGTATGCGCTGTCAACAGCGAAAGATATTTACCGTTGTCGGCTTCTTTTCTTCAGATGCCGGTATCTGGGGGGCATCCATGATATTCATGTCTTTCAAGGATGCCGGAGAATTGTTTGGCAAACAGGAGGTTGCGACAGATATACAAATTCATAGCCTGCCGGGCCATAATTCAGAGATTGCAACTGATTTATACGATATCCTTCAGAGCGAACCCTACCGGCTGCAGGACAAACATATGGTTGAACTGTATATTAAAAAAGGATTTATGCTGAAAGAGGGCATTTTTAGCGCGCTGTATATGGTAGCCTTTGCACTGGGAGTCCCGGCTATTTTAGTAGCTTCTGGCTTTGGACTATCTGACCGGAAAAAGGAAATCGGCATTATGAAGGCCACTGGCTGGCAAACCCTGGAGGTATTGGAACTCATTTCCTTTGAACAATTTCTGATCAGTTTATGGGGGGCGACCATTGCCATAGCGCTATCAATTCTTTGGGTCAGGGGCTTTAATGGTGCGTTTATTGCGCAATTTTTTATTGCAGAGATAACGATGCTGCCTGAATTTACACTCCCTGCAAGGTTTCTCCCTTTGCCGTGCCTCCTCAGCTTTTTCTTTGCCTTCCTCCTGACCATGGTGGGCAGTGTCTATTTTTCGTGGAGGGCATCAACTGAGTCCCCGATTGTATCAATGAAATAATGATTAGAACTGAAAACCTATGTAAATCATACCGCTGGCATACTCGCCAGGAAGTGCGCGCCATACATGACATTAGTTTGCATATTCCAAAAAACAGTTTTGCGGTTTTGAACGGTCCGTCTGGCTCAGGGAAAACCACACTTTTGAATATCATTGGCACCCTGGACAGACCTACCACCGGCAAGGTATTTATTTACGGCGAAGAAGTCACCTTGTTTTCGGATATCGCCCTTGCCAGGCTACGCCGTGAAAAGATCGGTTTTATCTTTCAGGACTTTCATCTCATGCCAAGACTTGCCAGCTGGGAGAATGTCTCTTATCCCCTTATCCCTTTGGGGATCGGTTTCAAAGAACGCTATGAAAGGGCAAAATTCCTTTTAGAAACGATGGAACTTGGCGACCGGTTAAATCATACCCCTGAGGAACTCAGCGGAGGCCAGCAGCAGAGGGTGGCCATTGCACGGGCGATGATAAATAATCCTGAAATTATCATTGCAGACGAACCCACGTCGAATATCGACGATGAAACCAGCGCACATATACTCAAATTTTTAAACGAACTCAAGGCACGCGGTGTAACCATCCTTGTTGCCTCCCACGATGCCTCGTTTAAAAAACTATCAGACGTAACCTTTAAAATGAAGAACGGCGGGATTGAATGGTTATAAACGTCTATACCCTTGTCATGTTGTTTATTGGCTTTTTATCTCTCTTCTTAGGTGGGTTTTTATTTTACGCAACCTTCAGGATATTACTCAGCTTTGAACCAATTGCGGCATTAGAGACAAAAAGTAAATTTGAACAGAAGGGTTATCTGATTTTTCTCATGGCGTGTGTGATTCTGTCCGTAAGGATGCTTGCCTGGCCGTGGTTCTATTTCATGCTCCAGAGCTTTGTGTCAGAGGTGCCGGGTGCGATGTGCATGTTCGGGGTTACTCAGATTTTACCGTCCACGGTCACCTTTTTACAAATCATCAAACCCATCTCCTTCTTTATCATGGGAGAGTGGCTGTTGTGTTATTACGTAGATAAATCGATACCCACAACACCCCTTGCAAAGAGAAATCTCCTCTTTCTTCTCATCGTCTGTGGTGTCCTTCTGGCGGATAGTATTACGGACATCTCTTATGTGCTCCGTATGAAACCACTGATGTCCGTCTCCTGCTGTGCAACCTTCTTTGATGTGCCTTTAAGGCCTTCTGCCATGATCCCCCAGGCCATTTTTGGAAGGCATATTCAAAAGATTTTACTCGTTGTGTATTATCTGGTGAATTTAATCCTTATTGCTTTATTATTTGTACCTCTTTCAAAAAAATGGCTTTCATGGTCACCATTTACGAAAGGGATTATCCTTTCCGGTCAGGCGGTGACAGGGATTATCAATATCCCCGTTGTGATATATGCGTTTATTGAAAACATTGTCCCCAGTCTCATGCAGCTTCCCTATCATCATTGTATTTATTGCTTTATGGGGAATGGCCTGGTGCCTGACGCCCCTGTTATGCTTGGATTATTCGTCATGGGCACCTTTGCAATCGGCTGGATGGGTATCCTGCGCCTTCTTTGCAGGAATACCGAGGCGATTCCTGTAGCAGAGAGGCTTTTAGGAAAAATAAATAGCCTGTCTGCTTTTTGCCTGCTTGCCTCCGTGATCATGGTAACGATACATTTGATATTTGCGTGACAAATTTTAAACGGGTGGCATGGACAAACTCGTTTGTCCATGTAATTATGATTTATTGAATTCACTTGGTTTAGTTAATCGTTTTCGCACATGGCAAAAAAATTTTGGATCGGTCTCATTATTATTATGGCTGTTGCGCTTGCCGGGGTGTTTTACCAAAAATATTTGAAAAACCCGCGTTGCGCCTATGATGGATCTTCAATTCCGATTATCTATGAGGTTGATATTGTCCTGAAAGACCATTCAACAAGGAAGTTCTGCTCTATCTTTTGTGCAGCACAGTGGTTCAAAAATAATGTTCAGTTAATCGACCATGTTATCGTTACCGATGAAATCAGGGGCAATAAGATCGAATCGTCTATGGCCTACTTTGTTGAAAGTGAACTCATTACAAACGAAACCAACGATAACCGCATCCATGTTTTCCAGCAGCGACAGGATGCCCTTACCCACGCAGAAAGGTTCCATGGGACAATGACGGACGATCCATTTACCGGTGAAGGATAATGTATCACTTCACGCCAATCTCGTTTTTATCCTTTAGTCCTTACATTTCCAGAAAACAGATAAACCGGGAGGTGGCGATGAGAAATTATCAACGAAAGCAGATTGATTTTTCAACAAAATCATGTTGAGATTTGCACCAGCACACGAAAGCACCTGTCAGTAAATATCACTATTCTTTGTTTATTTTCATCATATGTTTTCAATTTTAATTAGGCCTTCGGCGACTTTTTATTATAAGGTTAAACCCACCCCTGAATCCCCTCCCAGGAGGGGACTTCTTTTGAATTCCCTTCCAGGAGGTGACTTCTTTAGTCCCCTCTTGAGAGGGGGTTGGGGGTGTGTAAGGCAGTAGCAGAGAAGATTGAAATTTCTATACGTCAAGGTAGTTACAAGCCTTTTTTCTTTTGTCTCTATATAAGGCACGCATTTCGCTCATTCTTTGATAGCAGCAATTGATATATCAGGAAGAGAAGAAGCGTCTTCTCAGGAATAGGGGCACAGTGTCCCGATTTAATATGATAGTAAAGGAGACATATGCAAATGACACGAGGAGAAAGCAATAGAGAAACCCGCCATCTCACTGGGCAGGAAACATGCCCATCGTTGCATCTTGCACCGTCAAAATCCGATAAGGAACAATGCATCCTTTTCGAAGAAGACGAGAAAAATCCATTTCAATCAATCATCGGGCCAGAGCCATCAATTCCCCTGTCGGAGATCTATGGCAGGATTGAGACTTTGTAAATTTTAACGAAATTATGGAAAAATTATGTTAATGATCAAGCATGCATAAAAAAGGTAATAATAGCTATTACTACCCCGACAACAATACGATAATATCCGAACCATTTGAAACCGTGCTGTTTTAGGAAACCAATAAAGCCCTTGATGGCAAGCATCGCTACGGCAAATGCCACAATACTTCCAAATAGCAGGATGGCAATGTCATGATGTTGGATGGTCTTGTAAGAGTCCATGAGCTTCTTTGTGCTGGCGCCCAGCATGGTTGGAACGGCAAGAAAAAATGAAAACTCGGCTGACGTTCTCCGGTTAAGTCCTACAACCATTCCACCGATGATGGTGGCAGCAGCCCTTGATACCCCCGGGATCATCGCAATACACTGAAAACAACCGATTTTAAAACCCTGAAACCACGATATTTCCAGTTCCTCCGTTCCTTCGGCGTGTTTAAACCACCGGTCTACGAAAACCAGGAAAATTCCACCAAAAAAAACTGAGGCGATTACTACCCATACATTTGCCAGTAAATGGTCAATATAATCTTCAAGAAAAAAACCTGCAACTGCGGCTGGCAGGAATGCAAAGGATAATTTCAGGTAAAACCGGAAAGAGGTGAGAAACTTGCGCCAGTAAAGTACTACCACAGATAAAATAGCGCCGAGCTGGATTACGATCTCAAAATTCTTTGTCAGGGCGTTCTCACTGATCCCCATAAATGTAGAAGCGATCACCATGTGGCCGGTAGATGAAATGGGTAAAAACTCGGTGATACCTTCGATGACGGCAAGAATCAACGCTTCTAAATAGGTCATACGTTATTTTCCTTTCATAATTTAATGTTTATGAATTTCAAAGCAGGGACACGGTGCACCGTGTCCCTACGGACTATTTCTTTTCGTATGAGGATACACCCTTGCAAAGACGGCCTTAAGATATCGCCCCTCCGGAAAAATGGTAGAAAAGGGGTGGTCTGATGACGCCCCGGTGATCTTGAAGATTTGCAGTACAACTCCCGCCTCTGCCGCGGACCTGGTCAGAATGGAAAGAAATTCCCGTTCTGATACGAGACCTGAGCAGGAGCATGTTAACAGGATGCCACCCGGCCTGATGACCTGCATCCCAAGTCTGTTGATGTCCCCATAGGTCCGGTGTGCACGCTTGATCTCTTCCGTACATCCGGCAAGTTTGGAAGGATCCAGGACAACGACATCGGCCTGCATACCCTTGCCGGTCATCATTCGCAGATAGTCAAACGCGTTGACGTGCTGAAAAGTCACCGATGCGGCGTTCAGTCGCGCGTTTTCCTGCGCCGTTTCCAATGCCTTTTCATCCAGGTCAATCGCCATGGCCGACTTTGCGCCTGCCAGCATAGCGGAAATGGCAAATCCGCCGGTATAACAAAAGCAATCGAGCACTGTCTTGCCGCGACAATACTGGGACAGCGTAAGGCGGTTTTCACGTTGGTCGAGGAAAAACCCGGTCTTGTGCCCCGTTTTGAGATTTACCTTCATCCTCAACCGGTTCTCTTTAATTTCAACGGAATCAGGACCTGGATAAGCCTTGGCCACTTTTGAAAAATCCACTCCTTCCTTAGCTGCAATTCGTTCATCCGGACGCACGACGACCCGGGCGTCAGGATAAAGGGACTGCAAAGATGATACGATCCATTCCATTATTCCAAAGTAGCCTGCGGAGTATGGTTCTATAACAAATACGCTGGCAAACTTATCAATAATCAGGCCAGACAGTCCATCGGCTTCTCCGTGTACCAGACGATAGGAGTCAGAGGTTTTGTGGATTTCCAGAACCTCCTCACGAAGTATCCTGGCTTGTTCGAGTTTTCTGAAGAAAAATTCGCGGTCTAAGAGTTCGGATACATCTTCGGTTAACAGGCGAATACCAATATTGCTGTTATAATTGTAGATGCCTCTGCCGAGAAATGTGCCTTCCCTGGAAACTACTTCAACTAATGTCCCTGGTGGCAGGCGTTTTTGGGAATGGCGGATCATTCTGCTGAAGATCCATGGGTGAAGTGAATTTCTCCGGGCTTTCAGCGAGATTACTGGTAATTCCATAATGCAGTCGGCGCAATAATATTTTGAAATAAATCTTATGAATAATGGATCAGTGTTGTGAGTTACGGGTTTCGAGTCATTCGCCGCTTAACTCACCCTACCGGAGACTCGCTTAAAAAAATGAAAATTCCTATACAATCAAGTTAATTCATCAGGGCTGGTCTTTTCCCTTAATTCCCCAAAAATTACCCTCAAGATATCTTTTATCTCAATTAAACCTGAAATAACGCCTTTGGCGTCTCTGACGATGGCAATGTGTAAGCCATTTTGTTGAAATTCTGTGAATATCTTACTGATCTTTTTTTCTTCAGAGACAAAATAAGGTTCCATGATGAGGTCTTCCAGGACGAAAAGTGAGTTATTAACTACCATGTTGATAATTCCTTTTGAGTGGATGAATCCGACGATATTATCAAGGGAATGTCTATACACCGGGTATCGGGTATAACCTTCTTCGGTGACAATTCGTACGATATCTTCACGTTCCATGTCTGCATTTATAGCAATAATATGTCGTCTGGGCACCATAACTTCTTTGGCAAGCTTATCGCTGAATTCAAATATTTTGTGCAATAACTTGTGCTCACCGTCAGCTAATACGCCTGTTTCTCCACTTTCTTTAATAATATGTTTTACCTCTTCACGGCTGAAAATTGTTCTTTTGTACTCGATTTTTACTCCAAACAAATCAAAAAAGAAATAGGTAAGATGCGTGATTAATGTAACGATGGGTGATAATATCCATCGTATCCATTCATACGGTTTTACGATCAATAAGGAAAGCTGTTCAGGGAACTGGGTTGCTAATACCTTGGGAAATGTCTCACTAAGCAGGAGTAAGATAAAGGCAACGATCACCGGCGCCAGGATTACCCCCCACTCGTGCAAATAATATATGGCGATTGTCGTTCCTATGGTTGACAATGCCGTGTTGACAATGTTATTCCCGGTAAGGATGGTGCTAAGAAGCTTGTCTGGCTCGTTAATAATATTATAAATGGAGATCGCCCTTTTGTTTTTTTGTTTGATCAGGTAATCCAATCGTATCTTGTTAAGAGAAAAGAGGGATGTTTCGGTTAATGAAAAAAAGGCGGAGACGATGAGAAGGATAAAAAAGAGTATCAACATAAAAATAATGGTTGAGGTGGAAAAATGCATCTGATCCATAAAGAAAGCTCCTTCTTGCTTCTCCTATCATCCGAAAATTATCCCTTTTCTTTTTCAATGATAAGGCGCATGATCTCTTCTGGTGAATGCGATTTGATGACCTGTTGTTTAAAGGTCTCATCGATGAATAAACGGGCTATTCTGCTTAAAAGACCGAGATATTTGCTATCAGTTCGCTCTTTTGTGGCGATTAAAAAGACGAGATGTACCGGTTTCCCATCTACGGCATTGAATTCAATCCCTTGCTCTGAAGTCCCCAAACATGCAATGGTATCCATTACACCGGAAGTTTGGGCATGTGGTATACCAATTCCGCCGCCAATCCCGGTGCTCTTAATTTTTTCACGTTCGATTACCTTTTTTAGGAGGTCTGCTTCGTTTGTGACCTTTTCTGAAGTCCTGGTCACCTGTGCCATTTTTACCAGAACGTCGTATTTATCCCTTCCGACGAGGTTGATGATTATGCGCTCTTTGGTCAGCACATTTGAGAGTTTCATACTCCCCCCTTTGCCATGTAATTCCTGTCTCATCCTGGTATGTCAAACCCAGCCGCCGTTATTATGCCACAAGAGCAGCATCCTGAGGCCATAAAATTTTTATTTTTAAGCTAAAAGATGTTATATATTGTAACGGATGTTCACCTCATGACAAAAAACAAAAAAGCCGTAAAAGCCTTATATTTACTGGTTTTTTCGGTGAACAGGAAGTTTTTTCCTCGTGACCACACGG
>JABWAQ010000106.1 GCA_013360945.1 Candidatus Brocadia sp.
AAAGGACCGTCGAAAAAAAAGAAAATCAAAAGCACCCTCGGAGAACTCGAAATGAGCAAGTTCCATCCCTATATAGAGCATATGAAGCACGATATGGCCATTAGTCCGCTATTGCAAAGCCATATGCTGGAGTTTGCCAATGAGCAACCCTTCGAGCGAGCTATGGCGCTGCTTGAGACTGCGCTTCCTGCAGTCCAAGTAGGGAGTTCACAGTGTCAGCGTTTAACTCAGTACTTTGGCAATCTTCCAGCAGTGGAAGAAATATTGAGTAGCCCAGGCTTTGACTTTGAAGGGGTAGCATCTGATCAAGGTGGAGACCAGGCATCAGATAATGTGCTCTATGTTCAGGTGGATGGCGGCCATCTTCGCACGGATGAAGGTTTCCGGGAGACCAAAGTTGGCAGAATTTTCGCAGGTCACCACCGTGTCAGGAAATTTTGTGATAATGAAGGAGTTAATCTGCGTATGGAACTGGCCAGTTCAGACTATTTGGCTCATTTGGGTCATTATGCTGGATTCACAACCCGTTTTGATGAGTTGGTTCGCGCTCATCTGCGCCAAGCTCCCAATACTCAAATGGTGGCCATCGCCGATGGAGCGGAGTGGATCGCCAACTGGCTCCTGGCCGAATATCCCACATCTATTGTCATTCTTAATTTTTATCATGCCATGGAACATTTGGCCGATTTTGCCACGCTCCTGTTCACCTCAGATACCAATCGTTCGGACTGGATCGAATGCCGGAGAAAAGAATTGCTGGATGGACAAATAGACCAGGTCATTGCTGCCATCAGGGAGAAAATGGTAGGCCGTAGAGAAACCATCGCCGACAAGGCCGAGCAGCTCATTACCTATTATGAGAAGAACCGCTACCGCATGAAATACGATGAATATCGGGCAGCAGGATATTGTATTGGGAGCGGAGCCATAGAATCGGCGATCAGCACCGTGGTACAGCAACGTTGCAAATTAGTCGGCCAGCGATGGACGCAAAGAGTTTCTGCAGTACTGAATATTAGGGCTATTTTCAAAAGCGGAAAGCGAGACAAACTACGAACGATGATTAACCAGCAAATGGGGTATGCAACGGCCGCTTAAACGACAATTTGGTTTGCGCCCTCTGATATTGCATATCTTTTCCCGTACGCCTATGCGATTTTATCGGGATAGAGCTATGCAAAACGCGCCTCGTCTGAAATAAAATTTGTTCGCTTTCGAATCGTCATGAAAATTCAAACAAGCTCTAAACAACTTTAACCTCAAAAACACTCAAGAACCCAGTTCCATGTGACTTGTTAAAAACAGTAGTATCTTGTAATTGAGCGTAATTTTCTTGATCTAAAAATCCTTCGTTGTTATCTTCCAGTTAGAAATTATTTCTAACTTAACGCTTTGTAATCAAAAATGGAATCAATTATGCAGACACAACCATCTACTGATGATCGTAAAATAGGTCTAGAAGATCTTACGCGATCTGTGAGAACGCTGGTTCGAAGCAGTCGAAATTTAGGGTTAGAGGCCACCAAGGTAGCAGAGCGAGAGCTTGCTATGGCAATTCAAGTTTCCGAAGAAATACGAGATCGTACAGTGTCACAAGAGTTCCTTAAACGAGCTCGAGCAGACAAGTTGTCTTCAAAATTCAGAGTGGATGCACACCGTGGAGTTGATTTATTATTCGACGCTGTTTCTATTGCCGCCATCAGTTTCACAGATCTGCTAGAAGGTATATTGGATGAACAGCGGCCAGATCCGGCAACGCAATCTGAGAACTAAAAGGTTGTATTCTCGGCATTTTGCTGCGTCTATACATGCTCGCAGGTGACAGTCAAGATATGATTGTGCGATAAAATACGTCACTGCGGAAATGGTCAATGTATGGGCCGAAAGAAAGAACTTCGACTTCCTTTCCAAACAAATTCTTGCAGATCAACCTCATTGTAGTACGCTATTGGTCAGAAGCACTCAATTACTCAAGTAACAATGTCTACTCCTGCAAATCCCAGGGATGTTGAAAAAGTCAGCAATAAACTAAAAGCTTATCTAAAAGCTCTTAGGAGGGAAGTACTGAGAATTGTAATGGCATTTGGAAATTACCGTCCACCAAGCCGATTGTAACTTCATACACGTCAGGTACCGTATCCACTTCGATATCGATAAACACCGTCAGTTTTTCAAAATCTTTCGGTGCAACCTCAAGTTTTTTCGGCTCAAATCGTATCGCCTTATTACTTAAAGAATGGCTATCACCTTGCTTTTCTGCTCTAATAGAAAGACAGATGAATTTCATATCCACCATTGGAGCTGAACTGGGATTCTCTATCGACAGAGGAATTCGAAGCGTAGCGCCCTGTCTGACGGTAGGAAGAGTAGCTGAAGATGAAGAAACCGGTGCCATGTTTTGTGCCGCACGGGGTGCTCGCTCAGCAGTTGCCTTAAAGCTAGAAAATAGTTGATTTGCCAGATTTGAGGCTGCAGTTACCCCATAGAAGACCATTGCATTCAATGGACCAGCCTCTTCCTTGGGCTCCTTGAGCGGCATATCACCTGTTGTGGCTTTAGCTAACGTCCTTGCGAGCGATACGCCAACGTCTAATACCGCTGAAACTACATCCGAAATGCTTCCTGAGGCCTGTTCAGTGGTGTATTCAGCCTCCTCTTTCCTATTTTTTTTATTTGCCATAATATAAATAAGTTAGCTTCATGTTAAGGATGTGGCGGAAGACTTCTTGGTTCTGGACAGTTCTCTTCCTCACAAGGTTGGGGTGTAGCAATGGTAGCGCCTGTTAGCCGGATCGACCCCAATTCGGTATCTCCAATAGTAATACGCAGAATGTAATCTGATGCAATGTGCCAGGGATTACAAAACCGATGCTGAAGGGGAGTACGCATCTGCAACGCGTGGTGCATAGGTGAGGACAGCCTGGTATCTATATGAACGGTGTGATCCAGCGGTGCAACTTCATGCTTTTGATGGTGCGCGTCCGGGAATGTATGCTTCATATGTACGTTGACCGGCGCTTTTTCGTCTCCAGCCAACACGATACGGCCTTCTACTTCTACTTTGCACCACTGTTCTTCTTCCCAACAAACCATGTGTACAAGCGGATGTTGAGGCGCAGTCCCATGTAATATTTGCCCAACATGATGCTGATGTTTTAGCGCAGGTCGTTCTGCGTCTCCATAAACTGCTACTCCGCCGTTATGTAGATGCGACAAACTCTCTCCCTCTTCCTGCTTCAAAATGATGGTCTTTTTTTCGTCACTCATAATGCCGTTCTTTTATAAATTCGTCAAAGTTACCGAATTTGATAAACATCAAAAATAAATTCATAATTACATGCCCAGCCTTCGACTTCAATTTGAATAAGGTGCTCACCGGATAAACAGGCGTATGCCATTTTGATTTTAGGATTCCGCTTGGATAGTCCCTTTTGGGAACCTTCATAATAAGAAAATTCTCCCTGGGTTGCATCATGTAAACAGAGCTCTTTTCCATCAACGAGCAATCGGAAAGGAGTGGGAAGTTGCAGTTGAAACCGATAAACACCAGGATTAAAGCATCCAACCCCTCTCCATACCGCAGCATATGGAATGCGTAAATCCCGGAGCGATTGAGGTGCGAGATCGCTACTTGGCACACCAGTTGTACAAGCAAATCCATCTGGTCCATGATCCAGCGACTCCCGAGAAATGGTGATCCACACGGGCCTAGAAGCAGAGGCAAGGTGGGCTAAAAGTTCAGCCCCAAGGACCACTCCCCTCCTTCGTTTTTCAATTTCAGAAGAAAGATAGCTCTTCAAAAAGACCCTGAATCCTTGAGAGCTTTCATCTTTGTCCTCAGCGCCTATGTCCTTAAGCCTTTCATGCTCACCATCGTCAGCTTGGTCATCTTCTTGCCGCCCTCCAGTCAAGAATGCATTTACTCTCATACGAAGATTATCCCTTAAACCTGCTTCAAATAATTCATAAGACAGCGAATTTTTGGGTACTAGTAAATCGATTAATTCGGGAGTAAATGGAGTTAATCCAATAACATTCCCCGGTCCTTCAAAAGGTGGAGCCGTAGTAAATTGCACGTGGGCAAAAATACTTGCATTCTCTTTAAGTCCGGGCATTCGAATCAAACTTAGCGACTCTACAAAGCCATTTAGCTTCTCGCCATATTGATCACCGTAATGACTAAGGTCTTCAAGTACAGTTACAGCTATGATTTCATTCTGAGCCCCGGTCTTCTTATTGCCTACATCAACAGAAACGCGTATAAGGGAATTGTGCATCTGGGCTTGACGAATCATCTCAAATTGTTGCACTTTCACTTGGCGCTCAGGCCCCTGCATATTAAGGATCAGGTTCTGCACTCCATTTTCAAAGGATCCGAGGAAAATCTTGGCACAGTCATATTTTTCGCCATCTGCCGTTGCCCCATTTTCAGAATGGAGCATGGCCTCAAACACCATCCCGGTAAATATTAAGACCTGAGAAACTGGACCAAGTGCGTCACGGCTAATTCGTGCTACGCGATCAATTACTTCCCCCGCCTCCCCCTGGGTGTGTTCAATCTCTACAGGTTCCGCACGATTCATGGCATCACGTAAGATGGCCAATTTGGATAGCCGTTCGTTAAAGCGTTCAGGATCAGCATCAAGATCCTCAATAACATATGTGCCATTAGAGCCGTTAGTGTGAATCAACAGTACACTTACAAGACCGGCGCGACCGACCTCTATTTTCTGTACAAACCCTCTTTCTGTAGGCATGGTTCTTATTTTTATCTTTGTTAATATAGGGCGCACTATGGCCTGGGTAAATCATGGTCTCCTTCCAAATCTTCAAAGCTGCGTCCAAGACGTCTGATCGTGACGGTGCCCGGTAAGATGAAGCCTTCACTGGTAATGTTCAGGTCAATTAAACAGGCCTGAACTTCTGCTATACCGTTGATAACAGGTGGTATAGCCTCGATGTGCTCAGCCTGGCCCGCAGCAATTTCACCAGCCAATTCCCCTCCCACTTCATCAATTGTATCTTCGATGATTGCAAGCATAATCCATCCAACAATCGGAATAATGATGTCGATAAATATGTCACAGCAGCTTTGATCGAAGTCAAAATCTCCTACTTGTGGTTCGATATTCAGGGTGCAAACCCCATCCTCTTCGGTCTCAGTTGCATTGAGGAAAATGGGGCCTTCAAAATCCACATCGGGATCGGGCCAACAGTCAATGTGAACTTCAGCGGTACCTGTTACCCACAAATGTCCACGCGATTCATCATGGGTCCCCGCATTCGAAGGAGCAATATTCAGGGTAAATAACGTGGCATCCCCTTCTTCCGTAGAAATTTCATGGCCGCCATTATTAACACCAGGAAACTCTTCATTCACCGCTTCCGTGATTATTTCATCGACGCGTGCACGACCAATGGCCAGCGCCAAGTCATTACTTCCCAGAAAGTTGTCAGGGGCATGGTCATCCGCTTCCGTCCCCGTCCGCCGGTTCATGAGAATAGCGAGCACGCCATCTGTTACCAGCAAAAAACCAATTGGCGTGGAAAGTGGGTGGGCAGGGTCTCCCGATTTAGGTGTAAAAACAGGATATCTTCTGACTTTTATGTAATCAGAAATTTGATGTTGTAATAAACTTCGGGCAGCACTTTCGCTAAAAGCGGGTTCAGTAATGACGCCAAAATTGTTAATTGCGATGATCGCCTGTGCATTCAGCTGGGAAATTACAACACCAAAGCTCTGCCCCGATACTATACCAAATCCCGCAAGTGCAGAAATAGCCAGTGGCGTCAGTTGAGTAATAATAATCCCTTTGGCCGGGTGATCTGAATCCAATTCTATGGTTGTCGCGAGCGTAACATCAGCCGGCTCAACGCCCATATTTACAGAAAGCGTAGTGTCCGTCCTATCCACCTCTCTCCAAAAAATAACACGTCCATAGGCCGAAAACAGCACCGCTAACGGCACACGAACGTGAATTGGCAGGATTACTTTTAAATACTCAATGCCACTGTGGCTTTCAAATTCAGCTTCAATATTATAGGGATCCGCCAGGTTTTCCGGCGTTAAATCAGGATCCCTATTGTCGTCGTATAGAACAAGGGTGTTTCCTAAGAATGTGTGGGTATGAGTTACAGCATCATAGGCGGTATGAATCTGGAAAAGAATGCCTGCTAATTCTGCGGCACGCATTGCAGCTACATCATCAAGTTCTACAGATGTAGCAAGCGCAGCCTCTGCCGGTTCAGAAGACATGTCAATAGTAATGGTGGTATCCGTCTGAATAAATTCGCGCCAGAACACAATGCGTCCATAAGATCGATAAATACCTCCAATAGGCAGGGGCACATCGACATGAATCGGGGCCGTTATTTTTAAATAATCAGTGGCACCATGCGTTTCTAAATCAGCTTCAATATCAAAAGGAGTTGCACTATTTGGTGGTACAAGTGAAGCATCGCGCGTATCGTCATACAAGACGAGCGAACTACCATCTTGCGAATAAATATGTTCAATCAAATCGTATTTCTGATGGATCGCCGTACGGATATTTGGTATATTGACAACAGGTAATCCCTCCAATATCACAATATTAACATCCGCCGGGGTCACGCTGGCAAAATCAAGCCCAAGAACTTCTTCACCTTCTTCCTCCCAATATGTGAGCAAGGCTGGAATTTCCACCCTCACCCGCATGGTAAACCTGCTCAAACTTGGATCTGGGGCATCTTTAGTCTCTACTGTAAGATCAAAAGGAAAGGAAAAAAGGATGTGTTTTTCATCCTGAAAACTCAGATTTGCTGCACGATCTTCATCATCAAGCACTTTTACATTAATGATTACCTCACGGCCCGAAAAATTCTCTACAATTGGGCCAACATTGTGCGGATAGCGGTCTTCCGATTTAAAAGCAAGATGGAATATTTCTTTGACTTGAGTGAGGCCAAGCTGGACACAGTAATCAAAGTTTGAGGTCAGGCTCATAATGCTATAGTTAGTGAATGATCTAAAAGCGTACTGCCTTTATCCAACTGCTAAAGGGATTACTTTTAGCACCACTTTTAATTTTTCGATAACTATCCCCCGTGTGAATTGGAAAACTGCGTTGATAAATTATACTCAACTCAAGAAGATCTCGCGCTAGAGGGTGGCTTTCTTTATAGAAATACAGTTCTTCGAACGGAACGGTTTTAGGTTTTTTTGATGCTGGCTTTAGCTTCGGCACTGGCGATTCAAGATCAAGTTGCCTCAATGTATTTTTCCACCCAATTCTGAACCCCATGCCGGTACTTATTCTTCTGGCATATTTACTTTTACCTGGTTGCGTTCGAAGTTTCTTCAATCGCGCTACAATAGCAAGATTTCTCTCGTTATGATATTTCGGCTGCTTTTGGCCCACTGACAATGGCTGCAGTTTAAGCGAATCAAATAAAAAATTACTTGCCCATTCAGCATTATTTGGCTTAGGGGGCTCTCCGGCAGCTTTTTGTAGTCGTTCTTCTAATTCTAAGCGACGTTCTCGCGTTGCTGTTGAGTGTTGGATAGTGTGAAGCACATGGTGAGACATCTTATCCGACAATTCAATCTTCAGATCAAGAAAAGCAAGCACAGGATTGATGAAAAGCAATCTTGCAATTTCTGGATACTTTTCAAAACGGGCTGCAATTTCTTCTTGTTTAGCAGCCAGCGCACGATGGCTATTAATTATAATTAATTCATAATCTTCCATATCTCGCTTTTTATTACGACTTGTTTTCTTTCAAGAACTTGGCTATTTCTCGGAAGATGAACGTTCAGTTCTTCTATTTTCAGAGGAATACCCTGCTGCTTTTCCTTGACCACGGTTCTCGTGCGAAGCAATACAGAAAGAGAAACTCAACCTTCAAATTTACTTAAATAGTGCTAATGTAATATAAAACTGCTACTTTTTTTTGAAAGATACAATAGGAAGCACTAATTAAAAAGTTAACTTTTCAGGTATACACTCTCCGATAAAGCGGAGATTGGCCCTGAGAAATGCGAACAAGTTCATTGAAAGGATTGGCCTGATGCTTACGCACCGTTTGCGTTTGGGGATTTTGCCTCTACCATAGTTACTATCGTGATAGGTGTCCACAAGTAAACGATGAAAGCGTGCAGCCCATTTTCGACCTTGTTCACTCAGCGCGTTGAGTTCAAGCAAAATAGGAGTGCCGCACATCGCATGTCAGCATTTTGTGAATTGAAAACAGGTAGACCAAAAATCATACACCTGCCAGTTGCGAATATATATTTTATCACTAGTGTCCGGTTATAAGTTGAACATACTCAATTGGTTAGAAAAATCATTGCCACCATTTTTATTGCCACTTTCTTTAAGTAGCTGATTAACAGGGGTTTTATCGAAAATGGATATACTCAAAATTTGCAGAATTTCATTCATGGTTTTGGTGATTTCGAGTTTATCCTTCAATATTTTTACCAATACAAAGAGGCGTTGTTGCATGAATCGGCGGGATGAAGAGTTGGGCCGAATAAGTATCTTTGGTTTTTCCAGCACTAAAGTCACAAAATCCGGCCCATGTCAAAGGTAAAGAAAGATCAGGTTAAAAGCGAAAAGGCGAAGCAGAAATATCAGGTAATTAACTGGAAGAGTTACAATGCAGCGCTAATAAAGCGAGGAGATATAAGCCTGTATTTCGATGAAGAAGTCCTTACGCATTGGTATAGTGATTCACCGGCCCAGCGTGGCGGCCAAGAGGTATACAGCGATTTGTGCATAGAAACGATACTGATGCTCAAGGAGGTATTCAAATTAGGCTACCGCCAGGCACAAGGATTTGCGTGCGGGTTGTTGAGAATAATGGATTTGGAGGGCTTATGGGTGCCCAGCTACACGCAGTTGAATCGCGTCGGGCCCGAACCCTTGATATTGCGCCATATAACATACCCCAAAGCGGACCTATAGTGATCGCCATAGATTCCACAGGGCTAAAAGTATACGGGGAAGGGGAATGGAAAGTACGCAAACACGGCTGGAGCAAACGCCGAACCTGGCGCAAGCTGCATCTCGGCGTGGATACGCAAACGGGCTTTATCCACTGTCATGTGTTGACTGAAAATAATGTGGGCGACGAGTCCCAGCTTTCGGATCTGCTTGATCAAGTGGAGGCGCCAGTGAAGGAGGCCTGCCTGGACGGCGCCTACGATACTGAACACTGCTGGGATGACTTAATTGAACGAAAAATCATACCGGTCATTCCTCCTCAAAAAAATGCAGTGGAATGGTATTCAAAAAAGCCGGGCGATTTACCGCACTACCCTAGAAACAAAGCTATCCGACAAATTGATAAAATCGGGCGCAAACAATGGAAACAACAAGTGGGATATCACCGTCGAAGCCTATCGGAAACAGCCATGTATCGTTACAAGGTTATTCATGGCCCCACGATGTATTCCCGAAAAATGGATTATCAGCAAACAGAAAACAGTATAAAAATAAAGGCCCTCAATATCATGACGGCCCAAGGTATGCCTGTTTCTGTCCCCAAAAAAACAGCGTAAGGCCGGTTTTAAAAAACCGAATTGTTTTCATTTTTTTCATGCAACAACGCCATACAAAGGTGCAAACCGCGATCCAAATTTGAGTTTTGACCGCGTTCTGGCTTTCTCCCCAGAAGACTTTTACATCCAGGTGTTGCTCGATCCACTTGAAGAATAACTCGATTTTACATCGATTCTTATATAGTAGAGCAACCTGAAAGGCAGTGATGTCAAAGTTATTGGTCAAGAAAACTAAAGTCTTTCGGCGTTCGCAATCATAGAATTTAACCCGGCGT
>JABWAQ010000107.1 GCA_013360945.1 Candidatus Brocadia sp.
CAGCATCGGTATCATAAAATGCACTTCCTTGTGCAACTAATTTCTCTGCGTATTCCTTATAGACAGACAATCGTTGACTTTGGAAATACGGACCTTCATCCCAGTCTAACCCCAGCCACTTCATGCTATCGAGGATGGCTTGTGTAGCTTCTTCGGTAGAGCGTTGTTGATCGGTATCCTCTATACGTAAAAGAAAAGTACCTTTATTATGCCTTGCAAAAAGCCAGTTAAAGAGCGCTGTTCTTGCTCCGCCGATATGGAGGTAACCTGTGGGACTCGGTGCAAAACGGACTTTGACGTTGGAATTCAGATCGTATTCCTTTCTCTAAAAGCTCATGTATTTATATCTATCCAGGTTGTTTATGGAATAATGAGGCAGTTAC
Organism: Candidatus Brocadia sp.; assembly: GCA_013360945.1. Taxonomy (GTDB): domain Bacteria; phylum Planctomycetota; class Brocadiia; order Brocadiales; family Brocadiaceae; genus Brocadia. Next base: position 384 of record JABWAQ010000107.1, read on the forward strand.
AAATGTGAGTAATATAATAATGAATAAGACTATATAATAACGAATTCAGAATAAAAGTGTCAAGCGTTTTATTAGCCTCCCGAAGGGGAGTAAGTCTCGAATATTATTTTCAAAATAATTCCTTATTTTGTTACCAGAGCAAGGTATATAATGTAGCTAAAGTGAAAGAGAATGGAATTATCTTTGGGCTATGATTTTATATACCTTCATGGTAATATTAACCTAATTTTATGTTTAGGAAATTCAAATAAACTACTGTTATAAAAGTAGCCGAATGCCTATTTATGTATAGGAATTTCAGTTATGTAGGGCAACCCTTTAGGGTTGCTCTCTCCCGTGCACGTTCATGCGGGGAAGCAAGGCTAAAGCCTTGCTCTACTGAATATTAACAAGATTAAAAAATATCTATGAATCTTAACATAGCCATATTGTCGTTCCTGGGAAGAGATACGCTAAAGCGTATGGTCCTCGATTTTAAACTGAAAAACATTGACCTCCGTAGCAAGCAGAAGATGTGTGCAGCTTATACAGAGTTTACCTGATATACCACCAAAAACGTTCCTTCGATACGTAAGCGAGTTGGAAGCTAAAGCAATGTGTGAATATTATGGTATAGCAGATAAAGGAAACTGTACGGATATCATTGAGTTATTATTACGAGAAGAGACTCAGAATATTAACCGTATTCTTTCAGATAATGTATTTCCAACGAGAACCATTTTATCACAGCAAAATTCGTATCCGAGTTTACAGAGATCAGTGTTGCCAGTACAATTTAAGAATGTAGAAAATCTGAATCTGCATGGTTGTTTTGTTGCGATTGATTTTGAGACCGCAGACTACGGGCGTGACAGCGCCTGTTCTATCGCACTTGTCAAAGTCCTTGGCGATCAGATTATTGATCGGGCGCAATTCCTCATTCGTCCACCACGGCGTACTTTTGAATTTACCTATCTTCATGGCATATCATGGAAACACGTTGCCAACGAACCGCAGTTTCATGAACTGTGGCCGCAGATAAATAAAAAGCTTGAAGGTGCTGAATTTATAGCTGCGCATAATGCGAGTTTTGACCGGTCTGTCCTGATGGCATGCTGTCGGAATGCTAATGTATTACCACCGGCACTTCCCTTTCAGTGTACAGTGAAGCTTGCCCGCAAGATATGGAAACTTCGTCGGGCAAATCTGCCCACCGTATGTACATTCCTTGGAATCCCCTTGAAACACCACGATGCCGCATCCGATGCAGAAGCCTGTGCAAAGATTATGATTGCGGCACGACAGAGCGAACAGTTTTAAGTGTTTTTCAAAACGAGAAATTTCTGTTGACGCAAATACACAATGTGCTATTATGACCCGCACAAGTTACCGCAGAATAAGCATTTCTTTCTATATTGATTAAATAATTAAGAAATTATTTATCATGGAAGAATTCTATACCCACTCCGCTAATTCAGAAGGCCAATGGTATATACTCAGTGACCATCCGAAAGATGGTTGTCAGACTATCGAAAAAATTTGCTAATAAATTTAGTGCTGGAGACTTGGCTTTTTTGGCAGGGCTGTGGCATGGAGGAATATGATGCCTGGGTATTATGCGCATTCAGAAAATAATCGTAACGAGAAACATGGTTTGTCAAAACACCTGCATCAAACCGCAAAATTTGCAGAATCCTTTGCGTGTCACGAAACCTATAAACCGATTTTCAAGATGGCAGGTTTATTACATGACCTTGGCAAGTATCAGCTTGCATTTCAAAGGTATCTAGAAAATGGTGGAAAACGAGGTAGTGTTCCTCATGCCTCATGGGGTGCCGGGTATGCGAGAATTCTTAAAGTTCTTGAGGCATCCATTGCGATTGACGGACATCATAAGGGATTACCAGATAAATCAGCCTGGAAGAGCGATACGGAGCCTTACCTTCGGGGTGAAGTTTCTGAATTTGAAGATATAACAAGAACCTTTCTCAATGACACAGGGGTCAATAAGGCGGAAATCAAACCACCCGATTTGTTGTCTATTACTGAACCATTTCGGCGCGAAGTTTTTACAAGATGCCTTTTTAGCGCTTTAACGGATGGCGATTGGCTTTCTACGGAAGAGCACTTTGAGCAAGATACATTTAAGATGCGCATCGGAGTTCCCTTGCCAGTAGATGATATGATAGACAAATTAGAAAAGGAATTTTCCAAAAAACCCAAAGAGGGTGAAATCAATCAATTGCGCAACAACACCCGCAATCAAGCACTTCAGAAAACGGATATGCCCTGCGGATTTTATTCGTTAACCCTACCGACTGGAATGGGTAAGACACTTACATCTATGGCATGGGCATTACGCCATGCGAAAAAGAACGATTTAAAACGAATAATAATAGTCCTTCCATACATAAACATCATAGACCAGACTGCCCAGACTTTAAAAACCATTTTTGGTGAAGAATGGGTGCTTGAGCATCATTCTGGCTACAATGAAGTCGATCGTAACAGTCGGGATGTGGCAGAAAGCTGTTCTGCTATTGAAAAGCGTAAAAGACTGGCGTGTGAAAATTGGGATTACCCTATCATTGTCACAACAACTGTTCAGTTCTTTGAATCACTATTCAGCAACAGACCGTCCCAGTGTCGCAAGATTCATAACATAGCTGAGGCTGTGGTGATATTTGATGAGGTTCAGGCAATTCCAAAAGAAGTCATATTGCCGACAGTACAGATACTTAAAGATGTTCAAGCCGTTATGAACACATCGTTTCTATTCTGCACGGCAACACAACCTGCCTTTGAAAAAAGACAAGGGTTTGACGGCATAAATACGATTTCTCCCCTCATAGATGACCCCACGGTACTTTACGAAAAAACAAAGCGTGTTGAGTATCGCTTATTGAATGATTTAAAGCCGATTGATTACAACGGCCTTCTTGAAGTTGTAATACGAGCAGGCGATGCCGCACTGGTCATATTCAATACAAAAAAAGCAGCATTGGAGTTCTATAATTGCACCAAGAATCTTGGGGATTGGGAAAAGAAATATCATTTATCAACGGCAATGTGTCCTTCTCATCGAAAAGCGGTGATTAAGAATATCAGGGATGATCTGGAAGCAGAAAAGAAAATATTGGTAGTCTCTACGCAGCTTATTGAAGCGGGTGTTGATTTCGACTTCCCTGTTATGTTTCGCGCTATAGCGCCGCTTGAGGCAGTCATTCAGTCTGCAGGTCGTTGTAATCGTGAGGGTAAATTAGGCGAGTTAGGCGGAAAAGTATTTTTATTTAAATTGCAGGACGGTGGTATGCCGGACAAGACTTATGCTGCTTGTGCAGGACATGCGGAAGATCTAATTAAGCGAAACATCGATCAATTACATGGGCATACGATATTCAATGAATACTATGCCCAGGTAATACAGCTCTACGTTGATCCCGATAAATATAATATCAATGAAGGACGCGAGAGGTTTGATTTTGAAACGGTAAACGACGGCTATCGCATAATACAGAATATTACCAAAGGACTGTATATCTACAACTACAGCAATGAGAGCAGGCAGTTGCTACATTCGCTTGAATATAAGGAATTTTTATCAAGGGATGATTATAGGAGAATGCAAGCGTATACGGTTCAAGTCTATGAACATTTCATTTTCCAGAATAGACAGATGTGCAAAACAATGGATCAGGGGTTCATGGTGTGGTACGGGAACTATGACTCTCAGACAGGTATTTCAGTCATGCCAATAGAGGCGGATAAATTGGTCGTATAATCAGGAGGTATATGCATGCTCGATGATCGAATAGTAAGAGTTAAGGTAAAGGGCGATTTCGCGTGTTTTACAAGGCCAGATTTGAAGGTTGAACGCATGACGTATCCCTGCATGACGCCATCGGCGGCGCGGGGCATTCTTGACTCGATTCTGTGGAAGCCAGAATTTCAGTGGTATGTCAGACGAATACTGATCTTGAACCCGATACGCTTTTGTACGATTAAGCGGAATGAGATTAATTCAAAGCAAGGTCGCAGTCCCATTATGATTGAAGAAAAGCGCGCTCAGAGAAATAGTGTGATCTTAAGGAATGTAGCATATGTCATTGAAGCTTCAATTTACATGACGCAAATATCCGATAAAACCAGACTTGAAAAATACGTTGGAATGAGTGCTGGAAACGAAGGAATGTTTCCTCGCCGCGTAAAAAAAGGACAATGCTGGCACCGGCCGTACCTTGGTGTCCGTGAGTTTTCGGCTGAGTTTGTGGAACCGGACGGAACTGAACAACCGATCAGGGAAACCATTCCTATTGGAAGTATGCTTTTCGATATATTTTATGATGAAAAAGGAAAACCGGAGCCTTTATTTTTCCATGATGTTGCGATACGTAACGGTGTTTTGAACTGTGAAGTTCCTGAGAACGACAAAATGATGCGGTCGAGCCATTTTCAGCCAGCAATTGACAGTGAGGTTTCTTCTGCAATCTATGAGTTCAATCAACAAGAAGAAAAGGAGGCATCGCTATGATCAAGGAGCTAAGCTATTTAGGAAAAACGCTTCGAGCAGAAAGAGTTGATAATGAATGGATCCATGATGCGATTAGAGACGAGCCTATCTCTATGGAGATAGTTATAACTCAAGATGGTTGTTTTCAGAAGTTTGAGTTGTTTGAGAAAAAAACAACTAAATCCGAGGCTATAACCGCAAAGAAGGGGAAAGCCCGATTACTACTCGATAAAGCTGAGGAAGTGCTTTGCTATGGTGGAGAAGTATCAAAAAAGAAACATGAATTATTTCTAGAGAAATTAACTGAATACCAAGAATTGAGTGAATTGAAGCCAATTATATCATTTTATAAGCAGAATAAAGTTAATGGAGTAGATAAAGCATTAAAAGCATTTGAAATTGCCATCCCTGATGAGAAAAACAGAAAAGGCAATATTGGTTTTCGAATTCAGTCCGAAGGTCATCGTATTCATGAAAAACCGGCTGTTTTACGAAAGATTATAGAAAAGTATGAGACTGTACAAAAAGAAAGCTTAGCTAAATTACAGAAGAACTGTTCTGTTTGTGGCAAAACAGATTATCCGGTTGAAGACATACCGCACGGCATGATCAAAAAAGTTCCTGACGGGCAATCAAGTGGTTGTGCATTGGTTTCGTATAATGAAAACGCCTTTGAGTCGTATGATTTAAAAGGAAACAACAACTCATCGATATGTACTAATTGTGCTAAAACGTATGTTGAGGGGCTAAATTGGCTTTTATCATCCGGAAATGAAATTGTTGAAAGAAGTAAAAATGGGAAAGAAAAAAAGATTTTCAAATATACTAATCGTAAAAATTTTGGCTCAGATACTGCTATGGTGTTCTGGACTCGCAAAAATGAAAAATTGGATGAGATAGATTATCTCGAAGCGCCTAGTCCGTCTGATGTTGCAAGGCTTATTGAATCTGTGGCATCAGGCACCGAAAGAGACAGTCGTTATCTTGAATCTGACCAGTTTTATTCATGTACGCTTTCCGGCTCTGCGGCGAGGATTGCGGTACGGGACTGGATTGAGACCAGTTTGTTTGATTTTCGAAAATCAATAGCTCAGTGGTTTCAGGATATTGCAATTGATGAATATAATGCGGACTTAAAAAAGACCCAAACACATTATGCCAGGCTGTATGATCTGGCAAAATGCTGTCAGAGAAAAAACAGCGACGGTAGTTATGACAAAGACGATACATCACTGGCGAGAGTTGCCACATATTTATGGAACGCAGCACTGAAAAACACTCCGCCACCCTTATGGATGTTAACAAAAGTGCTTCATCGGTCACGTTTGGATGGGGTTACTGCTGACAAGGCTGCTTTGATAAAACTGATATTAAATCGTCATAGGAAAGGAGGCAGTTTTATGATCACAGAAAATATTGCGCAAGACAATAAACCGGTAGCCTATATTTGCGGGCAGATTTTTGCAAAACTAGAGGGCATTCAGTATGCCGCATTAGGGAATGTAAACGCCGGAATACGGGAGAGATATTTTACCTATGCCATGACCTCTCCTGCATCCGCATTTGGACGGTTGTTTAACCTGAATTCAAAGCATTTCACAAAACTGAAAAGTGAAAAACCCGGCCTTGCGATTATGCTTGATAAAAAACTTCAGGAATTGTGTAGGGATATAGATATTCGCAGCTTTCCGGCCACTTTTTCATTGGAGCAGCAAGGTCAGTTCGCTATTGGTTATTATCATCAGAGGCAAAAACAATTTATCTCAAAAACTCAAGATAAAACAGGGGAGGAATAAGACATGATTGAAGCAATAAAGAATCGGTATGATTTTGTGTTTCTGTTTGATGTGAAAGACGGCAATCCTAACGGCGATCCTGATCAGGTAAACTTGCCTAGGGCTGATGCTGAAGATCAGCACGGTTTGGTTACCGATGTGTGCATTAAAAGGAAAGTCAGGAATTATGTCATGTTAGAAAAAGAGCTTAGACCTCCTTTCGATATATTTATCAGGCAAGAGCAGATTTTGAATAAGATTATCGATGCTGCTTCTGGTGCGAATATACAGCAGCGTCAGGATGGATTATGTGCACAGTATTTCGATATAAGGACATTCGGCGCAGTGTTATCGACAGGGAATAAAGGTGCTGGAACAGTTCGGGGACCGGTGCAATTTACCTTTGCCCGTTCAGAAGACCGCATATATCAAGCGGAACACTCTATAACACGCTGTGCTGTAACTACAGAAGAGGATGCTAAAAAACAGGAAAGCAGGGAGTATGCTTCAACGTTTGGACGGAAATCTACAGTGCCCTATGCACTTTATAGGATGCATGGTTTTATATCAGCTATTGATGCCAGAAAAACAAAGTTCTCTGATGACGATCTGAAATTATTATGGAAAGCATTAATCAATGCCTTCGAGCATGACCGGGCAGCAGCTCGTGGGGAGATGAATTCAAGAAAGTTGGTTATATTCAAACATGCGAGTCACTTGGGGAATGAACTATCAGGCAGGTTATTTGATCGTGTGAAAGTGACAAAAAACGCAGAACCACAGCGGAAGAAAGAAGATTATACGATTACTGTCGATAATGAGAAACTCCCATCCGGAATCGAAATGAAAGTGTGGCCGGAAGGAAATGTATTTTAAAAACAAGAGATAATTCCAAATGACTGATCAAAATGAATCACCGCAGCTCATACCGCCGCACGGTGGGTATTGGGAACTACAGTCTTATCAAATGGCGGAGATTGTCTTTGATGCTACAACAGTGTTCTGCAACCGCTTCATCGACCACCGTTCCCGTACCCATGATCAAATGGTGCAGGCAGCACGCAGCGGTAAACAGAACATTGCCGAAGGCAGTATGGCCTCTGGCACATCCAAAAAAACCGAACTTAAGCTCATTGGCGTGGCGCGGGCAAGCCTTGAAGAACTGCTTCTTGATTTTCAGGATTATCTGCGCCAGAAGGGATTGTCGCTCTGGTCAAAAGACAATCCAAGTGCTAAAGAAGTCAGGAAACTCTGTTATCTGGAAAATAGGTCTTATTTGACTTATAAGACTTATATTGAGGCTTCGCCTCCTGAAGTAGCTGCAAATACCTTAGTCTGCTTGATCCATCAGACAAACTACCTACTCGACCAGCAGTTGCGGGCATTGGAAAAGGAGTTCCTGAAAAATGGTGGATTTACGGAAAGGCTCTATCGTACACGATCACAGATGCGCAATAGAGATAAGAAGTTTTGAACTATTCAGAAGACGGAAAGGAGGCTCTCATGTCTTCTCATGAAAAAATTGAACCTATCATGGTTTCTGCCCTGGAGCATTACAGCTACTGCCCGCGCCAGTGCGCCCTTATCCATATAGAGCAGACCTTTGATGAAAACTTGTATACCCTGCGCGGCAGGGCGGTACATGAAAATGTTGATATTGAATCATCTCGTCTCAAAGAGACTGTCCGATGTGAGCGGGCATTGCCGATATGGTCTGAGCGACTTGGACTTGTGGGTAAAGCCGATATGGTAGAATTCCATGGAAACGTTCCTTATCCTGTGGAATACAAATCAGGGAAACATAGGGCAGGTCATCATGAAAGCCTGCAGGTTTGTGCACAGGCTATCTGTCTTGAAGAGATGCTTAAGGTAACGGTTGAGAAAGGTGCTATCTTCTGGCATGCATCCAGAGAAAGAAAAGAGGTTGTCTTTACAGAAACCATGCGAAATCAGGTGGAAGAGGTTACCTCTGCTATTCACAAGATGATGGTAGAAAAGTTAGTGCCACCCCCTGTTAATGACAAACGGTGCAGGGACTGTTCACTTAAGGAATCGTGTCTGCCTGAAGCGATACACAATAAGACTAGATACCACAGTTTAATGAAAAAGTTGTTTGTTGTGGAATAACATGGCAGGATAATCACAACCAAAAAGATTTTAACCGTGAAGAACACGAAAGGCACGAAGAAAAATTTTGATTACAAAACAGCGGAGAATTACCATATGACAAAGGACGAAATAATAAAGTACTGGCTCGATTCATCCGAGGTTGATTTTAAGGCTATGGAGAGCCTTCTCATCGGTGGACATTACGTCTGGGCATTGTTCGTTGGACATCTTGTACTTGAGAAATTGTTGAAAGCCTGCTACGTTAAACACATTGATAATAAATTCCCGCAAATTCATCATCTATTGAAGATTGCTGAAAGTGCAAACCTTGAACTCTCAGAGGAACAGAAAAATTTTCTATTAGAAGTTACAACATTCAATTTGGAAGCAAGATATCCGGACTACAAGAGAAGATTTTACAAAAAGGCAACTCGTGAGTTTAGCGAATGTTACATCGGTAAAATTAAGGAGTTTAGACAATGGCTCGTCAGAAAGATAAGCAGTTAATTTATCAAATTATCAAAAAGTACCTCGATAACCTTAAAAAAAATAATATTCCTGTCTGGCGTTTGTATCTCTATGGGTCTTATGCGAAAAATACGTATCATAAAGATAGCGACATTGACCTTGCCATCTTTTGGGATAAAGACGATATTGATGGTTTTGACGAAGATGTTCAATTGATGAAGTTGACACGAGATGTGGATTTGAGAATAGAACCACACTCATTTGCCAGGACTGATTTTGACGAAACCAACCCTTATATTAAAGAAATAATCGAAACAGGCGAACGGATCGTTTAAGTTACATGTATAGTATTTGAAAGCTCTGTTTTCTTTGCGTTCTTTGGGTTCTCGGCAACGGTAAATACTACCAGGAGGGAAATATGAAGCAGCTTCTGAATACCCTTTATGTAATGACCCAGGGTGCTTATCTTACTTTAGACCATGAAACAGTGAAGGTAGAGGTTGAAGGCAAGACACAGCTTCAAGTGCCATTGCATCATTTGGGAGCGATATTTA
>JABWAQ010000108.1 GCA_013360945.1 Candidatus Brocadia sp.
AAAGCCTTGATCCGGATGGGTGACTGGTGCGGATTATTATAATCCGTAACTCAAAAAATAAGAGAAAATACGGGTGCGGTCAATGGAGTGAATGCTTATTAGGCAAGAGAAGTGTTTCGTTTGATCATGCAAAAAATCTTCGATTTTTTGCCAGAGGGAATTTTTTTCGCTTGACAAAAGCCTTCTAATGGGTGACCCCACATCTTCAGAGGACGATTGAACCAGCGAGGGTGACCACAATATAAAGGTCGTCAAAGGCATAATTTGTGAGGGGTGTCTATATGGCAAGACCGCATAGGACACCCCTCGTCCTGCTCAAATCTCTCTACAATAAGCCGTCCCCTTTTACATAACCGGTATGTGCAGGACCCAGCTTCTCAAATATCTCCTCGTCGGTGTAGGTAACCACCTCTGGCGCTTCATATTCTGGCAATTTCCTGTCTTCCATTGCTATCTCCTTTCTGCTATAGAAAATTTAGAAAAATCTGTTGGGTCTCGCCTTCAGACTGGGTCAAATGAACAATTTTGCTATATTTCGAGATTTTCTTCCCCACTTCAATAGTTGAAAAGCAGTAGACTTAGAATAAAATGGGCAATTTATAAAGTTTACTCCCCACTTTTAAAGTGGGAGGATTTATTTGACCCAGTCTGCTTGCTCAACCCAACTTACAAAACTAAGTTAAGAGATCAATAATCCTGGCAACCCTTTGAATCCTACCAATCCCTTGTTTGTGTCAAATCCATCCCGTTCCCCGCGCGGGTTAAATCCATTCTGTCCCCCGCTGGCGGGGGTGTAGGGGGTGGATTGGACTTCTTCACCGCTTCAATTACCCCTTTATCATGAATACAAGTTTACATCCCGAGCCCTGCGGCAACGATTTGCTGGCCATTGCATAGGAACTGCCTGAGCAAACTTATCGATATTCAGGGTGTACGATTGCCGAATTTTTCACTTATGCCATTCCACCCCCTTAATCCCCCGCCAGCGGGGGACAATGGGGAGCAACATCTCCGGCAGTTTTTATACCCTTGTGAGGTCAAAACCCGGTTTGTCCATATATTTCAAGCCGCTCAGCATAATACCGGTTGCTGGTTCAATTTTGCAGATTGAACCTTGTATTTGGCATCGGCCTGTACGTTTTAATTAATGGCTGGCATACGAAACCTGCAAAACGTTTGATTTAATCGTGGACGATTGAACCAGCCGATACCCCTATGCCCCTGACCTCTGTATTCCGGCCTCTAACTTACTTACGTTTCTGCTTCTTTGACTTCTTTGTTGTGGCATCATCCGATCTCACCCTCACCTTTTCATGGCCGTGCATGGTGCTCACACCGTTGTAGTCCACATCCTCCAGTTTGTAATAGAAAGTACCTCTCCCTGGTGTGTCTACATAGCTATAACTAGCCCCTGATGTGGCATTGCCATTAGCAGAAATAAGTGTACCGTTTATCTTGGTATAAGTGCCATTCTCAAGCTTTGCACGGTAAATATTGAAGCCAGCATTGTCAATCTCTGTTGCAGTTACCCATTCAATGTGTACTTCTCCATTTACATTCGTAGCAGTAAAAGAGACAAGGCTAACAGCAGTTGAAACTTCCAGCACTACTTCAGATTCACAAGTATTACCTGCGCCGTCCGTAACCTTTACAACTCCACTACCGGATTGTCCCGGGTCTGTTAGCTCCACAGTGTAGCTAACACTGACGTCACCAGGCACAAATGAATCGACATTCAGCGTCAGGTTGACTGCGCCTGCTTCAAGCTCAACAAAGAATATGCCTGTATCTGTATCAATCTGACCATTACTATTCAGGTCTTCACCCTCGTCAAGCACTCCATTATTGTTTGTATCCTCAGACGGGCGATTGTCTGTAGCAGTTCCTGTAGCCGATGGAGGATTTCCTGCCACTATCTGAATCTCACAGACCGGCGGATTTGCATCACCAACAGGGTTTATAAACTCAAAAAGCGCCCCACCGGGATAAATATAAGAGTCATAATCATTATACCCCTCTACGGTAATACCATGCACACCAACTGAACTGGTAGTGTGAACTCCGCTGGTAAGTGAAACAGTAGCAGCCTGAAAACCAGACGTGCCAATAGCTGAAAAACCACCAACCGCTGCGCCATCTAGAAGGATTGTTCCGTTTGTAACGTCTGCATCTTCAGCAATGATCGTAACATAATTCTCCTCAAACTGGAATTCACCTACAGTAGAAAATGTATACGCCGAAAAGTACTGGTCTGAAGGTATCATGTTGCTCATCGCCGGATCCCCTAAAGTAGCCCCAGCATAGCCTTGGCCAGTCATGAATTGTGCCACAAAAATGGGCTTGTCACCCTCAAAAACATGATTGCCTGCAATGACCGCTGTTTCAATATACTCGCCCCTGTTGATCGCCCCAATGCTTACGCCATCCTGCGTGACATTGGTACCATCCTGTGACGCTACAATTCTGTATATTGAACCACTTGGTCTATTGGGAAGATTTGCAACTAAAATTTTATTTCCCCAAGTCTGTGTTGGCTGACCTACCTCGAAAATGTGGTCACATGCATAAGTGCCAGTTGGAACCTGAACACAAGTATCGCCGTTTGTAAGACCCACAGGACGATCGGAGGTAATGATTGTCCCCGTCAGTGTATTTGTTGAGGCATTTGAGGCACTCGCAGCAAAGTATACCTCACCACGGTTCAGTGTTTTGGTAAATGATACACCTGCCGGATGCCCTACAATATTCGTAGCTGGTGTAATTGTTACCGTAGTATTATCATACCCTGCAACAACGGCAAACTCAGCTCCATTTCCAAATGTAGGATTGTAATCCATTACAATAAATTCGGTATTCATCGTATCCACAGGCAGCGCAAGGGCTGCATCGCTTGAAGCTAATCTACGATTAATCATATAACATACGAATTCATTGTCTGAAAAGGCATGCACTGCATTATTCGAGATACTATCATCGATGAAATTATGTGCATTAATCGGCAAACTAACAATAGTTACATTTCCTGGAGTTAAACCAACGGTAGTTGTAAATGTCGGAGTGTTTACTGGATACTCTACCGTCACGTCTGTTGCCACATCACTTGTCAGATGTAATTCAATGTGTACACCATCATTATAGTTTGTAATAAACGACATAATAAACTCCGTTCCCTTATTGTCAAGCGAAGCCTTAGCAACGGAAGTTCCCAGGAAAGTTAACAATGCAATTACAGCACAACAAAGAAAACTACCTTTTAAAATCGCCCTAAATTTCATAACACCCCCATGAAAAAGAGCATTAGAAAATTTTACTTTCCCCTTTTCTTTTACCCTTTTCACAATTCACCTCCTCCTTTTTCCAATGTTTAGTATTTTCCCTTCCCATCCATACCACACCATTTTTTCTTTATCACCTCCCCCTTAAAATAAAAAAGCCTTACTGCAAAGATGTTCTCTTAAAACATCCTCGGCAGTAAGGCTGTCTTTTTATCAGATGTATGGGCGTATTGCAATACGCCTCTACAAAAGACCCTTTACTTTGCGTCCCATGATCGCTCAGGGTTTGCCTTTATCGTGATGTATTCTATCTAGAGTTTATAAGCAATACAAATGCCATGATACAGATACATGAAAAGTATCGCGACACTCTTTAGCTATAAGATCCTTTCGTGATTTCAATTAGAACCATGAAAAAATATATTAATGCAACAATGGATGTAAACAAATACATAGTTGAAAATGTGTCATGTCACATAAGTGTGTCTGTCACACAAGTGTGTCATGGCACACTTCATAATACAAGATGCAAGGAATTTCAAATAGTGCTAAGGTGCGATGCTTCACTTTGTTCAGCATGACAAGAAAGTCATTTTGAATGAAACAATAAATCTAATTGTCCAATACCCCTTTGCTGGCAAAAACTTCCAGCGTTCGCAGGACATCCCCGCTTACATAGTATCCACAGGTTACGGAGAAATTCGCCCTGATTGCATGCTCCATATCTTCTACCGTATGTGCGCCATCGCACAGTTCCCAGATGAGTTTTGCGGTAGGATTAAGGACATGGACGGCCTTCCCCTGTGCGTCATAAAGCAACGTCTCACGTCCAATGTCCTGGATAATAATGCCCTGTTTACGAACCGGTTTTCGTATGCTCATGTTCAGAAATAGAATTATTCCTATTTGATCTTCCTGGCTTCGCTGAATAGTTACAAATAATCACGAATCAAGACGCGACACCAAGTCGGCCTCCCGATAAACTTGACGAACATGGCAAAAACTACCTCCAACGTGTAATTAACGCGAGCCAGCACATGGCACAGCTCATTAAGGACATGCTGAATCTTGCTCGTACAACCCAGATCGAAATGCACCATGAGACAGTTAATTTAAGCGCGCTGGCAAAGATGGTTGCCAGGGAACTGAAAGAAAAACAACCGGAACGCAAGGTGGAGTTTGTTATCGCGGAGGGACTGGTTGTGAGAGGTGACCCACGGTTGATGCAGACAGCTCTTGAGAACCTGCTGAGTAATGCATGGAAATTTACCGGAAAGGGTCCGGATACGAGAATAGAATTCGGAGTAATGCAGCGTAACGGAAAATCAGTATATTTCGTACGTGACAATGGCGTTGGTTTCGACATGGCATTCGCTAAAAAGCTATTTAGTCCATTTCAGCGCCTGCACGCTAAAGCTGAATTTGATGGCACTGGCATAGGGTTGGCCACCGTGCAGCGCATCATACATCGCCATGGCGGTCATATATGGGCAGAAGGCGCTGTGGATAAAGGCGCAACGTTTTATTTTATGATTTGAGATTTAGATCTTCCCCCTGTCCCCTCGTTGCCTTTGTTGGTTCAATCGCCCCCGATTGAACCAAAACAAGAATGTTACACCGTTTTTCAGCCCTGAAAGGCCGAAACGTGATCTTCGTTTAACGACGTTGCATTTTCCAATTGACATACGAGCGATAAGGTGTATTTTTTATTTAAGCGGAGGTCATTATGGAAAATATAATCTTTGAAGATCGGCGTGATGCAGGCCGTTGTTTGGCCAAAGCCATTGCCAAATGTGGCTATCTCAATCAACCACCGGTGGTGCTGGGCATACCGCGCGGGGGCATTGTGGTCGCCGATGAAGTAGCCGAAGCCCTTTCGTCACTCATGGACGTCATCATTGTCCGTAAGCTCCGTGCTCCCAGTCAACCCGAACTGGGCATCGGTGCGGTGGTGGACGGAGACAACATCAGCATCATCAACAAAGAACTGGTTAGCGTCCTGGGAGTTTCACATGATTATCTGAACAATGAGATTGCTTACCAGTGTAAGGAGATTGAGCGGAGATTACAGGTTTATCGTGGTAGCCGGCCAGCTCCGGAAGTCGCAAACAAAACCGTCATTGTGGTTGACGATGGTATTGCAACGGGGTATACCTTTCGCGCCGCCCTGGAAAGTCTCAGGAGACGCGGGGCATCACGGCTCATTGCAGCGGCGCCGGTAGCAGCCAGGAGCAGCGTGGACATGCTGGGCGAGTTTGCGGATGAAATGATATTTCTCAGCACGCCGGTGTCCTTCTTTTCCGTAGGCACATGGTACCGCGATTTTGAGCAGGTGACTGATGAGGAGGCTGTTACAATCCTTCAGCGCAACTGGACACGGTTCAAACCCCGGAAACCGTGAAGAACGAAAGCCTCCAGTGTGGATGGGGGGGGTGGATCAACCGTCCCCGGTTGATATCATAATAACAAGCGGCAGTATTTGTTATTCAACGCAAGGAAACTCTTTTGGGTTGAGTTTGCACCACGCCAGGGAAGACGCAAAAACCTCTAATCAAGACACGACCTCAAATCCTCCGGGGTCGGTGGCTTTGATAATGGCCGACACAGAATGCTGGTTGAACCCTTTGAATCCCATGGCCCTCTGTATATTTTCCAGGTGCCCGCCTATTGCGCCTGCTTTGAGAAACGTCTTATACTGTGTCCTGGTTACTGCACCTTTTTCCAAAAGTCCGTCCAGTCGTTCTGTGTCCACATGCCACATTTCTCCTTCGGTGAATGCCTGTTTTAAAAATTCAAAACAAGAGAAGGGGTTCATCGTATTGACATTCGATTGTTTCAGGTCGGTACGTAATTTTTCAAAATCAAATCGTGCCGCAAGGTGGTGGAGTCCCGCCTGCAGGACGCTTTCTCCATGGAGTTCCACCCACAGCCCGACAGTTCCCCGCCGGGTGGTTTGTTTCAGACCCTGTCTGGTAAAATTTACATCCCTTTCTTCTTTTAAAAGATCGATGTCAGCAAAGAGCACGATTTTGCATTCCTGGTGCTCAAGTACCTGGGCGCCCCAGCCCGCTTCCTCACCGGCAAAGAACTGCTCACGGCAGATAAACCCAAGTGTTTCAAAGATTTTTATAAGCCGGGTAAAATTCACACGTGATGAACGGTACGTGTGGTGATCGTGGTTTCCCCATCCCAGTCCCAATCTGTCCTGCCTGGCCTTTTGTATCTGAGCTGCCCGGTTTCTTCTTTCCCAGTACGTCCGTTCAGCCCTGAAAAATGCATCTGTTACCCTCGCCGGTTTGAGTTTTTTGCAGGTATCTTCCATCAGTTTCTGTGTGGCGTCCATGCCTTCCTCAAGGTTTTCGTAATACCGCTGTCTGCAGAAAAATGTTTCCAGCGCTTGTTGATATTCTTGCGTGTCGTTTACCTCCTGAGATACGAGAAAGCCGCGAAAACCCCTCCTCTCGGCTGCGGAAAAGACGTAATTATTCTGGATAGATATAAGCGCTTTCCGGTAAGGTCCGCAGATAGCGCCTTCGGTAGAAATACTTTGACCCATTGCCTGAATAAAATGGTCCAACCTTTCCGGCTTGAGAACAACTTCAATGAGACTTTTTGGGCTGAGTAAAACAGGAAAGAAAATGCCCCCCGGATGTTCAAAGACTTTCATGCCGGTTGGCGCTTCAAGATGTTCTATTTGCTGAAAACCGACATCTTCAATGGCCTTTGCGCTCAGGATATTTTCAGGCAGTACAACATGGTCAATCCAGTCAAAAAAACGTGTTGAGGCCTCCTGCTCCATTCGAAGGGAAAGATTGCGAGCGAAATCATTGTTCCTTAAAAATATTTCAATGTGTTGTGCCAAAAGTTTCTCGGCATGGGGATAAAGTCTCCAATCGAATTTTTTCATAACTTCCTTATTTGCTGATTTCATAGGCATATCTTTACGCAACGTAACAGCAGCGAAATTTGGCCCTTTCTTTACCCCCTCGCAAAGGGCAGACGAAGGATGGCGAACTGAAGTTCGCCCTACATGAAACGATTCATTACCTCCTTAAATCCCGGGAGCGAATTTTTAATGGTTTCTTTCTTAACACAGAAGGCGATTCTGATGTATCCACTTCTTCCGAAGCTTTTCCCCGGAAGCACAAGTATGCCTTCTTTCGCTAATTCCCGGACAAATACGACATCATCTCCGGGAATTTTTGGGAAGATATAATACGCCCCCATTGGCCGTTGAAATGAATAACCAAGATCCTCCAGGGCATCACAAAACATATCTCTTCTTTCCTGATATTCCGCCCTGTCAACACAAACGCCCTGAAGATTAGCAACAACGTGTTGCATAAGGACAGGGGCGCTCAGATACCCAAGAACACGATTCGAAAAGGTCAGGGCGTCCATAAGTTCCCCGGAATTTTCCATTTCAGGATGAACTGCGGTATAGCCTATTCTTTCCCCGGGAATCGAAAGCGGTTTGGAATATGAAGCTGCAAAAATAGTATTATGACAAATGTTAAAGATGTCAGGAAGCTTATTACCATCGTAGATGATGTCCTGGTACGCTGCATCGTAGATTAAAAAAATGTCTTTTCCAAACTCCCGATTTTTATCGTCCAGGAGCCTTGCAACAGATTTCAGGCTTTCTTCAGAGTAAATCGTTCCGGTTGGGTTATTCGGTGAGTTTATGATAATTGCCTTCGTACGGGGTGTTATCTTTGCAGCGATATTTTCAACGTTTAAGGTAAAATCCGCATTTGTTTCAACCAGGCAGCAAACCCCGCCGTGGTTATCGATATAATAGGGGTATTCCAGATAGAGCGGCGACAAAACAATGACTTCTTCACCAGGATTTAAAAGGGTCTTCAAGATAATGTTTAATCCGCCAGCTCCACCGGCGGTCATAATCACATGATGCGCAGTGAAATTCAGGCCTCTCTCTTTTGACAGCATTTGAGCGATTGCCTCCCGGGCCTGAGCATGTCCTGCTAAAGCTGAATAGCCATGCATCCCTGGAAAGGGATTATTTGCAACCACCTTCAACTCTTCAACAAACTCTACCGGCGGTTCTATCTTCGGGTTTCCCAGTCTAAAGTCATACAATTCTTCTCCGGAAACAGTTTGAGCACGGCCATCAAAGGCCTTCACAGTCCAGGACGAAGCGGCCAGTCCTTCCTTTACCTTAATAGAGATTGACATACAATTCCTTTCCTCATATTTCGAAGGTATTTGCCATTTTCAGCTATGCTAAAGATAAGAAAAAAGTGACTATTCAGCGAAAACTGACAGAGTATATTTTTCAGAATAGTTAAGAACAAATAGGGAGCACGAAGTTGTAATTAAACAATCAATGGCCGTTTAAGCGCCAGAGTCAAACCATCACCTATCGGAACCAGGCTCAGGTCGACCCTGTTATCCTGGTGGAGTTTTTCGTTAAGAGCCCGAATAGCAATGGTATCTTTATCCATAGCATGCGAATCCGCAACATTTCCCGACCAGAAGATATTGTCGATAGCGATGAGACCACCGGGACGCAGCAGCTCAAGGGCGCGTTCGTAATACCCGTCATAGTTGACTTTGTCCGCGTCGATGAACACGAAATCAAAGGTACCCGCCTGGTTATTTGTGAGAAGTTTATCCATCGTCTCAATCGCGGGAGCCAGGTGTAAATCGATCTTTCCTGAAACGCCTGCTTTTTGCCAATAACGTCGTGCCGTTGCAGTCCATTCGTTGTTCACATCACAGGCAGTTATTCTTCCCCGGTCAGGAAGTGCAAGGGCTACACAAAGAGAGCTGTAACCGGTGTAAACACCCACCTCCAGCGTCCTGGTTGCGCCAATAAGTTTAACCAAAAGGGACATAAACTGTCCCTGTTCCGGTGATATTTGCATGCAAGCCATAGGGTCGTGGCGAGTCTCCTCCCGCAATTGGCGGAGGTTCTCCGGTTCACGGAGTGAAACGGAGAGCATATACGCGTAAAGTTCTTCCGGGAGGAAAAGTGTCTTAGTTGACATGAGTTTTCTTCCGTATGACCTGCTTTTGTAATTTACTTACTTTTGGAAGGCGGCCGGGAATTAACTGAAGTTTTCGGAGTAATCTTAAATTGTCTTTGCTTCTTTTGTCACTTTCCGGAATCTCCAATATTTTTGGGATCTCAAGAAACCTTCTGTCTCTCAGGATTGCATGGAAAATTTCCAACCCCAGTTTCCCTTCTCCAATACCCGCATGTCGGTCGGCGTGTGAACCTAAATTTGTTTTAGAATCATTTACATGGATCATTCTAATCCTCTTTATCCCGATTACTCTGTCAAATTCGTTGAGAACGCTTTCATAACCTTCGTAACCCCTGATATCGTATCCGGCCGCAAAGACATGGGCCGTGTCGAAACAAACACCAAAAAATCCTGGTTTGTTAACTTCTTCAAGGATACGGGCGATCTCTTCAAAAGCAGAACCTATTGCAGTACCCTGGCCAGCCATTGTTTCTAAAAGTATTTTGGTTTTTTGACCATTTACTTCAGTTAAAATGCTGTTTAAAGCCTCAATGGTTCTTTTAATTCCGTCTTCCTTGTTTGAACTTCCGTAGCTTCCCGGATGGAGAACCAGGAAATTTACACCAAATTTCCTTGCCCTCGATAATTCAATACTGAGACGGTCTTTTGATTTTTGCCAAAGATTTTTATCGGGAGAAGCCAGATTTACTAAATAAGGGACGTGTGCAACTACTATTTTGACAGGGCTATTTTGCCATGCAGACTTGAACTTAATGACTTCTTCGGTCGATAACTCAGACACATCCCATCTGCGGGACAATGTCACATAGATTTGAATGCATTCACACCCCCATTCCCTGGCCCAGAAAAATCCCTTCGGTAATCCGCCTATTGTGGGAACGGTACATCCTAGCATAATGGGTATCATTATAGATAACATCTGCCATCTTTCCAATGAAAATGTGCTGGATTTCCAAAGAACTTTCTTTTAGCATAAAATTGAATGCAATTTCCCGCCACTGTATAGTATATTCAAAGGGTTCACAATCAGTGACTAATTTAGATCGAAAAACAGGGTGGCACGGACAAACTTCGTTTGTCCGTGTTAAACTTGCATAACGTTTTGTGAAATATCCATTTTAAAATTTGGATAGACAAATCACGTCTGATCGTTGCAAGTACAAGGCATTCTTCAGATTATGGCAAGTCCGTATCAAGTTTATAAATCACAAATTGTGAACCTCTTGAGTATAGCTGACCATCGCACATTCATATACAAATCACGGCTGAAGGTATCGGACGTTGGTCGCACAGTATTATCCTGTGAAGGGTCAGACCGCAGGGCTACGTCAAGTATAAGCGCAAGTACTGACACGTAAAAAAGAAAAGGAATAAACTGGCTTTTTCAAAATGGTTCTTGTATAATAGTTTCATGAA
>JABWAQ010000109.1 GCA_013360945.1 Candidatus Brocadia sp.
CTGAGGAATATCCTTTTGAAAACCAAGAAATGATACCCTCTCAGCAATATCCAAATTCTTTGCATATCGCTCTAACTCTTCTCTTTTCTCTCCATCACCAATCACCAAAAAACGTGCAGTAGGAATAATGGTTGAGACTTCTTTTGCAGCTTCCAAAAAGTATCTATGTCCTTTATGTTCGGCAAGATGGGCAACAATTCCTACTACGGGTTCTGATGGCTCACAATTTCTTTTTTTGTAACGATTAAGGTCTATGGCGCTGTGTATCGTTACTACTAATTGAGGAGGGATGCCGCAATGTATGAGGCTCTTTCTTATATCTTCAGATACAGCAATTACCTTATCAATACCCATGTATTTAAGCCTTCTCAAAGAATGCTTGATAGGAAAACTGACCCTCCTTGAGACTACTGTTTTATGGCCTTTCGTTAGCATGGATGCTAGAAGCCCCAGAGTATGGGCATTGGATGTATGGAGATGTAAAATATCATAGCCTCTTCTCAATAATTTAGCTAGAGAGAAGATGGCACAGGGGTCGGCACTGCCCCTCATCCTTACTTCATCAACCCATAGTTTCTCTGCCTTTGCTCTTTCCGCTAGAGGACTATTAGGCTGGCATATGATGCCTGATTCATATCCCCGATTTCTCAATCCCTTAACCAGGTAAAGAACTTGCTGTTCTCCGCCTCGCCAGGTCTTTTCAGTATTTATGTGGAGGATTTTCAATTTCTACTTTAAATGTATAGGAATTTCAAAGTTTTCCATTATACCGTTAACATACCCCTAACCCTGATTGTAGAGACGCAAAATCTTGCGTCTCTACAGGAGAATAAAAAGTCCCCTCTTGGGAGGGGATTTAGAGGTGGGTAAAAAAGAAAATTCTTTGAGTTTTGTCTTTTAAAACCTAACCTAATTTAATGTATAGGAATTTCAATTCCGTAGGGCAACCCTTTAGGGTTGCTCTTACCCAGGTACATTCCAGCGGGGAAGCAAGGCTAAAGCCTTGCCCTACAGTTTAATAAAGAACAAAAGTCGCCGAAGGCCTAATTTAAAAGCAAAGTCTTTTATCGTTATTTATCTTTTCTTTATACCTTTCTTTGTGTCCTGGTAGTCGATTATATTAATTAACTCCCAGAGTTTTGCGTATTTTAAAAACACATAATAAGCCGAAGATACAGCTATGATAAAACCTGGAAGTCCATCCCTGAAGCCTTGTTTCAGGATATATTTTTTGAGAAATGTACCGGCTGGCCTCAATGTAATATTCCACAAGCTGGCTCTTTTGCCTAGTTTTAAATATTCTCCGGCACTAATGGTAGTAAAATTGTTTATTGTATTTACATGATGTGAAATATTTTTGTAAGAGTAATGAACCAGGTTACCGTTAAGATGTCCTAGCTTCCCATCTACAATAACTGTATCATGGGGGTTTACCCCTCCCCATCTAGCATTATTTTTCTTGAAGAGCCTTACTTTATAGTCAGGATACCATCCGGAGTGGTATATCCATCTGCCTAAATAAAAGACATGGCGCGGCATAGCATAGGCATCGGCTTTTGGGTATTGCAGCACTTCTTTTATCTCCTTGGCAAGCTCAGGAGTGATCCGCTCATCAGCATCTATTGATAATATCCATAGATAGGCTGCCTTATCTATAGCAATGTTTTTTTGAGTTATATGACCTGGCCATGGATTGTAAAATATTTTTTCAGTGTATTCTTTGCAAATATCGATGGTTTTATCACTACTTCCAGAATCGACAATAATGATCTCATCAGCCCATGTAACGCTTTCTAAGGCATCGCGGATATTTTCTTCTTCGTTGAGTGTTATGATAGTAACGGAAAGTTTTTCCATAGTATTGATTGAAAATTTCTGTCTCCTAATTCAAGACAGCCGGAATTTACCTCCAAGGGTAAAATGATACCATCAAATAGATGAAGAAAGCAAGAAATTCCTAAGGAGCTATTTCCGGATCAATCATTTTAATTCTTGAAAGAGAAAAATAAAAAACTATAATCTAGTGCTTACACGGTTAACCTTATAATAAAGAGGATATTATAGTAATTCTTTTAAGGAATAAATAATTCATGAAATGGTCTCAAACACTAATTCCTACTTTGAAGGAGAGTCCTTCAGAGGCTGAAATTGATAGTCATAAACTCATGATCCGGGCGGGTCTTATCAGAAGAATCACGGCAGGGGCTTATGCTTATCTGCCAGTGGGAATACTGGTTTTGAACAAAGTTATTAATATCGTGAGGGAAGAAATGAATCGTGCAGGGGCTGTCGAGGTGTTTCTTCCTGCACTTCAACCGTTAGATCTTCTGGAAGAGAGCGGGCGCTTAAGCATATTTGGCGATGATTTGATTACCTTTGAAGACCGGCACGGCAAAGTAACTGCATTAGGCCCTACCCATGAGGAAATTATTACGGATATTGTAAGGAATGAGATTAGTTCATATAGACAACTCCCGATCACCTTGTATCAGATTCAAACCAAGTTTCGTGATGAAACAAGACCGCGGTTTGGAGTTCTGCGAAGCAAGGAATTTATTATGAAGGACGCCTATAGTTTTGATGTGGATTATGAAGGACTCAATAAGAGTTACAAATCCATGTACGATGCGTACTGCCGTATATTTGACAGGTGTGGCCTGGATTATATTGTAGTTGAGGCAGATTCTGGTGCTATGGGAGGGGACGTCTCCCATGAGTTTATGGTTCCAAGTCATGTAGGTGAGGACGTTCTCATCAGGTGCTTACAATGTGGATACAGCGCCAACCGTGAACGCGCTGAAGCTGCACCTATCCCCCCGGAAAATCACATGACTCCTCAACTACTGAAAGAAGTCCCAACCCCTAATAAACGGACTATCCAGGAGGTTAGTGATTTCTTACAGGTGAAGCAGAACCGAATGGTGAAAACAATGATCTATATTTCGAATGGACAACCCATTGCCATTCTCTTGCGGGGTGATCACGAGGTTAACGAAACTAAATTAACTAAGGTTTTAGGGCAAGAAACCCTTGCGCTTGCAGACCATAACACTATTGAACATATTACGGGTGCACCGGTGGGATTTGCAGGTCCTGTGGGATTGCCAGTAAAAATCATTGCCGATCAGGCAGCATCTGTGCTTTGTAATTTTGTTACAGGGGCTAATAAACCAGATATGCATTTATTTAATGTAAACCCGGAAAGGGATTTTGTTATTGACCAAATTGCTGATGTTCGGTATGTAGCCAAGGGTGACAGATGCCCAAAATGTTATCATGAAATCGATATCTCACAAGGTATTGAAATTGGACATGTCTTTAAGTTAGGAACAAAATATAGCGATGCGCTTAAAGCTAAATTCCTGGATGCCACTGGTAAAGAAAAATCTATGATTATGGGGTGTTATGGGATTGGAGTTAACCGTATTATTGCAGGCCTTATTGAAATATCACATGATGAAAATGGGATTATATGGCCACTATCATTGGCTCCGTACAAGGTTATTATCATTCCTGTTAATGTCAACGATACCCCCAGTATGCAGATGGCAAATCAAATTTATGATGATCTTACGAATAATGCAGACATTGAAGTATTGCTGGATGATAGAGATCAGAGACCGGGAGTGAAGTTTAAGGATGCCGATTTGATTGGTATTCCAATAAAAATTGTCATCGGTAAGAAATTTACAGAAACCAAAGAACTTGAAATAAAATTAAGGAAAAGTGGCGAAACATTCTTGGTATCTCCAGAAGAAGTTAGAGTAAGAGTAAAATCTCTATTTGAAATGTTATCAAAACCTTAAAATTAGCCACGAATTAACACGAATGAAAATCGGCTTACATGAGGTCTTCAGCATCTTTGTTTTCCTGTCGAACATAATAGTGAAATACTGTCTCATTCCTGGGCAGGTTCAGGTTTGTAACCTGAACCCACAATTTGAAATATTTCCATGGTGTTTAGACCATGAGGACGATATAAGCTATCGAGCGTACAAACTCTATAGGTTCAATTTACAAAATTGAACCCGCAAGGGGTGAAACGCTATCTCATATCAATACATCTCTGAATTTTCTCTAACAAAAGAGACTGAAGATATTAATAGTACAACTAAGAAATTTGTATCTCTTGGTATGTTCAGATTAAAGTACTCTTTAAATGTTTTTATCAGTGTTTATTCGTGTTAATCCGTGGTTAATTTATTTTTTCATTCGTGTCCATTCGTGTTAATTCGTGGCTAACTTCTATGGGGCAAATCTCTTTACCAAAACCTGCAAATTTAATTATTGGTATACTAACAAGCATTCCTGAGCTTTTATTTCAAATAGACAAGATACTGGAAGAATATTTCTGCCCTATAGACATTCGAAGTGATATCCTACCTTTTACCTTTACTGAGTATTATAACGAGGAAATGGGTAAAGGCATTCAAAGGCAGTTCTATAGTTTTAAAAAACTGATTATGCCAGACGAGATAGCACTCATTAAAGTACAGACCAATACGTTGGAAGAAACCATTGCTTCATCAAAGAAATACCCTGTACAACGACCCATCAATATTGATCCTGGTTACCTTAATGAAAGCAGACTCATTCTGGCCTCTACGAAAGATTTTTCCCACCGTATTTATTTGCGAGATGGAATATATGCCGAAGTAACTCTTAATTATCGTGGTGGAAGATACGAGGCCTTTCCATGGACATTTCCAGATTACAAGAGTGTTGATTATCAAAACTTTTTCCTCAAGGTAAGGGAAGTCTATGTGAAGAAACTTAAAAAAAGGTGTCAAAAGTAAAGGGCAAGTAGCAAGGGACAAGGTAATGGAGAGAGTTTAAAAGGGTTAATTAAATCCTTACAACCGTGACCCTTGTCTCTTGCTCTTTTATAAAGTTTTCTACGGTTAATTTTTTAATAGAGGAATAAATTTCTTATGGAAAAGACCTTAATTATATTGAAACCAGATGCTGTTCAACGTCGCTTGTTAGGAAAGATCATTGCTCGATTTGAAGAGAAGGGATTTCAAATACTAGGGATGAAAATGATGCAGATTCCGGAATCCTTAGCGAGACAACACTACGCCCCACATGAAGGTAAGGATTTCTTCGAACCTTTGATTAGATACACTACTTCTGCCCCGGTAGTAGTTATGGCGCTTAAAGGCAAGAATGCCATAGAAATCGTCCGAAAGATGATGGGAGCCACCTTTGGCTCTAAGGCCGAACCCGGCACGATCCGTGGCGATTATGCCATCAGTAACCGTTTCAACCTGATCCACGGCTCCGACTCTCCTGCTTCTGCCGAAAAAGAAATCGGTATCTTTTTTAAGAAAGAAGAACTCTTTGAGTACAACCTAACGGATATTCAGTGGGTTTATGATATGTCAACAGGGGATATTGTATAGGAATATGAGAAAATTTGTATTGAATATAATATACAGTAAAATTGCCTGATTGATAGGGGTATTGAAAGATTTTACTATCGGGCAGTGAAAGTCTTGGAAAAAGCAGGCTATTGGAAGATAGCGCAAAGAATGCTGTTGGGTTTTTTGCATCTGTTGTATAGTTTCGTAATGTGCTTGTATCAATTTCTCGATTTGGCTAGTAGTACAATTACTTACTCTAATCCGGATTATCTTGGGAGGGAAACCTCGCAATGTACTGAATTCGTTGAAATCAGCATCTCTAGTCACAATGGTAAACCCGTGTTCAAGCGCCCATTTCCAGACCTCATCATCTGTAGCACGATCAAGTCCCTTTAAGGAAACATGTGTTGAATCAGGGAATATATCTGCGAGCCCATCAACCAATCTTGGTGATAAATTCTGATCGAAGAGAAGTTTCATGATTGCGCTATCAGTAGCTGATGCTCACGGTCTGCAGCATAGCTCAGACACGCCTGGATGTCTTCTTTTGTCAGGTAGGGGAGATCTTTAGAATTTCCCCTGTAGTCATGCCAGCAGCCAAATACGATAATATATCATATACTGTAATGCGCATACCACGAATACAAGGCTTACCACAGCGTTTACCAGGTTCAATCGCAATCGTTATTATTTCTTGATATTTCATTTTGGATTAGAGAATCCTAAAGAAAGTATTTAAAAGATTAACTATAATATCAGATCGATACTAACTATAACTGAATAAAGACCCTTTTTCAACAAAAAGGAGATATTAAAATAGAAACGATATCTCATATATATTTTTAGCTCCAGCGGAGCGACATATTTCCCTTTACTCTAACCTTTTCAGATGGTCTCTTAGCATAGAGCGTGAATTTGAAGACAATATCAATTAAGAGATGTATACCTTTTTGAGAAAGACAAAATAACCAGTGAATTATACGCAACACCTTTTGTTAGAGTGTTTAGAGTCTTTGTTTTGATAAGATAAAATAGACAAATGATTCAGGGAAACTTATAATAAAGCAAAGTGTATCTACCAGGTTTATATCAGGAGGATAAGGCATGCAATTAGAAATGAAAGAATTAGATGCTTTAGCTGAGAAGCTCAACCTTTCAAAGGACGAGATGATAAGGGAAAGTCTAAAGGTTTTCCTGGAAAGGAAATTGAGGGAAATAAAAACTGAGATATTTAAGATACAAACAAAATATGGCGTTTCCTCTGTTAAAGAGTTTGAGGAGTTGTACAGAAAAGGTGAGGTTGAAGAGAAAGACACCTGGCAGGATCTCCAAAGGTTTGATCATCTTGAGTTCAAAAAAGATGAGCTTGAGAAAGCCTTGAGGACTCTTTGATGATAGTTAATATCGGAAAGCTCAAAGAAATAGCAGAAATTGAATTTAGTGATATTGTTGAAGATATGATAATTACAGATGTTAATCAATGTAGAATTGTCCTTAAAGATAGTAGTTTTATCGATGTATGGTATTCCTTAAAAATCAGTGGACGGTATAGTTACCATTGGGAAAGGAAACATATAGACGGATCGATATATCGACATGATAATGCCCCTCATAAAAAATGGCAGTATACAAGAACATTTCCAAAACATTTTCATGATGGGGAGGAAGAAAAAGTTATCGAGAGTAATATAAATGAAATTCCAGATGAGGGTTTAAGAGAATTTCTCCTTTTTGTAAGGCAAAAATTGAATCGTTTAACATGAAAACTGATACAGCAATTAAGAGAGCAAAAATAATCAACCCCAAAGATTATATTCTTTCAGTGCTTTCCCCTGAAGAAAGGCTTGATGCAACCCTTAAGATTGCCAGAGAGGCCTTTAAAAAGACAAAACTAACAATGAAAGATATAGATAGTGCTGTTAAACGAGTAAGGAGAAAAGCCTACGAAGAAAAGAAATAAAGTAGTTATTGATACAAATGTACTTATTTCTGCATTCGTCTTCGGTGGAATTCCAGGAAAAGCTGTTAAGAAAGCATTCACAGAAGCAGATATATATGTGTCTCCCGAACTCTTAAATGAATGTCGTGATGTTCACTAACACTTGAGTCTGAAGGAAAGATTGATCGTATTCAGCTAGAAGTATTAATCTCAGGTATAGCGGCTTTTGTGGCAAAGGCAAAGATTGTTCAACTGGGAAAAAAGATATTTGTATGCAGAGACATCGAAGATAATGTACTGCTTGAATGCTGTATAGAAGCAAATGCGAATATTCTGATAACAGGCGACAGAGATCTTCTTAGTCTGAAGAATTTACCTTATAGTTTTAAGATATTAACACCACGAAAATTTATTGAAGAACTATAGGAATTAAGCAACTTCAGTGTATCAATAATGGAAATCCAATTTATCGCTCGCCAGCAACAGCAATAAACACCATAATATGAGATAATCAGATATGGAAAGAATGGATAAAAAATCCAAATTTTGAAAAGTTTGAATTAAGGTCATTATAGAGGGAATAAAGTTATCAGATGAAATACAAAGTTAATATTAAAAAAACAGAAGAAGGTTATGCCGTCTGGGTTCCTGGTATGCCAGGTTGCTGGTCGCAGGGTAAAACAGAAGAGGAGGCTTTAGAGAATATAAAAGATGCTATACAGGCATATCTGCAAACCGTTGATGAATTGAGTAAAGACAAAGAATCCCGTTATGTAGAAGTGAAATAGTTTATGCCTAAACTACCAGGCAAAATCACCATCGGGCAGTGAAAGCCCTGGAGAAAGCAAGCTTTTGGATAACACGGCAAGGGAAGCACATTGTAATGACAGATGGAAACCGTATCATTACTATTCCAAGGGCAAATCCGATTGATGCTTTTACCATGGCTGGTATCGTAAAGGATGCAGGTTTTGGTATTGAAGAATTTAAAAAACTTTTATGAACTTTATCTTAATTTTTGTTTATTATAGAAAAAAGTGGATGCTTGAATAATTGCATATAGCTCAGTGTAATCGCTTTTATGCTTTTTTATCATTTTTCAAAGAAATGAGAAATAGGTATTAAGTAAAAAATTAATTTTCGTATATTTAAATAGTTGCAAATTCCTTTTTGTTTCCCATTTCAAGAAAGAAGAAATGGTATATCCTTTAATAAAAAAATCAGCCAGAAAATATACATGGAATGATTACCTTAGCTGGCCTGATGATGAACGGTGGGAGATAATTGACGGTGTGGCCTATAATATGACACCAGCTCCAACAGTAAAACATCAGGTTATAGCAGGCAAATTCTTTAGTCGTTTAGAGCAACAACTAACAAACAAACCATGCAGACCTTTTATAGCCCCTGTTGATGTAATTCTTACCGAATATGATATTGCCCAGCCAGATGTTTTCGTTGTATGTGATAAAAATAAGATTACCGATAAAAATATTCAAGGAGCGCCCGACTTTGTGATTGAGATACTCTCGCCTTTCACGGCTTTGAAAGATTTGAGAGAAAAGAAACAACTTTATGAAAGATGTGGGGTAAGAGAATATCTTGTCGTCGATCCTCTTGAAGAATATATAGAAAGATTTTGGTTAGATGCTGATGCAATGTATACGAAAGGTGAAATTTTCGGTCCTCATGAAGTATTTTCATGTAAATCGCTTGAAGGGGTCGAGATAAATCTCTGGGAAATTTTCGAAGTTGAGAGGTTAAAAGAATGAAGGTAAATTTTAAAATTTAGCCTGATCAATTTGCCTATTTCTACAAAGCACTGTTTTATCTTATTTCTCTGCATTCTCTACACTCTTCGCAGTAACCACATATCCGTAAAAGGTAAAAACTCACCTTTAAGAATATTTAACCCAAATAAGGTAATCAAGGACATTTCTTAAACAGCGAGTGTTGTAACTTCTACTACGAGATGATATTTCTTACGTGCATCATCACAATATCCTCTAGCTTCGATGCAATAGCATCTTCAATCCAATCAGCACCACACTGTGAGCATACTGTTGCCAGTACATCCCTCACCACTACAATACCAAATCCTAAATCTACTGCAAAGATAGTTTTTTCTGGTTTTTAGTACCACCACAGAGTGACATTTGTCAGGCAGTGTTTTATTTGGCATTCGGTAAACCTTGTTAATTTTTCAACCTTCTCGATAAACTAGTCCTGCTTCTATTTAAATTGCACCTATAAATATATTTTGGTATACTTCTTCCAAGGAAGGATGCGATTATGCCAAAAAAAATATATAATGT
>JABWAQ010000022.1 GCA_013360945.1 Candidatus Brocadia sp.
AACTGGGTATATCGTATAAAATTGTAGCGGCAAGGCGTGCCTTGCCATATGGAGTAGGGTGGGCATCGTCCACCAAAAAATAGGCAACGTGAACGAGATGTTTGGTGGGCGATGCCCACCCTACCAGATTTACAAAAAATCGGGAATGCACCCTTTTGTTATTCACCTCCTTTCCTGTAAAATATGATCATATCGGCCTCATCCTGCTAGATAAATCCCCGGCCTTACCTTTGGAGAGGTTTTTTATCAAACAGGGCAAATTCCCTCCTTGCAGGGGAGAAACATGAAAACCTTTTATCAATACCTTCCCTCAGTCCCCTCCTTCTGAAGGAGGGGATCGGGGGTGATTGTAAATTCAAATGTAACAAGTCTTCCCTGTCAGGGTTTAAAACCCTGACAGGGTTATTCTATCTTACTTCAGCCTCGCCTCTACTGCTGACCAGTCAATATTCTTAAAGAAAGCCTCGATGTAGTCTGCCCTTTTGAGACCATAATCATGCATAAAAGCATGCTCAAAGACATCCATGATCAAGAGGGGATTACACCCTGCCGGATGAGAGACATCATGCTCGTTTATCCAAAAGTTGATGAGCCTCCCATTCGTGTTGTCCTGATAAAGGACGGTCCAACCGATTCCCCGCATGGTTCCCACTGCCTTGAAGTCCTTCTCCCATATCTCATAACTGCCAAAATCCACTGCCATCTTTTTGGCAAGGGCGCCCTCTTTGTTGATGCCGCCTTTTTTCCCAAGATTCTCAAAATAATATTCGTGGAGCCTCATCCCATTGAATTCCCATCCAAGCCTCCGCTTCAATTCTGCAAATTCCGGAGTTGCCGTCTTTCCATCCTTCAACATCTGACCGAGAATGTCGAGTACTTTGTTTGTGTTTGTCACGTACCCCTGATAGAGGGTAAAGTGATTTTTTAAAAGTGTTTCGCTGAATCCCTCCATCCCGATGAGTTTTGAATAATCCTTTGCTGTGTATGACATGTCTTTTTCCTCCTTTTCTAGTATTGATGCGTTTAAAGGGTTAGTAATACCGAATAATACTGCGGCCCCTCCCAGGCCTGTTATTGTTAAAAATTCCCGTCTGTCAAGCATAACAATCTCCTTATGATATTTTCCTGTAATACTTCTTTTTTAGCAAGTTTTTTCATGAAAAACCGCTAGATCCAAAGCACGAAATTCGAAACTCGAAACCCGAAACAATCTCAAAATTACAAATTCAAATATTCCAAACCTCGTTTTAAATTTCTGTCATGTGATAATGGAATTTATTCCGGATTTCGATATTTGAATTTCGAATTTATCAAAAAACAAACGACAGTATTCGTCGTTC
Organism: Candidatus Brocadia sp.; assembly: GCA_013360945.1. Lineage (GTDB taxonomy): Bacteria > Planctomycetota > Brocadiia > Brocadiales > Brocadiaceae > Brocadia. The sequence continues at coordinate 1,341 of JABWAQ010000022.1, forward strand.
AGTGTCTGGTGACTCTTCATGGTTGTGGCCAATCCTCGTTATGATTTACTACTATAATGCCCTCAGAAAGGCCACCAGATCCTCTTTCTCCTGTTTTGTGAGCTTGACTTCAAGGATCAGGTTAAAGAACTCAACTGTGTCTTCCAGGGTCAGTAACCTTCCATCGTGTAAGTATGGCGGTGAATCCTTGATACCGCGGAGCGGGAAGGTCTTGATGGGACCGTCCGCGCTGGCCATGAGTCCATTGATTATGCGCGGTTTATAAAAACGCTCTACCTTCAGGTTGTGCATGAGGTTATCTGTATAATAGGGCGGCTGATGGCATATGGAACATCTGGCTTTAGCGAAGAACAGGTCTTGTCCCCGAATTTCAGCTTCTGTGGCCTTGTTTTTATCCAACATGCCAAAAATGTTCAGCTTTGGTGCCGGTGGGAAATCCAGTAGCCCCTGAACCTCAGCCATAAAGTGCACCTGGCTTCCCCGTTCGAGGATGTTAACGCCTTTTTTTGTGGCAATAACCGGGTCACCATCAAAATAAGCCCCACGTTGCTCGAACTCCGTAAAGTCCTCAATGCTTTTCAATGCCCGTTGTGAGCCGAACAATCTCTGGATATTTACCCCGCGCAGGGAGGGGGTATCGAGGCGATGACGAAATTCCTGTGGTCGAATATCGCCAACCAGATGGGTGGCAGCATTGGTGTGTCCGTTTGCGTGGCAATCAAAGCAAGCAACCCCAAGACCCGGCTGTTCCGAACGACGGTCTTCTGTCGGATTGAATTGCTGCTGCGGAAAAGGAGTTACCAGCAGCCTTAAGCCTTCAAGCTGTTTGGGATTCAGTATCCCGTTAAAAAGCTCATAATAGTTTGCAATGGTTACCAGATTGCCCTTAGAGACATCACCCAGGTCAGGCCGTGTGGTCAAATAGATTGCCGGCGGGAACTCTGGTAAAAAGTGGTCAGGCAAGTCATAATCGAGGTCGAAACGGACGAGGTCGCGTTTTTCGTGTTTCCTGATCTCGTCGATGTGGAATTTTGGAAAGAGCATACCGCCTTCTGCATGGTTTGGGTGTGGAAGCGGCATAAATCCGCCAGGGAAAAGGCCCTTTTCGCGGATATCTTCCGGCGTCATAGCCGCCAGATTCTCCCAGGTTACGTCTTTAGGGAGCTTAACCCGTACACCTTCCTGGATGGGTTTTCCCCGGGACATGGTTACGGTTTTAACGGGCCTCTTGCTTAGGTCATAACGTTCATTGAGTAAATCCTTGTGGCGTTTCATGACCTCGGATTTCGCAGATCTCATTCTGGTCATTGTCTCATCAAAGGGCTCGGTTATGGTCACGGGTGCATAACTGGTTCTCACCGATTTCTTTCCCTCTTGTTTTTCCTGAGCATAACTTATACTTGCAACAAGCGCAGGGACAAACATTGCCGTCAGTACTCTTCTGTATTTTAGTGCTCCTTGCCGCATGTTCCTCCTCCTCCTCTCTTCATTTAGATGGTTCTTGTTTTTTAACACCGGGACATAAAGTCACAAAGAAAAAATTTAGTGCCTTAATGACTTCATGACTAACTTGAAAATTTGCAATGATTAGAAATCATGAAACTTAGCAATATAATCTCTCAATTTCTTGCCTCACCACCTTTCTGTTTGTTAGAGGAACCATGTTTTTTGGGTGCACTTCGTTTCGCCTGGCCTACTTAGCGGTGTGCCTTAATACTTCCAGTTGTTCCGCAAGTAACCTTAAGTGGTTTTTCTCTTCGTTTGTCAGATGCTCAAAGGCCTTTTTGCCTGCCTCGTATTTCGTGTTTTTTGACGCCTCACTATAATAAAGAATTGAGTCCTTCTCGGCCTGAATGCCGATTTTCAATGCATCGATATCAGACTTTATTTCTGTCGCAAGCCTTCGGGCTTCACCTTTTTGAGTAAAGACACCCGTATCAACCAGATATTTTAAATACAGGTCCACAGTGTAATCCTCACACCCCGCTAAAGAACTTGACGGAGAGGTTGTTTCGAGATATGCCTTTTGAAAAAGAGCCAAATGTTCCTTTTCGGCCAAAGCAAGTTTTGAAAATATTTTCCTTATCTTATCGTCTTTTGCGCTTTTCATGAGGATAGAATAAAACTCCATGCCCTCTTCCTCAATATTTATCGCAATCTTCAGTGCCTCTGCGTCATTAAAAATTTCAAATTTCATACGGTATTATTCTCCTGTTCCCGAGTGAGACGGAATATGTAGCGCAACAGTTGTGTTGCTGTCCTGCGGTATTTTTCACGGATACAAACCTCGTACCTGGATTGCGTCTGCGACCCTTTTCACAGCAATGTTCATGGCCGCAGCGCGCATATTTGATTTCTTTTCCTGAGCAAGGGTATATACTTCCCGGTACGTGCGATCCAGGATATCCTTTAGTTTTGTATTTACCTCATGTTCGCACCAGAAATAACACTGCACGTCCTGTACCCACTCGAAATAGGAAACAATCACGCCGCCCGCATTGGCCAAAATATCAGGAACAACAGGTATTTTACGTTTAGTCAATATATGATCCGCCTCTATTGTTGTAGGTCCATTGGCGCCCTCAACAATCATCTTTGCTTTTATTTTGTCCGCATTCTCCTTTGTAATCTGGTTGCCCATTGCCGCAGGCACCAGCACGTCGCAAGGCAGCTCAAATAGGGATGCGTTTGTTATGCTTTCTCCATGCGGAAAATGTTCGAAAGAACCATTTTCTTTATAATGTTTTATGAGGATATCGTGACGGAGACCCTTTGGATTATAGACACCGCCTTTCGAGCTGCTCACGGCAATGATCTTACAGCCCATTTCACTGAGGAATTTGCCGACGGCAGACCCCACATTTCCATACCCCTGAATTGCCACCTTCAGGCCTTTTAGGTTCATTTTCGTATTTTTAACAGCATTGGCAATGGTGAAGGTAATGCCAAGTCCGGTCGCATCGGTTCTTCCCAGAGAGCCGCCGATATTCAGGGGTTTGCCTGTCACAATCCCCGGCGTGCAATATCCGTTGTTTATGCTGTAGGTATCCATCATCCATGCCATGATTTGTTCATTGGTATTGACGTCCGGGGCGGGGATATCCTTTTCAACGCCAATAATGGGCATGATGGCATACGTATAGCGGCGTGTGAGCCTTTCCAATTCATCTTTTGAAAAGGTTTTGGGATTACAAATAATACCGCCCTTAGCGCCGCCAAATGGCACTCCTGCCAGGGAACACTTCCATGTCATCTCCATTGCCAGCGCCATTAAATCATCAAGGGTAAGTTCGGGATGGTATCGAACCCCGCCCTTATAAGGACCTCGCGACGCATTGTGCTGTACCCGAAATCCGTTGAAAACCCTCATAAAACCATCGTCCATCCGTACAGGAAGGGAAACAGTCAATATACGATCAAAATTTCTCAGCATCTGATGGATGTCATCCGGAAGCATCATCATCTTCGATACGGTATCGAGCTGTATGAGCGCCGTTTGCCACGAGCTATTTATCGTTGCCTTCATTTGCATTCACTCCTGCTTTCTGTAATTGAACGAGCAATTTCGTGGCAGGGACATGGCGCACCGTATCCCTGCGGCCTTGTCCTTGTCAGTAAGATGGCGGATATGCTCTGATCAGAAAACCCTGACCGAAATATTAGAAACCCTTTGGCAAATTAGGATATATAAGGGGTACGGCATCGTACTTGATCTGAACCAGCTCTCCGGTCAAAGCCTTCATAAATTCTATAAGGTCATTGACTTCCTGCCCGGTCAAATTCAGGGCATGGATGTCAGGACTCTTGTTTTCGCTTCTTCCTCCACCCCCATTGTAAAACTGAACAACCTCAAACAACGTGGGGAAGAATCCGTTGTGCATGTATGGGCCTGTATCAGTAATATTTCTCAGGGTAGGCGTCTTAAATGCCCCCTTGTCAGCGTCATTCTTTGTGACGTTGTACCTCCCTAAATCTTCCTTCAGTGGGCCATCAGCAGGTACGCCGATGTTGTGAAACTTATTATCAGTAAAGTTGGGTCCGTTATGACACTTGATACACTCAGCTTTATCAAGGAACAAATCCATGCCTCGCTTTGCTGATTCACTCATGGCATGCTTGTCACCCTGCATGTATCGATCAAAAGGAGAGTTTGCAAATACAATCGTGCGTTCAAATGCAGCAATAGCCCTGGCTATACCGTCGGCGGTTACACCCGTCCCAAAGACTTCTTTAAACGCCTTGACATAATCGGGAATTCCGCTCAACTTTCTTACAACATTGTCCAGTGCCTCGTGCATCTCATTCGGATTCTGTATGGGGCCTAGCGCCTGTTCTTCCAGAGTGGCAGCGCGGCCATCCCAGAACTGGAATTCATTATAGGCGCTATTAATTATGGTGGGTGAGTTTCTCCCGCCCTCTTTGGCGGCTGGCCCACCCAGCATCCTGGGTAATCCATCGGCAAACCCCAGTGCCGGGTTGTGACACGTCGCGCAACTAATCCAGTTATTTCCCGAAAGGCGGGGATCGAAATAGAGTTTTTTGCCTAGTTCAATCTTTGCTTCGGTTTGTGGATTATCCGCAGGGATTGTCACCGGTGGAAGTGGCCCGATGGGGGGAAATAACGGGAAGTCACTCCCGTGAAGTCCTTGTATAGCTAAAAACAAAACGATCGCGCATCCAAAAACAGGTTGTATAACTTTTACCATCTTCATGTCAGCAAATCTCCTTTAAATTATAAGGTAAAGCGGGTTTTTATTCCCGGCGGCTTCAATATCCGGCTGTGTCTGGCTATTTTACGGCTACGTGAGCGCCCGACCCAGAAAGCGCCAGGTCATTGATTTTCCAGGTCTTTTACCAGCGCCCGTAACAAGATCAACTTTATTGCGAAGACTGAATAAATCAACGCACATAACACCCTCCCTTTTTCAAAATGATCCTCATTCCCACGTCTGCAACCATTCATCTATTTTTCCATCTGCCTTCCCGCCATCGCAGATCCCCTGATTTTTAACGAAATATCCCGCCGGTAAAATCCTTGAATCGTCCGGAATTTCCGGATCCTTTGCACAGGTAGACGGCGCGTAATTTTTCCAAAAAGCGTCAGCTTTGACATAAGGAAAGACGCTTTCCATGGAAGGGCAGAGAAAATATTTTCGATGGGCAACCTTTTGATCAATATTATTATCCATCCAAACTAACCTTTTGTTTTCAGTGAGGGCAGGCTCGGGGTTTTTCATGGAGGTGAATATGTCTAATCCTGCATACAAAGGAATCTGGAGATACGTGGCGATGATAATAATCATGCCAAAAATCGGCAAGCTATTATAAAATTTTCTATAAAACCTGACGATGAATATTTTAGCAAGTATCATCGGGAAAATAGTAATTCCGATATAGGAGTGAATCGTAGCCTTTGGCGGCAGCATAGAAAATCCCATGAGTTTTTGAAACATTATGGAACAAATAAATAAATAGAAGGCGAAAAAAATATAGCCGCATATGCGATGCGCATCTCTGAAAAACTTCTGATGTTTGGGAGGGTTGACCTTACCAAGCACGGTGAGAATAAGGATTGCGGCAATTATACCGACAATGAGCAGGCCAAAAGCTAATACAGAATTTATATATGATTTTTCAGGAAAAAATTTCAGACAATCAATAAATTTTTTAAAAATTATTTCCATAATCAAAACCCTTTCATTTCAATAGGTTTTTAATGTCAAAATCAGATTCCAATATTTTTTCTTTATAGCTACTCACGTCTGCCTTCTTTTCCATAAGTTTTCCTATCTCATACGCATTCTTTATATCGCCCAGGAAAATCGCCCCTGTGATTCTTCCATCTTCGATAGTTTGTAAGGTAAAAATATCTCTCGTGGTATTGATTCCATCAATAGACGGTACGAAGCCCGTACTGCCCGTAGCGAGTAACAACTTGCTATAGCTAAAATGAGACCCATCGGTAAGGACGATTGTTTGATTTTTTTGATCAATACTCTTTACTATACAATTGAGATACAACTGAATCTTGTTTTTATAATACCATTCTGTTTTATATACAAAAATTTGCTCAGCAGTAACCTCTTTGGCCAAAAGATCAGGAATTCTGGGCCTGAAATAGAGAGGATAATGGTCCTGGGTAAAAATCATAATTTCAGCCGAAGGATCGATTTTGCGAATATTCCTTGCCGCTTCAGTTCCAGCCACTCCGTTACCAAGGATAATATACGCCATACTCAAAATAGCATCCTCCTGTAATATATAGCAAAGTTTTCAAAGCAAACGTACTAACTTTATCGCCCAAAACTAATTCCTATCGCTTCTGCCGCTTTTACCAACCCTTCTTCGGTTGGTACCTTTTTTTGACCCTTAGCAACATCGCCCAAGGAAACAGCTTCGATCTTTTGCCCCCTCAGACATACCATTTCCCCAAACCGTTTCCTGGCAGTCAAGTCCACCGCAGCCACTCCAAATTGAGTTGACAGGATACGATCAAAGGCGCATGGGGACCCGCCTCTTTGCAGGTGTCCCAGGACCGTGACTCGCACCTCCATCCCGGAGCACTTGATGTTGGCCCCAACCTTATTCCCAATCCCACCAAGACGTTCAGCACTGCCGCCCGTCTCCGCTGTGTGAAGTATTGAAACATCCCCCCCGATGGGTTTTGCTCCTTCAGACACTACCACAATGCTGGATCTGCTGCCGCTACTTTTGCGATCGTCAATCTTCTTGCACACCTTTTCCATATCAAAGGGGATTTCGGGAATAAGTATCACATCTGCACCGCCTCCGACCCCCGTTTTTAAGGCTATCCAACCCACATAACGGCCCATTACTTCAACTACCATAACCCTATGATGACTTTCCGCCGTGGTGTGTAAACGATCCAGCGCTTCTGTAGCCGTTTGTACCGCAGTATTAAATCCAAAGGTGACATCCGTTGCCAGGATATCATTGTCAATCGTCTTGGGTACACCGACAATCGGGCAGCCCATCTTGAATAATTCATAAGCGATGTTGAGAGAACCGTCGCCGCCGATGACAATCAGGGCATCCAAACCAAGCGATTGAATGTTTTTTATCACCTCATGAGAGACATCTCTCACCTCAGAATTTCCGTTTATGGTAACTTTGTATTCAAAAGGATTCGATCGGTTCGTTGTACCCAGGATCGTTCCACCGATGGAGAGTATTCCGCGAATGTCCTGCAGCGTTAAGACACGCGTTTTATTAGGCAACACGAGACCGTCAAAGCCATCCTCAATCCCAATCACTTCACAGGCATATTTTACAGAGGCAGATTTTACTACGGCACGAATAACGGCATTCAGCCCCGGACAATCACCCCCGCCCGTTAATACTCCGATTCTTTTTGTCACGTATTGGTTCCCTTTCGTGTTGTATGCGCCATCCCCTACCCGAACAAGTCGGAAAAGACTAAATCCGAAGCACAAAATTTATGAGTCAACCCTGTCAGTGTTTAAAACCCTGACAGGGCTATCCAGATAATATTCAGTTCCTGTTCAGTGTGGAACAAAAGGTGGGTGAACTGTTACCAAAAATCAATGTGATTCTACGACCTCTTTTCAGGGGCAAGTTTTCGGACGTATCTGGCAAGGGCTTGTATCTCTTCCGGTTGTAATTTATCGCTCCACCGGGGCATCTTGTTCTTGCCGTTAATAACGGAATTCAGTATTTCTTCGTCCGTTTTCGCCGCCTGCCAATTAGCATCCGCAAAATTGGGGGCCTTCAGCTCATGCCCTCTTTTGGTGCCTTTGCCATCGGCGCCATGACAGGTGGCGCAGTGGTACTCGAATAGACTTTTCGCATCAACTTCTTCGCCTTCCTGTCCATAAACTGTTGAGAAACCGAAACACAAACAGAAGCAACTCAAAAAAGATAATGCATAACCTGTGGACTTTTTCCAATTGTCCCTGATCAAAAAACTTCTCCACAAAAGATAAGGGTGTCTCATGAAGGTGGATTTATTTTTTCCTAAAACTCCTGATAACAGGTACCAATGCCTTAATCTCCTCTGTGGTCAGTTTTTCCTTAAATGGCATCATCTTCTCCGGCGTTCCATTGGTAATTTGATCGATAATCCGTTCATCGGTTGTCTTTGCCTGCCAAGACGGATCAGCAAACTCACGCGCACCTAAACCCAGCCCAAGGTCTGTAGGATGGCCATCCTCACCATGACAGGTTTTGCAATGGTTCATATACAATTTGTTTGCATCGATTTCAGCCATTGAAACAGGGATTCCGGAAAAATAAGCAGTTGCACCGGCAACGACTGCAAATGTTGCCGCAAAGAGCCCTTTATTAAACATATCTTTTCTCCTTTAAATTTAATACCATGCATTGACAATTTTTTCAAATTTACGCCGGTTGTGATAGAAGCGTTTTTGATCCAATTCGCCCTTTTAAACGGGCGAAATCAAGCGTCTTATTCTTCATAGGTGACAACACGGATAATACCCATCGTATCACCATTGGTGTTCGTAGTAGTGTCACAAACAGAAACCACCCTTTTGACAGTGTTCTGCTGTAAAAAATCATTCACTACTTTATCCAATTCTATGAGCTCGTTATGGACATGGAATATCCGTAATGATGAAGTAAAGGTTTTTACTTTTATCATAATAACCCCCCTGAACTTTTTAAAAAATTATTTCGTAACATGCACTTCTTTTGTTCCCTCCCAGATACCATGGAGGTTGCAACGACAAAATGCCCGAAGCGTTCTCACCCCTTCGTGGTGCAAAACAACGTTCAGTGTTACTTCCGGTTTGCTAAGCTCCGCAGTAAAATCCACACGTGAAATATAGATGTGCCCGCTATAAAGGTCTATAAACTGAATGAAATGCCCGTTCTCCATTCCATGAAGTGTCTCTCCCACCTTTATATTTACTGAGAAGGGCTGCCCCATCTTTACATTTCCCGCCACAGTAATCACCGGTACGTGTTTCTTTGCCGTATCCGCGGGACCTGTGGCCAGGGTATTGACCTGACAAAACAAAGTCGATTCTGCCATCTTATTTACCTCCGCAATTTAAAACGTTTATAAAAATTACATACAACCCTTATGTAATTGTGCAGATACAATATTGATTGCCTTTACAGGGCATACCGGGATGCATCGCTCACACTGGTCACACCGGTGCTGCACGATTTCTGCCTTTTCATCTTTCATGATAATAGCTTCCACGGGGCAAACATGCAGGCATTCTTCGCAGCCGACGCATTCTGTTTTATTCACGACAATTCCCATTTGTGTGCCTCTCCGCGGCAGGAATATCAGATCCATGATGCCTCCTGCAAAGTGTGAAGTTATTCAACCTTGACTTCGATCTTTCTTGGTTTTACATGTTCTGCCTTAGGCAAAACGAGAGTCAAAACGCCATCTGACATCTTTGCCTCAATTTTGTCCCTGTTAATGGCGTCTGAGACAACAAAGTGCCTGTGATAATGTCCGATATTATATTCATTGTAGATTACCTTCTCATCGGTATACGTCTCTTGAGAAACCTCACCGTTGATCACTAATTCATTATCCTTCATATCAATAGTGATATTCTCAGTGCCAACCCCTGGCATATCGATCAAAATGGTGAAGTTGTCCGTGGTTTCATAAATATCAGACAGAGGAAAGTACCACTCCCCCTTTCCCGTCACGACACATTTGTCAGGGGTGATCTTCTTTTTTTCTACGGCTGGATGTTCTTTTGTTTCCATGTAAAGTTCTCCTCTTTCGTTACGCCTTTTTAATCATAACTTGCCTTGGTTTCGTCTCGGCTGCCTTAGGTAGTTTCACCATTAACACACCATTTTTATAAGAGGCCGTTACTTTTTCCGCATCGACCTTCTCAGGCAACATAATAGAACGTGCAAACGTTCCGTAGTTCCTTTCCCTTCGTAAATAGGTTGCCTTCACCGTGGCAATGATCGGTTTCCTCTCGCCTTTCAGAGAGAGTACATCGTTCACAACCTGTACATCCAGGTTGCTGATATTAATTCCGGGAAGTTCTGCGCGGACAAAAACACTATCCTCATTGACAGATACGATAATCGGTGGAAATTCCACACTCACATAGCCTTCCATTTGAGGATTGGAGCTTAAAATATCCAATAAATCGCTCATCTCTCGCTGGATATGGGTAAGGCTGTGTAAAGGGCTCGTACTATCCCATTTTATAAGATTCATAAAAACATTCACCTCCTCACTCTAAAATACGTGTTAACAAAAATTGTAACAATAACAACAAAAATAAAGCTTCCGAACGTTTGCATTTATCCAGGATTTTAGACATGTCGTTCTATACTCCTGGATTAATTTCCGTTTCTTTTTTTTCACAAAAACCTCCTGATTATCATGAGAACAGGAATCATTTCTCTTGTAATGACAGCAGTTTATAAATAGTAATGTATCAATTGATTTCCGTAAAGAATCAAAAATAATTTTTTATAATTTAACAATACGTGGACAATGGGCAAGAAAGATGCCAATGAGGTGTTTTTCTATCGGGAAAGAAATGGGTGGACGAATGAATTCATATCGAACAACTATGCCTTGACGAACCTTTTGCCTGAAAGCTGTTTTACCAACTTCTTTATTTCAAGAATAAGCAACGTGCTTGAGACAACAGAGGTAGGAAGTTTTGCGATGCGTATAATTTCGTCTATGTCTCTTGGGCTGCTGGACAGGAGTGAGAATATTTTCTTTTCCTGGGAATTAAGCACCAGGCTCCTAGGATCATTGGTTACCGGTGCTTCGGTGTCGTTCAAGGTTTCAGCAATTGGCCCTAACTCTTGAATGATGTCATTAATATCCTCAACAAGTTTGGCGCCTTCCTTGATCAGTTTGTGAGTACCCCGGCTGTAAATGCTGTCAATATTACCGGGAATGGCGAAGACCTCTTTTCCCTGTTCGAGCGCCCACTGTGCCGTTATCAAAGAACCACTTTTCAATGATGATTCAACAACAAGCACGCCCAGCGACAAGCCGCTGATCAGTCTGTTTCTTGGCGGGAAATTACGAAAATCCGGGGGGGTATTCATGGGAAATTCAGATATGATAGCGCCGTGTTGAGCGATTTGTTCCGCCAGTTCAATATTTTCCCTGGGGTAAATGACTCCCAGTCCGCAGCCGAGCACTGCAATGGTGCGTCCATTGGAGCTGATAGCGCCACGATGAGCGGCAGCGTCTATTCCGCGTGCCATGCCACTTACAATGCAAAGCCCCTTCTGTGCAAGTTGACGGCTAAAACGCTCTGCCTGCGCGAGGCCATAATAGGTGCAGCGGCGTGCGCCTACAATAGCAAGGGCAAGGATGTCGGTTTCGACTATGTTACCCTTGACATAAAGGACGAGCGGCGGGTCGTAAATATTTTTGAGATGTTTCGGATACTGCTCGCTTGTGTAAGGCAGGATTTGAACCTTCTTCTCTTTGGCCAGATTAATTTCACATTCAATGTTGATATTTTTGGATTCATCGGCAATTGCATGGGCGAGCTTCGGACCGATGCCTGGCACTGCTTCCAGTTCCGACCGGGTAGCATCAAGAATTGCCTCCGAAGAACCGAACCTTTCCAGGAGTGTTTTATACGTCCTTATTCCAACCCCCTTCGTCATATTCAGGCGTAAGAGGGCCTCAAATTCTGTCAATGCGATTTCCTTTCATTCCATAAGACACAGATTTTTACAGAGGTACGCAGATAACTATTTTCTAAAAGTACCACAAACTTTGAAATGCCTTTTTGTTAAATCGGCTTGCTTAATACCCGATATAAAATTTCTTCAGTCACCTGATCGGATATTATAACCCCGCCAATTTTTATGGGTAAGATAAAACGGAGCCTTCCTCTGACCACTTTTTTATCTGTGTATAACGTCTTTACAATATCATCGGGGTTTAATCCTGTATGAAGCGGCAACCCCAGCCTTTTGATTAACGAACGTTGCCGTTCTAACACCGAAGTATCGGTTAATCCCATATCAATGGCAATTTCCGTGGCATACAGCATACCGATGGCTACTGCCTCTCCATGCCGGTATTTTTTGTACCCGGTGAGGGTCTCGATAGCATGGCCTATGGTATGTCCGTAGTTTAATATTGCCCGCAGGTGTGTTTCTTTTTCATCCTCTTCCACAACGTTTGCCTTGATCTGACACGATGTGGCGATGATTTTCAGAAGGGCATGATCATTCAATTGTAATATATCATAGAGAGAATTTTCTATAAATTCAAATAATTCAGCATCACGGATGACTCCGTATTTGATAACTTCCACAAGCCCCGCAACAAGTTCTGCTGCTGGTAGCGTTGTGAGTGTGCCGGTATCGATAAAAACTGCCTTTGGTTGATAAAAACTCCCGATCATATTTTTCCCCTTTGGGTGGTTTACTGCCACCTTGCCCCCGATACTGCTGTCCACTTGCGCCAGGAGTGAAGTAGGCACCTGAATAAAGGGGATGCCTCTCATAAAGGTTGCAGCCACAAAACCACTGATGTCACCCACCACGCCACCGCCTAAGGCAACAATAAGGGAGTTCCTGTCCAGCTTGTGGTCAAAGCATGCATCGTAAATCGTCAATGCTGTTTCCAGGTTCTTCTGATCTTCCCCGGGCTGTAAAGAGACAACTCTGACATCAAACTTGTTCCGGGAAAGACTTTTGGACACAATTTCGCCATAAACCTTTTCAACGTTTTTGTCGGTTATCAAAAGCGTTTTGCAAGGCATTTCCTCTTCAACCAGGATATCCCCGATTCTTTCGAGAAGCATCTTGTCGATATGGATATTGTAACTATTTGCAGACAGATGAACCCGTATCGTTTTCATTTAAAAACACCTTTACCACAGAGGTTACAGAAAATCTAAAGGGAAAAAAATCTTGTTTGAGCAAATCCGGTTTTATATTAGCCCCGTTAACGATTGGATTACTCAATAATAAGAATTTACCACAGTATCAAATTCATTCATCTTTTTCAAGGTAGTTTAGTGAAAGTGACATGCATGATATTTTTTATTTTTTTCATGTCATGGGAAAGTTCAACTGCGTGCAGGACGTGATAGGTATGGATCTTGTGCTCTGTAGGTCTGAAATATCTTCGTAAGAAGATAGCTTCTCAAGCTGTGATTAGTGACGAATTGCTCGAAGAGTATCATGCAGATATGTCTTTGTGAAAATGGAGATCAAACGGCATTGAATGTTGCCGATGGGCAACGAAGGCGGGCGTTTAACATCAAGTATTTATTCTGATAGCCAGATTCGGAAATTAAATGTATAGGAATTTCAAACTTCTCTGCGACTGCCTTACACACCCCCAACCTCCTCTCAAGAGGGGACTAAAGAAGTCCCTTCCTGGGAGGGGATTCAGGGGTGGGTTTAGCCTTATAATAAAAAGTCGACAAAGGCCTAATTAAATTTGTATTTTTGTAGACCAGACTCCGCCGGTCTTTATCTCTTATTCACTTTCCATGGATAACATTTGCAAGTATTTGCACGACACCGTCTTCCTTTACCGTAGCTGACAACTTCAACTCTGATTTAAAAATCAGGGGGGATGAAAATCCGATGGTAAACGTTTTAGGGTCTCCCGTAGGCTGTAATAAAACCAGCCCATATGGATTATCCTGGGTGAGCCCGATGTTTTTTAAAGCAGCTATGGATATACTAACAACATTTCTTCCGTCAATATCGAGATTAACAAATGTGAGATCAGTGGCTCCTCCTTGTTTTGTTATTTCTGCCGAAACAAATTTACCACGCCCCTTAAGAAACACGAGATTGTAATCTCCTTGTGGAGCCGGTGCTATTAATCCTTGCGTTCTCTGAGGCTCTTTCACATCCGCATAAGCATCAACCACCATTATCAACATTGCCAATACTATAAATATTTTTAAAGATAGCGTTTTCATTGGTAAATACCTCCTTTTCTTCTGACAAAGTACCAGACTCCGGGCTGGCCTAACATTGGAATTGTCTTATGAAAATATTGTTTTTTACGCCTTTCGTGCCGATAACAGTTCCCCCTTTCTTCTGTATATTTCTGATAAGACTATATTCCGCCTTCCGCGGATTTCTAACCTGTTTTTCTTCACTGCCAAAGTCAGTTCCATCCCTTCTCACCTTCATTTCTTCACACAAACATTATCAATCCAGAACTCCTGGCCACCAATTCTGAGATTTTTTACTGCCCCAGTCAGGGTTACTATACCTTTCTTGCTGCCTTGAGCCGTTACCGTATTGACAGCAATACTCACCCCACCAATCGGATTAGGAACTGATGAAAGCTCCCCGGCGAATACTGGGCTTCCGTTAACCGAAATGTTTTCATGGCCGCCAAGATCGAGGAATTCTAACTGCACCTCAGAAGGCTGAAAATTGAGCTGGCTGAAGTCAAATTCTAAATTGATATTGTTTGTGCGGATGCTCTGACCGCTGCCAAAGGGAACGGGTGCCGTTTCAACGCGCGCGACTTTGAACGTTCCTCCTCCGCCGGCGAAGTCGAAATTGTAGACAGAGACAGGGATTCCATGTGCCGTAAAGACTACATCACCACTGCTATTCCCGGCTGGTACCCCATACTGAGTGCCGGCAACGAGCGGTGATTCAAAGTCCACGCAAACCGTTGATGGATGCTCAAGGGTCCGGGGAGATATGCGTTCAATATGAAGTGTTTCAACTTGGTTTGTTTTACCGGCTGCGGTATACACGGCAACTACGTCCAGCTCTGCATCACTTTCAATAACCACGAATCCCTTGACGAAACCGGCAGCGGTCCTGGTATGTTCAAAGATATCTCTATTGTCGATTTCCAGCGCTTCATCAGGACCAAGTTTGGCATCAAAGAATTTAGAGACCGGCCCTGGTTTTTCCATAGGCATGGCAATGGCGAACTTTTTCTGGAATTTGACTTCGGTGTTGTTCGGATTGTGCACGTTAATGGCAGTAAAATACATCCCTTTGGCAACAACTTCACCGGTTGATTTTCCACAGATGAATTTTACTGCGTACTGAAATGTTTGGGGTTTTTGGGCGAGGGTCACGTTCGAGGTCAAAATCAGACACGCAAGAAACAATGAACTAATGACTATACTTTTCTTCATGGGTCACCTCCCTGTTTTTGTTGAGAATGGTGTATTCTAATAAAGACCTTAAAAACAAAAAAGCCTTACTACAAAGATATTCACTGGCAAACATCTTCGGCAGTAAGGCTGTCTTTTTTTCGTCAGCGTCTCTCAACTACTTCCTTGTAGGCTTCAAGACCCTTTACTTTGCGTCCCCTGATCGCTCAGGGTTTGCCTTTATCGGTATGTTTTTTATTTCATCGGTCTTTTTAGCACGGATAATATCTTGATGTCAAGCAAAAAATAAAACCGTATGAAGGCACGGTAACAGGAACTTATAAAATAACCTGCATTTATTTAAAAAATCTTGCCCGTCTAAATCCCGCATTTTTCTGGCGTTCTGTTGTTAAAGTTATTGTGAAAATAAGACATATCTTTTTTGATTATTCATATTAAACTTTATGCGGTTTCATCAATTTCTCTCTTTTACCATATATCTGATATTCAATAATCCTATCCATAACTTTCACCCTTAAATCTAAATTGATAGAATTTTGGTCTAAAATTCTTGACAAAAACATCCTGCAATTTAATCTTGCTGTTTGTTTACATTTTTCTAAATGCCACTTTTGATTATGGCTAGGACATATTTACACGATATTTTTTAAAATAGTTACTTTGGTATAATAATTGACTCTTAACTTTAAATAAAAATTTTTTGTAAAAATTAATCTTAGTTTTCATTAATCCTTTTAGCTTCTTCAATGAAAAGCGTGACATTATTTATTAGGGACATTTCTTTGGTATAAAAATGCTTTCTTCCCCCCAATTTTTAAGACAAAATATAATGCTGCGTGTGCTGTATTCGCTCATGCCGGTCGCGGCTGTTGCAATCTATTTTTTTGGCTGGTATGTTGTAAGTATTATAACGGTTTCCATGCTATTTGCCTTTCTGACGGAATGGTTCATGGCTTCCTTGCGAAAGGGCAAGGTAAGTTATGCATGTTTTGTTACAGCTGGGATATATGCCCTTTCCCTGCCACCGACCACACCATTATGGATCGTTGCCGTTGGCGTTATTATCGCTATCTTATTTGCGAAAGAGATGTTTGGCGGATTTGGAAAGAATGTATTCAATCCTGCTATCGTTGGACGCGCCTTTGTTTTCGTGTGCTTTCCCATTGAAATAACAGGCCACTTTATACCGGTATTCACCGGTTTTCCCGGCGGATTCGGTCATTGGAGTATGACCGCTTTGGAACAAACCCCCCGATTTATTACTGATGCGGGACTGAAAGCGGTTGATGCGATAACCTCTGCAACCCCCATGTGGGCCAGCAAAAATTATGGTTTTACCAGTTCAATTCTTTCCTTGTTTCTTGGCAATATAGGAACTACGTTTGAATATGAAGGACAGAAAATGGTTTTGGGCGCGGGTTCAATCGGTGAAGTTTCCACGTTGGTTATCATGCTCTCGGGCGCTTACTTATTGTGGACAAAAACAGCAAACTGGCGTTTAACTGCCGGGACTTTGCTGGGGGCATTTTCCTCTTCTCTCATTTTTAGGTATGTCTTTGATATCCAGTCTGTACCTTCCCCGCTTTTTACTTTATCTTCCGGTGCGCTCTTCTATGTTGCGGTGTTTATGGTTACTGACCCGGTCAGCGCGCCAAAAGTTACCCTGTCACAATGGATTTATGGGTTCTTTATTGGCATTATGATTGTCGTTTTCCGCTTCAAAAGCATTTTTGCCGGAGGTGCAGCGTTTTCTCTTTTGCTCGGCAACATACTCGCTCCATCTCTTGATCTGTGGATTAATCGTATTAAAGACCGCCGGAAAGGGGCCCCGCAGGCATGAAGAAAACCTCTCCCTTATATGTTATCGGTTTTATGATGATTATTTCGCTGGTGTTTGGCACTGCAATCTCTTCGGTGCATTATGCAACACTGGATATACTCAAAAAAAATGAAAGGCTGTTGAAGAACAGGGTCATATGCCGTGCATTTAATCTCAAAGTTTCCGGAGAGACGGCTGATGATTATCAAAAGACGATTGATGAAAATATTACCTTTGATCAGATAACGTATAAGGGGCGAACATGGGATGTATACAGGCAAAAAGATACCGGCAATATCGGATTCGTTTTTAGCGGTACAGGATTCTGGGATCGTATTACGGGCATTATGGTGCTTTCACCGGATTTCTCGAAGGTTGTCAATATCCAAATTCTCGATCAAAAGGAGACACCCGGTTTGGGTGCACGTATTAAAGACCCCTGGTTTACCAATCAATTTAAAGGCGTGACCATCGAGTGGTCCAAACCGGTTGATAAACGCATTATTGTTGGAGCATCACCAGATCCCAATGCAAAAAACCGGGTTGATGCCATTACCGGCGCCACACAGACATCGCTGGCTCTTATGAGATTTTTGAACAGCGAACTCGAATTGTTCAGAAAAGCAATAAAAGAGACAAAGGAATCAAAAGGAAAAACGACGCTTGAAATGCCATTCACAATAGAATAACAGAGAATTGTCAGGCGGGCATGCCGGTCTTGAGAAACCGGGCGGTTAAAATTTTGTAAATTCTTATTTTTAATCTAAACAAGAGATACAAATCTTACAGGACAATATTATGGCGCTTACAACAAAACA
This sequence comes from Candidatus Brocadia sp., assembly GCA_013360945.1. GTDB lineage: Bacteria > Planctomycetota > Brocadiia > Brocadiales > Brocadiaceae > Brocadia. The sequence goes on from JABWAQ010000022.1 coordinate 19,067, forward strand.
GGTATTTCTTAACGGTATCTGGCTGGAAAACCCGATTTACCGGCAGGTGTTAGGGATATGTTCTACCCTTGCCGTCACCAATCTTCTGGCAAATACGCTTTTTATGTGCTTTGGGTTAACCTTTTCCACAGCCCTTTCCAGCCTCACCATCTCGGCGCTCCGTAATTATATTCCCAAGCGGATCCGTATGATAGTGCAGGTGCTTATTATCGCCGTTTATGTGATGATTGTAGATATCATTATCAATGCACTCGCCCCTGACATCCACAGTTTCATCGGCCCTTATGTTGGTCTGATTATCACCAATTGCATCATCATGGGGCGGGCGGAGGCTTTTGCCAGCCAGAACAAACCCATGCTTTCATTCCTGGACGGTATTGCGTCAGGGGCCGGATATTCCCTTGTGCTTATGATTATTGCTTCAATACGTGAGCCGCTCGGTTTTGGAACTCTTCTGGGTATACCATTGCCCGGACGTGATGTCTGGTGGCACTCATGGATTATTATGGTCACACCGCCAGGGGCATTTTTTATGCTGGGTATCTTTACCTGGTTTGCCCGCAGGTGGCTTGTTAAAGAAGTAAAAAAGGAAGAAAAACATTAAGGGGATATACACATGGATCAACTACAGAACATGAATTTTTTTGTATCACTCGTGCTCATTTTCATTTCTTCCGCTTTCACCGATAACATCCTGTTAGCCCGGTTTCTGGGGATGTGTTCGTGTATTGGTATCTCAAAAAGGATCGATGCCAGCATTGGACTTGGCAGCGCGGTAACATTTGTCACCGCGTGTACAACCGCTCTTAATTACCTGGTTTATAAATATGTGCTTGTCCCACTCGGGATAGAGTATCTGAAATTGATCACGTTCATTGTCATTATTGCTGCCTTTGTACAATTTTTAGAGATGCTAATCGAACGTATTTCTGAAAAGTTATACTATGCATTAGGTATTTTCTTGCCGCTTATTACGGTAAATTGTGCAATCCTCGGTATTGCACTTTTTATGCTGAATAAACCTTATTCATTCTGGCAGACCTTTGCCTTCGGCGCCGGCGGCGGGTTTGGCTGGTTTCTGGCAATTACGCTGATCGCTGGTATCCGGGAAAACATTGACGAACGCTCTCTTCCCAAAGGTTTGGAGGGACCCGCAATAACCCTTATTATTATTGGCATAATTTCTCTCGCCTTCGTGGGATTTTCAGCGATGATAAAGATATGAAACCATGGTTTTTGAAACACGTTCCGATTGTTAAAACAATGTTTAGTATTCAAATTTATTTACGCTTCATTACATACGAATAAGTTATGATATCAGGCAGCATTCTTGTATCTGTTGGAATTTCGGCCGGGTTTCTCCTGGCCTTAGGACTGATCTTATCGGCTTTGCTCATTATTGCCGAGAAGAAGATCATGAACTATGGCACGTGCTGCATCGATATTAACGAGGGCGAACGCAAATTGGAAGTGCCGGGTGGCGGGACTTTATTGTCGGCGCTTGGAGAGAATAATATTTTTATTCCCTCAGCCTGTGGCGGGCGCGGTACCTGCGCTTATTGCAAGGTACAGGTAACGGAAGGGGCGGGTATGGTAGGGCCGGTCGAGGAACCTCATCTCGACTCCGAAGAACGCAAAAATCAGGTTCGCCTTTCTTGCCAGGTCAAGGTACGCAAGGACGTCAAAATTCACGTGCCGAAAGAGTTGCTATCGGTCAGGAAATATAAAGGAAAACTTCTCAGCAAGAAGCCGTTGACTTATGATATTGTGGAACTGCGCATAGAACTCCTTGAGTTGCAGACCATAGATTTTGTCGCAGGAAAGTACGTTCAGCTTGAATCCGAAGAGTATAATGGCAACGACCGGGTTATGCGCGCCTATTCCATATCTTCACCTCCATCTGACAAAGGTCATATAGAACTTATTATCCGTAAAGTGCCCAGTGGTATTTGCACCACATGGATATTTGAACATCTCAGGGAAGGACAGGAAGTCGTATTAAGCGGGCCGTATGGTAAGTTTCATCTTTCGGATACCGACGCTGAGATTATCTTTATTGCCGGTGGAAGCGGCATGGCGCCCATCTGGGGCATGTTAAGGGATATGAAGGAAAAGGGAAAGATGCGCAAAGCAACCTACTTTTTCGGCGCTCTCACACAAAAGGACTTGTTTTTTGTTGATGAACTCGCCAAACTTCAGGAAGAAGTCCCCTCGTTTAAATTTGTTCCGGCGCTCTCCAACGAACCGGCCGGATCGGACTGGAAAGGTGAGCGCGGTCTGATAACCGATGTTGTAGCGCGCTACATGCCTGATTGTTCAAAAAACGAGGGCTATCTTTGCGGTTCGCCGGGCATGATCAATGCCTGTATTAAGGTGCTGACAAAGGCCGGCATGACGGAAGATCACATTTTTTACGATAAATTTGCCTGATTTCACGGGGTTTTATTTATGAAATTATCTCCGCAAGATCTAAATTTGATTCACAATCTGAGACCATCTAAATTTTCTAAAGATGGTTTTTTGGGAAGCGACACCCGATTTCTTGAGGAAATCATTGCCGATGATTTACGTACACTTAAAAAAGCGGGCGTGTCAAAAGAATCCTTGTTACAGGCATTGAAAGATGCTTATCAAAAAGCAAAAGAAGCCTTTGGTGCGGAAATAGAGATAAAAAAGAATGTAAAGGCTATGTTTCATGAGTCAATGGGGCGCATACCTTCACCATTTTGCAAGGATGGTCTTTTTGAAAAAGGTGAAGCGGTCATTACCGATCATACCAACAATCTTTCACTTATTATTACTACTCTGGCAATAAACCTTATCGAAAAGCATGATTTTTTTCAGGGCAGAGGATGCAGGTTTAGAATAGATCCTGCGGACGCTATACAAATCTTTAAACTTTTACCTGGGAAATAAATAATTATGCGTGTTTTTCACGGTCTTTTGCACATTCAGTAACCGTGCCCTTGATGAGGCCGATGGTGTGGGGGATAACAGGGAGGACGACGGCGAGGTTTTCTGCAACACCTTTTGGACTACCAGGAAGGTTGATAATGAGGGTTTGCTTGTAAATCCCAGCGATAGCTCTTGATCCCATTGCCCTGGGGGTATGCTTGAGTCCTTCCATCCGCATGGCCTCTCCGAAGCCAGGCAATTCCTTTTCTATGACTGCCCGTGTTGCCTCAGGGGTAACGTCTCTTGGTCCCACACCCGTCCCGCCGGTGGTGACAATGAGATCGGCCTTTTCGGCGAATTCGAAGAGTTTTTTGGTAATAAGGTCCTTTTCATCAGGGATGACTTCATAGACAGTGATGATGGCGTCAATCTCCCTGAGCATATTGCGGATGACCTCGCCGCTCTTATCCTCTCGTTCTCCCCTTGATCCCTTATCGCTTAGCGTTAAGATCGCCGCTCGTATCATACCTTCACTTCTACTTCTGCACCCTTTTCAAGGATCGTAATTTCATCCCCTGTTTTAATGGTGCCGCCGGTAAGAATTTCGGCAAAGATACCTTCCCTGGGCATAATGCAGTCGCCGGCCTTATAATAAATGGCGCAACGGTCGTGGCAGAGTTTGCCGATTTGGGTTACCCGAATAATGACGCCATCGCCAATTTTTAAAACGGTTCCGACAGGAAGGGATTTGAGTTCAATGCCTTCCGTTACAATATTTTCGCCAAAATCCCCATCTTTGATAGGTAGTCCCTTATTCCGCATAATGTCTGCACTTTCTCTTGCCAGTAAACTGACCTGACGATGCCATTTTCCCGCATGGGCATCCCCTTCCAGGCCAAAATGCTCAATCAACTTGCACGTGCCGACATCCCGTTTTTGAGTCCCCTTCTTTTTACTTATGCAGACGGCAACAATCTTTCCCATAATACCCGCGAATGCCCAAAAATTTCACACAGATGATCGCTCCCCTGGAAAGGGGGAATTAAGGGGTGTATAAGAGGCATGTTTACACACCTCGCTTTTTCCAGGGGAGCTATAAAAGCTGATGCGAAAGCAGCAGACTTTAAACTCAAGTTTAGCATGGCTTCTTTATGGTGTCAAGGTCTGAAAGTCGTTCATTTTTTATATGTTTTCTTTGTTATCAGGAACTCAGCGTTAACAACATGGATCTCTGTTTTTCATCTAAAACTTGACTCCTTTTCAAATAATTTGTTATGCTATAATAGTTTTTGAAAAATTCCAACATTATAGGGGGTATTGCAATAAGCCCTGCGTCGGACCACAAAAAAACATCATTATCGAGAGTTTTTCAAAATACCAAATTGTTACGTATTTTTACTTAATAAGGATTGTATGGGGTTTTTTTTGTTTCTACTATTTTTAATGCTTTATGAGTAATTACATTGTTCTTGTCAAGCAGGTGCCCGACGTCACTCAAATTACCGGCAATGCCTTTGATCCTGAGACGGGCACCCTCAAACGCGGCGCTTTGCCCAGTGTTATCAACAAACTTGATACAGATGCCCTTGCTTTTGCCAGCAAGATGAGACAAGCTTCGCATGGAAAGATCGTTTGCCTCACCATGGGTCCCCCCATGGCCAAAGATGTCCTGGCATATTCGTTGAGCAGATGTGCCGACATTGCCCTGCTTCTTACTGATAGGGCGCTGGGAGGGGCAGATACCCCGGCGACTGCCAATCCGCTTGCCTATGCCATAAGGCGGATAGTGAGGGATATGTTCAACGGTAGTGATGATTATGTAGTTGTAGCAGGTATGCAATCGGTTGATGGTGATACTGCCCAGGTTCCGCCTCAGGTAGCTGAGGAATTACAGATACCCTGTATCGCATATGCCACGGATGTCGAATTTGTTGATGATAAGTTCCGGATTAAGAAAATTGTCTCTGGCGGTAATCAGTGGATAATTCCGAAAGCGCTTCCATGCGTGGTAACGGTTGCAAATTATGAATATCCGTTGTTTGCATCATTTCATCGGTCGCGATGGGCAAACAAATTTACCGTTGTCAATTGGTCTGCAGAAGATATAAAACCTACTTTATTCGGCGCCAATGGCTCAAAGACACGCGTAATAAGGGTCTTCCCACCGCCAAAGAGTTCAAGGAAAAACAAACAGGTTTCTAATATCGGTGAATTTGTTACTGAATTGGTGATGGACTATAAAAAAGGCGGATTCCATAGCGCTTCTGAAACGGAAGGGGCAGATTATGCACTTCCGTCAGGAAGGGCGGGTGATCCATTTAACCGCGATTATGAATTTACCGATAAGGAAGCGGCGTTATTTAAAAAGGTAGCACAAGCGTTTTCCAGGCTGGCAATAACCGATGTAAATCAGCTTCATGAGCCGCTGGTTGATAGGGTTCAAGAGCTTCTTGGCGAGAAAACGCCCAAACGAATGATCCTGGAAATGTTTGAAGGATACAAGATAACACAACCGGCTTACACGGGAGATGTCTGGGTAATTGCAGAACATGATGGTGAAAAGACGATCGATGTCACGTCAGAACTCCTTGGTAAAGCCAGTAGCCTTGCAAAATCGTTAAACGTAAAGGTTGGCGCTGTGATTGCTGGCCAAAAATGCAGGCATATGGCGAACGGACTTATTGCCGCTGGCGCCGATGATGTTCATATATTAGAAGATGAACTTTTGAAGGAGTTCAGGCCTGTGCCATATAGAAAAGTCATTGCCGAGGTGATAAAAAGACACGATCCACAGATTGTTTTATTTGGCGCTACCCCCCTGGGGAGAGTCCTGGCGCCCATGGTGGCTTATCGCCTTGGCTGCGGGCTGACAGCTGATTGTACCGGATTGAACATCAGGGATAATACAAGGCGGGGTGCTATCGCAATATTGCTGCAGACCCGTCCGGCGTTGGGCGGTAACGTCATGGCTACCATATGCACGATAAATTCACAAATACAAATGGCAACTGCCAGGCCAGGTGTTATGAAAAGATTGAAACCCGATCCCTCAAGAAGAGGGAATATTATAGAGCACAGGATTGACCTTTCAGAGTTGGATATTGATTTTGACATCATTCGTACAGAATTGAGTGGTGGAAGCGCACAACTTACAACTGCCGACGTAGTAGTATCGGGGGGTAAGGGTTTGAGAAATAGAGATACTTATAATAAACTCGTAAATGATTTGTCCTTAGCGCTGCAGGAAAAACTTCATTGCCAGGTTGAGCGTGGGGCATCCAGGGCGGCCGTGGAGCATGGATTTACTGACCGTATCCATCAGGTCGGACAAACGGGAACCGCCGTTAGTTCCAAACTGTACATCGCTCTTGGAATTTCCGGCGCCATCCAGCATTTAATTGGTATTGAAAATACCGGAATAATTGTGGCTGTCAATTCTGATCCACAGGCGCCCATATTCAAGCACTCAGATTACTGCATCACTGGAAATGCAGAGGAGATAGTGCCACAAATTATTGATGCATTAAGACGTTAACAATGTTCTTAGTAGTTCAGCCCCCTCTCCTAATCCCTCCCATCCGGAAGGAAAGAGCATTTCATCTTCGCCGGCGGGGAAGGGTGAGTGTGGGAGGGTGTATTTCCAATTTTTTGTAAAAAAATGAACGAACGGCATAACTGGGTATATCGTATAAAATTGTAGCGGCAAGGCGTGCCTTGCCATATGGAGTAGGGTGGGCATGGGTGGGCATCGCCCACAAAAAACAGGCAACGTGAACGAGATGTTTGGTGGGCGATGCCCACCCTACCAGGTTAACCAGATTTACAAAAAATCGGGAATGCACCCGTGTTGGACGCTAAACGGTTATCAAACTTCAATCTTTGATTAGCGGTTATTCATTATGGTAATTCAAGAAAAAGATCATACACATGTTTCAATCCTGGTTGTTGGCGCAGGACCCGGAGGCCTGGCGGCCGCAATTGCTGCCAAAAGCGCAAATAAAGATGCTGACGTCGTGGTCCTGGAAAAAGCAGAGGCATTGGGCAATCATAACCTGTCCGGTGCAGTTCTGGAGATGACATCGTTAAAGCGTTTGCTTGATGAAGCCAGCTCTGATTGGCAATGCAAAGAGGGGGCTTCTCATATATTGGGAAGAGAGGTAAAAGATGATGACATGTGTTTTCTCTTAGGAAAAAAGTTTGCCATTAACATTACACCGTTGATCAAATTGGGTAAAACGTTGGGATTGCCGTTCGGTGAAATGGATAATAGCGGTAATTACATCGTTTCAATATGCAAGTTGACAAAGTTCCTTGGTGAAGTTGCCCTTTCACTGGGTATCGAGGTTTATACCGGTTTTGGTGTGAAGGAGATTTTATATGATCAGACAAAGAAAGAAGCTTGCGGAGTTAAACTCGTCGATCAGGGTCTTGATAAAAAGGGACGTCCGCAACCCAATTACCTGAAAGGAGAAACGATTACTGCAGACATTATCATCCTTGCCGAAGGGACGGATGGTCTTGTTACCGAGGATTTTGTTACAAAGACCGGTCTAAAACGCCGGGTCAATCAGGTATTTTCAGTTGGCGTCAAAGAGGTTATCCGGGTTAGTAAAGAGTGCTATGAATCATTCGGTAATAACCGGGCGATTCATACGCTCGGTTATCCATTGTGGTTTCCCATATTTGGCCCGGGAATCTTTGGAGGTGGGTTTGCGTATAGCTACGGCGATAACCAGATTGCCGTTGGCATCATTGCGGGCGCTGATTGGAAGTATTGTAATTTTAACCCACAGAAGGCCCTGGAAGATTTCAAACATCATGCGTTTATACAACCGTTCATTGAAGGCGGCGAAATAATCGAAGCAGGCGCAAAGATGATTCCTGAAGGTGGCTATTATGCAGTACCCCGTTATATGCAATCAGGCGCCAATGGTAAGACAACGAGCACCGTCGGTTACAAGAATGTGATAATAGTCGGTGACAGCGCTGGTTTTGTAAATATGCACAAGATCAAGGGTCTTCACAATGCCATTGAATCCGGATCGCTCGCTGGCAAGGCATCGATCCAGTGTCTTAAGGATCCTGACAACGCTGCTGAAGTCTATACTTCTCTGTTAGAACACAATTCCGTTCTGGGTGAGATGAAGCCGGCCAGAAATTTTCGTGCAATAATTGCAAAATTCGGATCGACATTGGGTTTCACACTCTCGATTATCGGCAAGTGCTTGCCAAAATTTTCACTTGAGAAAGACTACGAGGCGATGACTTCCGCCAGGTTTAAATATGATCTCCCAGTCAAGTTTGACAAAGCGACTTTTGTCGCACTGGCAGGAACAAAACACCGGGAGGACCAACCTTCACATCTCAGTATTTTAGACCAAAATTTTTGCATGAATAAATGCGACCCTCTTTTTGACCGGGCATGCATTACATTTTGTCCCGCCGGTGTCTATGAGCAGGTAGGGAATAATACCCTTCCGGCAAATCCCTCCAATTGCATCCACTGTAAGACCTGCCAGAGAAAGTGTCCGTTTGACAATATCAGATGGACTGTGCCGGAAGGTGGTGGAGGCCCCCGATACAAACAGATGTAGTCCATTTGTCAGGCATGCGCTATGATTTTGATTTTCCGGAAGCCGCCCTTTCAATTGTTGCGGTAAGGTAATTCGCGGCTTCAACGGCATCGCACCAGCTTTCCAGTTTCACCCACTTGCCCGGCTCAAGATCCTTGTAATGCGTAAAGAAGTGGACAATCTGGTCGAGGAGTATTGCCGGGAGTTGCCGATACGAGGATATATCTTTGTAAAAGGGGTGGAGTTTGTCGACTGGAACGGCAAGCACCTTTTCGTCCTTACCTTCTTCATCACGCATGACCAGCATACCGATGGGCCGGCACCGTATTACGGAACCGGGAATCACCCGAACGGGTGAAATCACCAGAACGTCTACCGGGTCGCCGTCATCCGCTAAGGTGTGAGGGATAAAACCGTAATTACATGGATAAAACATTGCGGTGTGCAGAAAGCGGTCTACAAAGATAGCCCCTGAATCCGGATCGACTTCATACTTCACGGGTTCGCTTCCGAGCGGAATCTCGATAACGACATTAATGTCCCAGGGCGGACTAAACCCGGTCGGAATTTTGTCAATATTCATAATGCACCTTTTATTGTATCAGTTCACCCCCCTCCCCTATCCCCTCCCACCGGGGGCGGGGAAAAACACTTCCTCCCCCTCGATGGGGGAGGTCAGGTGGGGGTGCTGAACTGTTACCTTTTATTTTATCGTAAAAACTAAAAGAAAGTTGTCATCGCAAGGGTGTTGTACACAAGAGGCTCACAATTTGTGATTAATAAACTTGATACATAGTCACCATAATCTGACGGGTGGCACGGACAAGCTATGCTTGTCCGTGTTTTTATAATACTGCTTAATGCTTTGTGCTTGCAGTGGTCAGACTTGTATTGTCTATCTAAATTTCAAAATGGATAATTCGTAAACAATGTCGTGCAAGCTCGACACGGACAAACAGAGTTTGTCCGTGCCACCCTGTTATCAAGGTATTCCTGAACCTGCCGGAAACAGGTTTAAGCCATTTGATATTGCAAGGGGTTTCGTTGTTACTTCGTAACATTTACCATCCGAACAGCTTTCCGACATCCTCAGCCGTTTCGCGTTTTCGGGCAACGGTGATGACACCGTTTTGCGCTATGATCTTGGCTGGAGAGGAGAGAAGGCAGTGGTGTGAGGCCAGGGAATCCTGATAAGCGCCCGTATCAAAAAATGCAATGTAGAGCGGTTTGCCATTTTGCTCTAAATCCTCCAGTCTGGGCAATGAAATGTAATTGCCGTGCCCCGCATACTTGTCGTCCGAGTCGCATGACGATCCGGCGAGCCAGACGCGTGATAAACGCTCAGCAGTGAGATAATTAACCGGCACGACATGCCACTTTTGATGAATTGCCCACGTATCGGGAAGGTCATTTATAAAGCTCCCATCAATAACATACCACCATGAAGCCACAGATTTTGGTATGGGTTTCTGGGCAATAATCCGGAAGATAGAAATCTGCGCCGGTGCGACAATATGCCTTCCCCACTCTACAATAACATGCGGATGGGGAATTTCATGCCGGTCTGAGAGATCCTTCAAAATTTTAAGGATCCGCTTAACGACGCTATCGGTAGAATATATCTTGCGCTTAATATAGGGAACTGCAAAACCGCCGCCGAGGTTAATGGTGTCAAGCGTGGGGCTCATGGCTTTAAGCTTGATATAAACCTCCATCACTTTTCTTAAAGGAGCAATCATGTCTTCAAGTTTCGTGATCTGCGATCCAATGTGATAATGGAGTATTTTCAGATTGCGGATACGACCAAGCTCCAGCAGTTCCCGTCTCGTGAAACCGAATCGATCGATACGCTTGTCCCAATGTGATTGTACTTTGATCTCCGGGTCAATACGGATGCCAAGTTCCCCCTTATATTCACTCAGATAGTTAAGCTCGTACCGGTCTTCAATTATCGGAACAATATCAAGCCCCTTCTGTTTCAGCTCATAAATCAAACCAAGATACTTGTTGGTTTTGGGGCCGTTGCAGATCACCTTGATCTGCCGGGAGAACTGCTCCTGCTCCCACATGCGTTTGACCAGCCATAGTTCATTAACTGACCCCACCTCGATGTGCGCTCCTTCAGAAACAATGGGTAACACAAACTCCTTGTTCTGATTAACTTTCATAGGATAGTGGAAGTAGAATTTTCCGCGGTACTTGTTAAGGCGGCTGTAATATTTGAAGATATCAATAAGTTTGTTCAAACGTTCTTCGATCACAAAAGGAAAAACGACTTCAAGTGGCGTGCCAAAGCGCTTCACAAGGTCATTGATGTTATACTGGTAATTTCCCTCACGTACGATGAGTTCAGCATTCGGAGAGACGTCAAAGTGCTTCGTTGCAACCTCTTCGATACCCAATTTCCACTTTAGTCGTAAGTTACGCCTCTTGGTTTTTGTTTTTACTTTTGCCATGTATGTTAAAAGAGAGGTGTGTATTTTGGTGAATGATCTTTCCTTTATGCATGACGAGATTAAACCGCGCCCGAGTCAAAGAAGGTAGGCAAAATAGACACATGAGAAAAAAAATCGGCCTCATTAATTTAACGAAGTAAAGTCGTTTTGTCGTATCGTCAATACAGGACGTGTCCGGGCGCTTAAAGCCGATGCTTCGAAAAAAATCACTTTCAAAATGAATGCAAAATTATAAGAATTTTTTCTATGGAAATTTTTTAAAAAAATAACACAAAATCTTAGCAAATGCAAATATATTTTTACATCCTTACATGAAAAATAATTTTTCTTGTATAGTTTCATTTTTCATAAATTCTATTGCATTCCATTTTGAAATTTGATTCACTTAAAAGCTAATTCTATTTAATATGTTTCGCATTTTTTTGTTTACGGAAAGAGCCGTACCGGATGGGTGGGAAAATCGTAAAAACCAGAAATATCACACAAGCCGCACGCGGTGATAAAGACGGCCAGTGGACAACGGTAGTTACTGCATCTGTATTTATTTTATGACCGTGTTTTATCTGACCGGTAAAAGCCGTTTAAATGGTTTAAACCGATTAGTAGATGCCTTCCTCATATTTTCAACATGATAAGTCTCCGTTGGTTTTTTGATTTCATCGGCATGTGCATGTTTGGCCTGACAAGACAAGGATACCTTCTAACGTGGAAGTGATAACGACAGGATGCATCACTGCTCCCAGGGGATTTAAGGCGGGGGCTACCTATTGTGGCATAAAAACCGCAAAAGACAGTCTCGATTTGGGAATCGTCTTTTCAGAATATCCCGCAACAGGCGCTGCCTTGTTTACCACCAATCAAATCTATGCCGCCCCGGTGAAGCTCAGCAGGGAAATCGTTCAAAAGGGACGCGTGCGGGCATTTATTATCAACAGCGGCAACGCCAATGCCTGTACAGGCGAACAGGGTTACAAAGATGCCGAAGAGATGGTGCGGATTACGGCAAAATGCCTGAATATTCCTGATGATGAAATCCTGGTTGCATCCACAGGAATCATTGGGAGACCGCTCCCTATGGGTAAGATCGCCGCGGGCATTAAGACCGCGGTAACATCTCTGGGAAACACCCCGGCACATGGCAATGCCATGGCACGTGCAATCATGACGACGGATACGAAACAAAAGGACATTGCTGTCAGGTTAAAAATAAACAATAAGGATGTGACGATAGGCGGGATTACAAAAGGAGCGGGGATGATTGCCCCAAACCTCGCAACCATGCTCTGTTTTCTTACAACGGACGTCTCCATGCCTGCGTCACTCCTTGGCGAATGCCTTCGAAACTCCGCAGAAACCTCTTTTAACCGCATCACTATTGACGGTCATATGAGCACCAACGATACCATAGCCATTATGGCAAATGGCGCCTCCGGGGTAAATATCCCTTTGGAAAATAATGACCTGCAGGCCTTCCGGCAAGGATTGGATTACGTGACTAACTATCTGGCAAAGGCTATTGTGATGGATGGTGAAGGCGCCACAAAATTTATACAGATCGATGTGGTTGGCGCAAGGTCACGTCACGATGCAACAAGGATTGCCAGGTCAATCGCAGACTCGCCCCTGGTGAAGACGGCGCTTAATGGAGAAGACCCCAACTGGGGACGCATCGTCTCTGCCGCCGGTTATGCAGGTGTGGAACTGGACGAATCAAAGACCACTCTCTACATGAACGACATCCTGATCTTTGCCAAAGGCATGCCAACGCAGTGCGACCTCAATACGCTCAGCACCTCTATGAAAGGCAGGGATATCAATATCCGACTGGAACTTGGGCTGGGGGAGTATAAGGACACCGTCTGGACGTGCGACCTCTCCCATGAATATGTGACGATCAATGCCGAGTACCATACGTAAATTTTTTAGCACTTGCCCGATTGACACAGTTTGGTACACATCTCTCGGCCAGTGTCATAAATTTTTGCTGCTTTTGTAGTGCGATTTTTAAATCGCAGTACAGGCGAGATAAATCTCGCGCTACAGTTCCCTCTGTAACGCAACTTTCAAGTCGCTTACGCCATGTTTACACAATAACTCCATTTCCAATCTTCGGCTTTTGCTACAAAACCTGCTTTAACCGGATTGTTTATAACATACCGAACAACACGTTCTAATTCCTTTCCATCGCGGACAACGTGATCATAGCTTTCGTGTTGCCAGAATGTACCCGTACGGTGAAGAATTTTATTTGCCTCTCGCGCAGTCGATCCTTTTATTAACCGAAGAATATCAGTCACTCGATACCGTGCAGTTGTGCTCGTAGTACGAGCTTTAGCTCGTATAGATGAGATATAATCATGCCTGACAGTAAATACAAGGTGCACATGATTAAGCATGATACAGTATGCAAGCAAATCATATTCTTTTTTATAAGGGGGAATTATAACCCACTGCGTCAAGACGGAAAATGTGGGTAAAGATCAGCATTTGTAAGAGGAATTTGGCTGCAGCAGTACAGTTCTGTGTTTATCAAATTCCCTGTAAGATTTAGAACGATCCTCTATAAAAGGTATGCTATAATGTTATGGCAATGAGAGTTAAGTGTATACCCTACACAATTACTCAGGTTTTGTTATTGCCTCATATGGGATATTAATTTAAGATTATTTTTAATAAAAAAAAGACTTACGTACATTCATAAGATACACAAATGCTTTTTTAATTCTCAATACTGAGGAAGTTTTAAAGGCCTTTTCTGGACAGGTAAAAAATGAATATGAAGAAACAAATGCCGATGACTATTGAGTTAGAGCCAGGTACGTATCAGTGGTGTGCGTGTGGGAATACGAAAAACGAACCGTTTTGTGATGGCTCACACAAAGGAACTGATAAAGCGCCACATATGTTTAAAATCATACTGAAAAGAAAATATCTCATTTGCAACTGCTATCTGACAAAAAATCCGCCATTTTGCGATGGTATATGCCGCCGTGTCAAGATTGATGAAGTATGAAATGGTAATTCACAGGGTAAGGTAACTATTCGGCGTACTTTCGCTCATGATCACTACGAGTGAACAAAATGTTGATTCTGTCAGTATTCGCTGAATAGTTACTTCAAAAAGCTTAATATTACTTGTGAAGGCCGAAAAAAATGCCTCCCGGAAGTGAACCTTCCTCCGGATCGATCTCACAGATGCCGCCAAGGCAGGCAGATTCCTGTGCGCCTGCTGTGGAATCTTCCCTTTCGTATATCACAATATGAGAAAAATCAATACCGGGAAGATTTTTGGTCCGCAGGATGTATTCATCTGCGGTGATTTCTTCAAAAGGTGCAAGCTGATACACCGTTTTTGACTTCGGCAAGAATGATAACCCACCGAGCATGTCCCAATTTTTGTAAAGCCAATGTGCCGTCTCAATCCATTCATCTTCCGCCACGGATACCGTGACAGAAGGATTATGTTCGGTGTAGTTCTCCTTGACCATTTTCCAGTATTCGAGCTGGCTCATAGCATTGAGGTCTTCTCTCGTGATGCTTCCTTCGGGGGATTTTACCGGAAATTCCAATACATACGTGGTGGCCGTTGCCACGTCTTGTCCAACCTCCGGATAGTATGGGAATTTTTGTTCTTTTAGCATGGTGAACAACGGATCCTTTGCGGAGATACGGATTCTGCGGGTATAATATCCGGCAAACCTGGGGTGCATGCCCGAAGCAGCGTCAACAAGCTGAGAAACGGTTCCCGAAGGTTTCACACAGGTTGCTGCGGCAGATTCGCTGATACCGAACCGCCTGGCATAGATATGGTTAATTTCCAGGGCATGGTCTCTGAGTTTTGCCAACATCTGCGGATCGCGTACTGCGGGGGAATCCCATTGCCCGGTAAGAGAGACCCCCAGAAGCCGTTCCTCTTCACAGTTCTTCTTCCACTCCGGTGAAAGATAGGGAAAGTCCGTTAACATGGCTTGGTAGGTAGCGAGGATTGAAGCGATCCTGATTTTTTTCAGTAAGTCTGTTTCCGTATCGTCCGGACGGGCAACGACCTCGCTCAGATTGCAAAACTGCTTTGAACGCAGGACAATCTCTCCGCAGGGATTGATACCGCTGGTCATCCAGTGCGGCTCGAATTTCTTCCAGCGACGGTCAGGGATTTGTTTCGGCAGGCTGCCACGGTTAAACAATCCGCGTTCGCCGGTCCCCGCCATTGCCAGGGCGAGCCACTCCTTCAGGAAATCGGTGGCCTTCGGTTTTGCAATATAAACGGCGGAATTATTCGCCATCATCCGCTGCGGTTCATTGATATAGAAATAGCCGCTCTTGGCCTGGCGCATGTCATCGTCATCAAAATCAGACAATGAAATCAAGGCAGCCCGGCGTACTCCTCCCATTTCTACCATCTCACCGATTTTGCAGATAATATCATGCACGTCGATGTTGCGCAAACGTTTACCCTGTGCGCCGAGGATTTTTGTGCGCGCATAATTCAGTAAGGATTGCAGTGGCCCAGGACCAGAGCTGCGTCCGCCCATAGTATGCAAACGGGACCCTGCAGGCCTGACCTGAGAGTAGTCAAACGGTATATCCTTCCCTTCATACCAGGCGCAGAGTCCGGCCTTGAGTGCATTTGCCCAGCCTTCCTTACTATCTCCAACTCTGTGCACGGGGAGTAATTCGCCCGTTTGCCTTCGAATGATTGGCAGTTGTTGAATATTTTGGCTCTCCACGGAGAAACCTACTCCAGCGCCGGACATCAAAAGGAACATGATTTCTGACAGATCTTCGAGGCGGGAAGGGGCAATGTACGAGCAATTGTATGCCGCAACATTGTTCGCCCGGGCCGCCTTGCCGGCAGACCACAGGAGCCGCATCGAAGGCATCACGTGTTGATTCAGGATCGCTTGTTCGATCTCTTCATACTCCTGCGGGCTTAAGCGGTTGCCTAAAATTTCCTGCATGAAACGCATGTACCGGCCGACTGTTTCAATCCATGTCTCGCGCCTTCCTTCTTCCTCGATCCAGCGGGAATACGTCCGGTAATAGATAAACTCTGCAAGGACGTTGGAAAAATACTTTTTGCTTTCTGTCACAAGTTGTCTGACACGGTCAGGAACGGCCAGGGTTTTTTTGCGGATTTCCGCCCGCTCTTGCCGGTACAGAATGTACGCCTTTGCCGTCTTGGGGAATTCAAGCAGGATCAATGTCTCTTCAACAAGGTCCTGAATTTCTTCAACGTGTGGAATATGAGCTGCCGGATAGTGCTTGTTGAGTCCTGCCACAACCTCATCCGAGACTCGTACGGAGTCATTCCCCGGATCACCTTCTTTGCTTGCCTGCATAGCCCGGCAGACTGCGTTCGTAATATGTGCTTGGTCGAAAGGTACGACCCTTCCGTCCCGTTTTTTAACATGAGTAAATTTGTTCTGTATCGTAGTATGATTTTTCATAAAGGAAAAGAGAAGATGTAGAACTTAAATTTTGCGATGGCGTCTATTTTTGTCAGAGTATCTTCTGGCAAAACAGCATGTATTCTCACCATATTACACCTCCGTATTACACACTTTGTATCAGTTCACCTCCCTCCCCCCTCGATGGGGGAGGTCAGGTGGGGGTTCTGAACTGTTACCACACTTTTTTGTGTATCATACACTAATCTTTTCGCATACCTGAATCTCTTAAACGTTTCAGCTTTTTACCTATATGAAGCAAGGATTTAAACCGGGGCAAAAATTGACTGAGGATGTGGGAGGCAACATTTCCCTTGAATGTTTTGGCCTGGCTTATGTCCCCTTTCTTCCGTGAATCAAAACGATCCACGGGATCTTCCGAAATCTTCCCGAAAGTCCTTTCCCTGTCACTGACAACAAGTGAAGTGAGGCGTTCCGGCCCTGCAGCGCCCACAGCATTTTTTCTCTTTGAATGGACTCCTGCAGCAGCTATAACGCGGAAGTCAAAGTTTTTGGCCATTTCCCGTGTGGCGCCAAAGGCAAAATCAATGCACGTGTGGTTTGATGCAGTTATGAGACGGGACATTTCATTCAAACCAATTCTATCAAAGGGAAGGTATGCCGGCTCATGTAGTGACAATTTCTCAGTGATGGAATCCGGCGTTTCCGTTAATTTTGTAATCGATTCATCCTGCCGGTCAAGTTTGAGAAAATAATCTTCCGATGCACGGCGAACCACCTCATCCGCGCCAGAAAAGTCTATTTTCCCCCACACATTTAAGAAATCCTTACTATCATAGTTAGCCAACATCCGGGGAAGGATAAACCAAAAACGCCTCCTGTGTTCACGCGGAACACCGATTCCCTGCAAAGAGTAAATATCACGACCTTCCTTGTCTTTGTGTTTTGATAAACCACAACTGACGAGAAATGTCATCTCCGGATAGTTTAAGCAGTAAAGAGGCGAAACGGATGACTTGCTAAAAGCGCCTTTGTCTTTATCATATAAATTGTAAAGTTTATTTAATGCCTTAAGGCTTTCCGGTGAAACTTTGGAAGGAATGATCATCCACCGGTAATCTTTGGATAAGGAACGGGAATACAAGAGTTCCTGGTATATCATGCGATCCGCTTTACCCTTTCCAGCGCCTTCGTCAGGAGCGGCTCTATGTGTGGTTCAAACCGGCTTAAAACCTCGCAGTCTTTATTTTTTTCTTCCAGGACAGCCCTGGCAATGCTTTCGGCGTCAGGCTTACGCGTAATCAGTGACCAAATTTTATTTACCAGTCCGGCCTTCTTTAGCGCTTCAGAAAGTTCTTTCTCGCGCTGTTTTATACTCTTGTGGGCCTCCGCCTTCATTTGTTTTAATGTCTGCCCTAAACAATAAAACAAGACGTGTTCTGCGTTCAGAGGAGATGGAAACCCCACAATTTTATCTTCAGATTTAAAAGGATATATCATGTCCCCTGTCGGGATAACAGTCCTCCTGGCATTCCCCTCGCCTACTGCAGAGACGGGCACAATACCGCCTTCCCAGGTTGGATTTTGTTTGCATAAAGAGACCATCTGATTGAATACTTCCATGCCGCGCTCTATTAATGGTGCATAATTATTCTCTTTCCACTTAGAATCAACCGTATCTGCCTTGGTAAGCATTATTACAAATGTCAGGTTTCTCTGAGGATAAACCCTGCTATAAGTTGTAAATATCTCATGGATCCTGCGTGCCCCAGACCGGTGCCTTGCTTCTTTAATATTTGAGTAGTACGTTAATACGAAGGCATCGGCAACGAGGATAACGGCGTTACTCAACTCAATATGAGACGCCAGTTCAGTAATTTCCGGTTTTATCGTATCTGGTATATCATGCGTATCAGCGGCATCTGTTATATCTGTGAGAATGCCTCCCCGATAATCGATCCAATCAAAATACGTTACCGGATGAGAATTGTAGTAAACAGTAAAAGGCCACACCGTTGTCTGTTGTGTGCCGTCAGGCCATGTAAATTTATCAGTAAGTGAAAACCGGCTGAAATCGCCAATACTCAGTATGTCCTTATCAAAATGGTTTACTGAACGAGGGGCAATGCAGAAACCCGCGTCATTTTCACCTGCGTCCCCCAATGTCTCATAAAGCGAAGACATATATGTCGTTTTGCCCGATCCAGATATACCTACCATCGTTACTTTCATTTTTTCATCCACCTCTCATAAATTATTTGACACAAATTAAACACGGACGAACAAGTTTGTCCATGTCACCCGAAAATACGCTTAAACAAAATGAAAATTCCTATATGATTCAATTATTTAATAATTCATTTCTCAAAGAGAATCTCCTTGTGCTGATGCCTTATTTTTCCGCCTTATTATTTCAATGGCGATACCAATAGGCCCACCCACAAACGACAGCATGAGCGCCAATTTTGAAAAACCCGTAAGAATCCAAATCAGCGCAAAAAGGGCAAGTCCTGATATTGCGCCTAAGATAAAAGGATATATGAACTGCAATGGTGCCAGTTGGATTCGGCCCGATGCCTTTTGCTCAAGGGGTTTCGGTGCATCTGAAGTTAAGACCCTCCTGCTCAGTTCCCTTTGTCTTTCGATGTTGTCTGACATTCGATATTGCCCTCAATTTATAGTATTATTGAGTAAAATCTTCCTTACTAAATCAAATAAAGAAAGATATATGCTTGTAAGGAACGCTGGTAAAAGACGACAAAAGCTCATGGTGTTGATAATCTTTTCCGGCTCGTTCCGGTTAGGAGTTTATTACACAAAAATCATATCTTTATAATATTACTGAATCAAATACTTTTTTAGCAACACTTTTGTATTTTTATTAGTGAAAGCAGGGGATTTTACAGAATAATACTATGATAGCAGAGAAATTGAAAATTGTAGAAATTGACAAATAAAGGATGAAAGTTTTACCAAAGGTATGTTATCATAAACGTTTTATGAATAGTTACGCTGAATCAGTATGTACGGAAGAGTAACGACTCGTGATTAAGGCAGATACCTGCGGGAAAGATAACAGACAATGAAAAGTTTTATCGGAACAGCCATCATCTCAATCATACTGTTCGCCTTACATGGCAACGTGTTTTCGGGAGAAAATCAAATTACTGAATTCCATGAACCATTCGGTATAGATTTGGACAACAGTCAAAAGATGCTGGGCAACGAAGATGTTCAGAAGGCAAATTTCCTCGTCGATTTTTCAGATTATTCAGGAGGTTCCGTCGATGAATGGTTAAAATCGAAAGGTTTTCATTTCTATCAAGGGGCCAAGAACCGTAAGTTAATTGAATTATCTGTCCATGAAGGCGCTCTGATTGTAAAAGCCCAGGAGCCTGTCAGAGGTTTTATTTTCAACGATTCGGTCAATCTTAAGGAATTTTCTAAAGTGAGGATTGAATGGGGAATCAATCGATATCCAAAAGACGCTTCTTATGAGAGGAAAAAGAACAACGAAGCCCTGAGCGTTTATGTATTCTTTGGCTATAGTAAATTGTCCAGTGGATCTTTTATTATGCCGGGTTGCCGCTATTTCATAAGCCTCTTCCTCAGTAAAGATGACGAAATAAACAAACCATACTTAGGACGGTATTATCATAAAGGGGGACGTTTTGTTTGTCTGGGAAACCCGAAACCCAATGAAACGGCAATTTCAGAATTTGATCTGGTTCGTGCGTTTCGGGCATATTTCAATGATGAAGTTCCGGTGATATCCGGCATCAGTCTTGGAATTGACACCTCCTCATCCGGAGATGGAGGAAAGGCAGCGGCTTTTATTAAGCGTATTGAATTTCTTAATTGATAGCCTGAAGAAGGACTACGCCAGGGAACTATGAGTGGGCAAAAGGATTGTTTGTCTTGATCTGCATGGGCCGTGATAACTATAAGGGAAAATGAAAGAGACGCAAAGGGTAAAACAAAAGCATGTAACAATGTAGTTTTTTAAAAAATTTCTATAACGGCAGCGGTATACCATCGCTATGCGGGGGCAGGTTTTAAACCTGCCCCTACGTTGGCGCACCATATAAGGTAAGGTCTGTTACTTCATGTATCTGGACATTCACGAGTTTCCCCACAAAGTCTTTCATCCCATTGAAAACGACAATGTGGTTTTGCCTTGTCCTGCCTGATAATTTATCAGGGTCTGATTTACTGACGCCTTCAACAAGCACCTGCACCTTCCTGCCGATTAGTTTCTTATTCTCTTCCAGGCTGATACCTTTTTGCAATTCCAGCAACCTGATATTTCTTGCCTTTTTCACCTCGCCGGCCACATCATCTTCCAGATCGGCTGCCTTTGTGCCTGTACGGGGTGAATATTTGAATATAAAACAGTTCTGGAAACGGATGTCTTCCATCAACCGCACCGTTTCCTGAAAATCCTCTTCCGTTTCCTCCGGAAAGCCCACAATAAAATCGCTGGCCACCGTTATATGAGGCATTAATTCCCTTGCATAAGAGATCAGGTCGCGGTAATAGCCTGCCGTATAACCGCGCCGCATCTTTTTGAGAACTTGGTCAGAACCGGATTGTGCAGGCATATGTAAGTGCTCACAGACCTTTTCCAAACGGCTCATGGTGCGAATGAGGCCGCGGGACATGTCGGCAGGATGAGAGGTCACAAATCGTATTCTTTCGAGTCCGTCTAGTCCGTTCAGTTCAGAAAGCAGGTCTCCCAGGGTGACGTTTCCCCTTAAACCTTTCCCGTAGGAATTTATATTTTGGCCGAGGAGCGTAATTTCTTTGCAACCGTTTGACACGAGGGCTTGCACCTCTTCCTTTGTATCAGCGATTGTCCTGCTAATCTCCCGGCCGCGTACATGAGGCACAATACAATAGGAACAAAAATTATCACAGCCCCGCATCACCGTGACGAATGCCTGATAAAAATTCGGCCGGAAGGTCACTGCCCTCTTTACATTAACGATTTGGTCTTCATCTATGGCAAGGACGTGTGAGCCATGATTTCTGATATTCAAAAGCAGTTCCGGCAATCGGGAAAACATGCGTGTCCCGCAGACCAGGTCCACATGGGGCATACGCTTAAATATCGCCTCGCCGTCTTTTTGCGCCATGCATCCGAGCACGCCCACAATGACTTCGGGGTTTTTTTTCTTCAGTGTTTTTAATGCACCGAGATGGGAATACACCTTGTCTTCGGCATGCTGGCGCACGCTGCACGTATTGAACAAGACGACATCGGCCTCGTCAACTTTGTTAACGACCCTGTAGCCTTCTTCCTGCAATAACCCTAATGAAAGCTCGGCATCGAGTTTATTCATCTGACAGCCGAAGGTCTCAAAAAAAACGGCCTTGTATTGTCGGTCTTTCTCAGTAAAATTAACAGAATTAATCATGGCAACGGTCTATACAAACGGTAAATGCATTTTCATATTTGAGTTCAGTTTTAAAGGCAAACACAAATCCTGTAAGCGGCAAGCTATCAGTTGTCAGCAATCAGCGTGTGTCTGACTGCACAAGGCTGGCAGCCAGGCGCTTAACGTTGTAATTGTAACGAACCTGGGAATGTAATCCAAGTATTTTTTGGGGTGAATAAAAAAAGTCCCCTCTTGGGAGGGGATTCAGGGGTGGGTAAAAATAGCGGAAAATGCGAATTTATTAGAGTAAACATTCATGAGCCGAAGGCTCACAAAAGAGCATGAAAATATGCATTTTCGTGCCGATACGATATGAGAATACTGGTCGTAGAGGATGAGAAAAAATTAGCCGCTTATATCAAAAAGGGGCTTGAAGAAAACCACTTTGCCGCTGACGTGAGTAATGATGGAGAAGATGGCCTCTTTATGCTCAACACCAATGAGTATGACCTTGTTATCCTGGACATTTTGCTTCCCGGGAAAAATGGCCTTGAGATAGTGCGCGAGGCTAGAAAAAACGGCAAGAAAATGCCGGTCATTCTCTTAACTGCAAAGGACGCTGTTGAGGACAAGGCACGCGGATTAGATTTAGGAGCGGATGATTACCTGGTAAAACCCTTTTCCTTTATAGAACTGATGGCACGAATCCGCGCATTGCTCAGAAGGGGAAAAGTCAATTACCAAATCCAGTTAACGGTCGCAGATCTTATGTTGGATATGGCAGCTCACCGCCTTTACCGAAATGGACAACCCATAGACCTCACCAATAAAGAATTTGCCCTGCTGGAATTTTTCATGAGAAATCTCAATACCGTATTAACCCGCACCCAGATTGCTGAACATGTATGGGATTATAATTTTGATAGCCTTACCAACGTAATTGACGTCTTTGTAAATCGCTTAAGAAATAAAATAGATAAGGACCGTGTCCATAAACTGATTCACACGATTAAAGGTGTCGGGTACATCATGAAAGATGAAAAACCATGAATTCATGGACAATTCGCACAAAACTCACCTTCTGGTATACCAGCATTTTCGGATCAACGCTTGCCATCTTTGGTTTATTAACATACCTCGCATTCTCTTATGCAAGCAACAAACGCATAGATGTTGGGCTGAAAGAAGAGGCCGAAGGTATCGCTCATTACCCACAAACCAGCACGAATTCTTTCAAGGAATACATAAAGCACATCTCAAATGAAAGCGATGAAGAATGGGCACTGGAAAAGTATGTAGCGATACTTGATTCTGCAGGAAACCTTCAATTCCGATCAGGAAATCTAACCGATGCCCACCTGCTGCTCCAGAGCCATCAGGTCAGGGAAATCTTTTCAGGAATGACCTACTACAAGACTGTAAAGAACTCAAAGGGGCGTCTTTTGCGTATCATTACGATACCCATGGAGGACAAACAGAGATTAA
Source organism: Candidatus Brocadia sp. (assembly GCA_013360945.1). Taxonomy (GTDB): domain Bacteria; phylum Planctomycetota; class Brocadiia; order Brocadiales; family Brocadiaceae; genus Brocadia. Next base: position 42,262 of record JABWAQ010000022.1, read on the forward strand.
TTCAGATTGGGATTGTTATTAACAAAGATAGTGCGCTCAATATTTTTCTGTTCACCCTCGCAGCTTTGGGACTCCTTGCGATTGCAAGCAGTTGGTTTGGTGGCCGCTTTATGGCTAAAAAGGCCCTAACGCCCATAGATCGCATGATAAAAGAACTTCAGAAAATTGAAACCGAACAGTTGGAAAAAAGACTAACATTTCATTCTGCAAAAGATGAAATCAACGCACTTTCAGAGGTTATTAACGAAATGTTGTCTCGTTTAGAAAATTCCTTTAACCAGACACGCCGGTTCACAGCGGATGCATCCCATGAATTGCGCACCCCCATCGCTATTATGAAGGCTGGGATAGAAGTTGCTTTGTCTAAAGAAAGGGATCTTCGCGGCTATCAGCAAGTGCTTGCCAATACCCTTGAGGATCTCAGGCGTCTTTCAAAAATTATAGAAAACCTGTTTATCCTCGCAAAGGCCGATGCAGGGCGATATGAATTACATATGGAACGGATGAATCTTTGTCCTGTTGTTACGGAAATTGCTGAACAATTAAAGCTTATCGCTGAGCCGAAAAATATCTTTGTATCAACAGAAAAGATGGAGGATGCATTCATCGATGGGGACGAGTTGCTTATCCGGATGTTGCTCTTAAATCTGGTAGATAATGCCGTGAAATATACCCCTCTCAATGGGACCATTACGCTGTCACTTGGCAAAGACAATGGCTGTGCAAAAATCATCATTACAGATAATGGCATTGGTATCTCTCAGGAAGATATTTCGCATATATTCGACCGGTTTTACCGGGCAAACAAGGCGCGCACCGCAGACCATACCGGTGGCGGACTTGGCCTAAGCATCTGCCAATGGATCGTCAAATCTCATGATGGCACAATAACGGTAAAAAGTGAACCGTGTAAGGGAAGCGCCTTTACGGTTGCACTGCCCACCTGCTAGCTTCTCCAGTCATGCCCATTTTTTCGTTAAGAAGTGTCCCTTGTATTTTTGCGCATGCCGGAGAAATAAAAGCCCACAAAGCAGAACCTTCGAACAAAACTACTAAGATTACAAAAAATTAATTTTGTGTTAATCCTCCGTTCATATGCCGCAGGGTATAATGTGACATGTATCAAAAAAGCAAGGCAGATGGATAAGGATATGGTCAGATAGTGCAAACAGGTAAAATACTTTTTGTAATAATTACAATTATTCTACTGTAAATATTACAAATCTTTACAGTAGTACTCAGTTTTACAGCACAAGAAACGAAAACTCATGTAATCCCAATACGGTTACTTTCAATATACTTACAGTACTTACCTGCCGTAAATTCTCTTTTCAAACCTGCCTGGTACTCTTGTTGCAAATGTAATGTTGGATCTTATTTCCAACAAGGGAAGATGTGGAAAAACTCAGTTAAAAAGGAGCTTATGTATGCATTGTAATGTTGCACTTGCCGTTGCGTGGTTTGCCCAGGAGCATCGTCTGTTCGGATTAAATTGGAGTTACCTCACCATTCTTGGATTCATTGGTAACGCGATATTTTCCACCCGGTTTTTAATCCAATGGATAATCTCGGAAAAAACAGGAAAAAGCGTGATTCCCAATTCATTTTGGTATTGGAGCATCGCGGGAAGCGCAATCATGTGTATCTATTGGATCATGGAACGCAGCCCGGTTGGAATACTGGCCTATCTGCCAAACTCATTCATTTATATGCGTAATTTACATTTAATCAGGAAACACACACTTGCAGCGCCTGCATCAACATCAATGCAAACCCCCTGTAAACAAATTTGAAGTAAGGTTTGCACCTATGTCAAAAGACGAACTATTCAAAAGTAACATGACAACTATAGCGGACTTTAATTTTGGAGAGAAAGTCGCTTCAGTATTTGACGACATGCTGGACAGGTCTGTTCCGTTTTATCGGGAAATCCAAAGAATGATCATGGAAATGGCAGCCGATTTTGCCGTTGAAGGAACGAATATTTACGATCTTGGATGTTCCACCGGCACCACCATTCTCAATTTAGGTCAGAATATCCCCGGTAAGGTAAAATTCATTGGCGTTGATTACTCGCAGGACATGCTTGCCAGGTGTAAACAGAAACTCGCTGAGTGTTATTTCGCCAGGGAGCATGAACTGATCTGTGCCGATTTGAATCAAGGTGTAAACATCGGGAATGCCTCGGTCGTGGTCATGGTTCTTACGCTTCAATTCATCAGACCGTTAAACCGGGACAAATTGATTCGCAGCATCCTGAGCGGGTTGAATGAAAACGGATGTCTGATCCTTGTGGAAAAAGTCTTGGGGGAAGACTCCGTTTTTAACCGGCTCTTCATAAAGTACTATTACGACTTCAAGAAGCGTAATGGATACAGCGAATTAGAAATCGCACAAAAACGTGAGGCGCTCGAGAACATATTGATCCCTTACAAGCTCTCAGAGGACAGGGAACTCCTGCTGAAGGAAGGATTCCGGTATTGTGATGTATTTTTCAAGTGGTATAACTTTTTTGGAATGGTCGCGGTAAAATGATGGTCAAAACAGGCGCCTTCTTTTTTCGATACCGGAATGTCCTTTTTCCCTTGGTCTTTGCCTTGCTTTTTTTTGAGGGGACGTGGCCGGTATGTGACAGTAACCTTACAGAGAGATGGGAAGTTGTCATCGGAATTATCATAGCGCTGAGCGGTCAGATATTGCGGGCGCTTACTATTGGACTTGTCTATATCAAACGCGGTGGTAAAAAAAAGCAGGTGTATGCGAAAAATCTGGTTCAGGATGGGATTTTCAGCCATTGCAGAAACCCCCTCTACTTAGGAAATATCTTGATCCTTCTTGGGGTTGGGATCGCAGGAAATTCTCTCCCCTTTGTTATGTTTGGGCTCCCGTTTCTTCTCTTTGCCTATGCAACGATCATCTGCGCAGAGGAGGACTACCTGGAAAAAAAGTTTGGTCAGGAGTTCAAAGACTATTGCAAACGGGTCAACCGCATCATTCCTGACTTTTCAGGAATAGGGAATACCATTAAAGATATGGAATTTAACTGGAAGCGATTGATTGTAAAAGAATATGCCACACCCTTTGCATGGATCATGGGGCTATCACTTTTGATCATGAAGGATATATACTTAGACCACGGCTATGAGGCCGGCAAATATACCTTATGGCCATTGTCAATTTTGATTATAATTGTTACCGGCGCATTTTTCACTGCCTGGTATCTGAAAAAAAATAAGTTCCTGCGAGTGAGATGAGGATTCAAAATCACACCGGTTCCGCATCATTTCCGAAGTGTTGTCATCTGAACTGCGCCTCTTTATTTTGTTTATAATCATGTAAAAAATGGAAGCACAACCGAAACATCATTCTGAAAAAAGAATAACAAAGAAGGACATTCCTTATCTCTCAGGCTTAATCTCACTCGGTCTTGTTCTATTCCTGTTTTATACATGGGAGATACCGCTTATTGATCCCGATGAACCTCGTTACGCCTCTACAGCAAGCGATATGGCGCTTAACAACGATTGGATCGTGCCACACTTTAATGGCGCTCCGCGCATTAATAAACCTCCCCTCTTCTATTGGGCCATTGCCATATCCTATAAAATTTTCGGGATAAACGAATTCAGTGCGCGACTACCCTCAGTCCTGGCAGCCATAGGCACGGTGTTGATCACCTATTTATGGGGGAAAAGGATTGAAGACCGCAATAATGGATTTTGGGCCGGTGTGATGCTGATGGCAAGCCCACTATTCTTTTTCATTTCCCGATTATGCATTACCGATATGCTACTTACCTTTTTTGTCTGCGCCAGCCTTTACCTTTTCTTCATCGAATATACTGAAGCTCATAAAAACAATCTCAGGAGGGTATTCCTTTACTTTCTCCTGAGTATGGTTTTTCTGGTAAAAGGACCGGTAGGTATTTTGTTGTTTATCCTGATCGTCATGGGGTTCCTCGTATGGATATGCGACTTTCAATATATCAGAAGGCTTTGGTATCTGCCAGGATTCCTGCTTTTCCTGAGTATCATTTGTGCGTGGAGTATTCCCTTCTGGCTATCCCTGGGAACAAAACAAATCTTTACATTACTTTCGCAAGAGATGTCAGGCAGATTTGTCAGCGGCTATGCCCACCCGCAACCTTTTTATTATTATTTGCCGGTATTTTTCATGGGATTTTTCCCCTGGTCGTTATTTGCATTTCTTCCTTTTCTGCATGTCCTGAAGCAAAGGAAAAGTATGCCGGAAAAAGAAAAAAGACAGGTGTATTTTTTCTGTTCCTGGGTCATACTTATCTTAATATTTTTTTCCCTGTCTCACTCGAAATTGATGACCTATATCCTTCCGATATCCCCTTCCATTGCATTACTGACCAAGTCACTTTCCCGATGTGAGGCGGAAGGCGCTTTGGGGAACAGGCGCTTATGGATATTGAGGCTTGCGCTATTTGTATCCGCAACGATTCCCCTGGCGCTGATTTTTGTAATGCTAAAATGGGCTCCAACGGTGCGTGGTTTATCCACAATTCATACGGTCATTCCCATTATTATTCTTCTCGTTGGGGCAGCGGTATCACTCTATACCTTCTTCATGAGCAGGCGTTTTCTCCGGGTAATAAAGGTCTTTTGTTTCACCAATTGTTTAGCTCTTGGCATCACCATGGCTTATTCAGTGAAATACCTGGAAGTCTTTCGGTCAACAAAGGATATTGTGGAACACTGTCTTTCCGACAAGAAGCATTATGTGCTTTACAGTTATGGAAGAACTGAGCCGAGTCTTGTCTTTTACAGTAGGAAAAATGTACTGGAAATAGAGGCGGATACCAAATTTAAAAAACTTGTTTCTGATAAAGAATGTTCTCTTTATGTCGTAATGAGTATGCATGATTATCAGAAAAAGCAGGAATGGATTCAAAAAAATAAGTTACATGCCGTGTGTCAGAATAATACGCATGTTATCTTAGAAAAAGACTGGTAATTTCACTCATTTTCGTTTAAAATGACCGTTTAAAAAAATGATCATATAAAATGCATTTTCCTATTATCTCCTATGATCCATCGCAGTTAATAGCCATGTTGGTTTCGATCAGAATTCCTCCGGCAAAAATCCAGGACGAAGGCCATTTGAGTATAGTTTATTGAGTTCCAGATATGAATAGAGAACAGAACAAATTTGCTGAAAGATACGAGCGGTCTGATATAGCAATACTCGTCATGGGCTGCGTGCTCGTATTCTTTGCCCTCGGCGACCGCGCGCTTTGGGGTGCGGAGGGACGGTGGGCCACGATAACCAGAGAAATGATGCTCACCGGCGACTATTTTCATCCGACCATAAACGGCGAGCCGTATTTCGACAAACCGCTGCTCACGTACTGGCTCATTGCCGCGTTAGCCTTCATTTCCGGCGCGTTGAACGAGCTTATTGTCCGCCTGCCGAGCGCGATTGCCGGCGTAGCGGCGGTGTGGGCGACACTCAGGCTTGGCCGGCAGTTGTGGTCGCCTGCGGTAGGCCGCATTGCCGCAATGCTGCTGCTGACAAGCTACGGCCTCATATCCCAGTCGCGTATGGCTGCCGCCGACACGGAGAATCTCGCAACCGTGATGCTGGCGATACTCTGGTACTGGCTGAGGCGCGACAAAAATAACTTCATCACGTTCATGGTGCTCTATCTTATCGTCTTCATCGGTTCGCTCTGCAAAGGCCCGGTGGCGGCGGTTGTAACTGCCATAGGCATCTTGCCCGACGCCATAGGCGGCAAGAGATGGAAGGCATTCTTCCGCCCCTCGTCGCTCTTTGCTCTTGCCATAGGCATTGCAATTTACTTTGCGCCCTTCATCTGGTCGTCAGGGACTACCCCGGCGTCTTACACTTCCAGCGGCCTTGCCCTTGTTTGGCAGGAGAACGTCCAGCGATTCTTCTCGCCCTTCGACCACAAGGAGCCTTTCTACACGTATATTTATTCGGCGCCTATGCTTATCCTGCCGTGGGCGCCGCTCTTCATCGCAGCCATCATCGCCGGAGTGAAGTATTTCGCAAGACTGGACAAGAATACACACTGGCTGATCAAGGTCATGGTTCTGATATTCGTTTTCTTCACCCTTTCCGGTTCCCGGCGCAGCTACTACATCCTGCCTATCATCCCTTTCTGCGCACTTCTGACCGCCGTCATCCTGACGCGGATGAAGGAATTTCTTCCTTCCTGCATTATTCCTGCGGGGTTCACTATCCAGAAGTGGGTCATCTTCGGCGCGGCAGTCCTTGAGCTGTTAGTATTCCTGGCGCTTCTTATAGTCCCACCCAGGAGCGCAGGGGTTTCGCTTGTTGGTATTAGCCTTGCCGGTATACTCGTAGCCCTGGCCGCAATAGCGGCTGCAATAGTTACATCAATGGCCGCTCACCGCCTGGCTGTGCAGCCGGAAGAGAAGGCATTCCTCCCCCTGGCGGCAGTGGCGTTTATTTTGATGGGCGGATTCTTCTGTGTACAGCAAAACGCTTTTGAGGAATGCAGATCTGAACATCAGTTTATCAACGGGATTCAAAATGCTACGGCATGGATACCGCCTGACCGCGTAGGTCTCATGTATAAAGGGGCGGTCGATGCAAAAATGGTATTCTATCTGGATAAAGGATTACCCGTGACACTTTTTAGATACAAAGACCGGTACGCGGACAAAAATGACCCTGATAAAAAAGCTATTATGTCATTCCTGCAAAGCGATCAGCTTGGGGTGTTTATTGCTCAGATGAGATATGTGGCGGCCTTTCCCGCCGAATTATCAAGTCTTTTGCCTGCCACGCCGACGTTCGAGGAAAAGCCCGTGCCGTTTGAATCGAAGCAGTCGCGGGAGGAAAGATGGGGGGTATGGCTCCTGAATAATCAGAATACAACGCCAGGTATCGGAGGTAAGACGACCAATGAGAAGTAAGTTTCTACCGTTTTCAGCGCCGACTATTACCGAAGACGACATCGCCGCGGTAGCAGATGTCCTTCGTTCCGGCTGGATAACCACAGGCCAGAAGTCGGCCGATTTTGAAAAGAAGTTCGCGGAGTACATCGGCTGTCCTGCCGCAGTCGCGCTTACATCGGCGACAGCTGGCATGCATGTGGCTTTTAAGGCCCTCGGCATCGGACCGGGAGACGAGGTTATTACGCCCTCAATAACGTGGGTGTCGACAGTGAATCTTGCAGTGCTTGCGGGGGCCAGACCAGTCTTTGTTGACGTGGACCGTGACACCCTGATGGCTTCCGCCGCATCCATCGCGGCAGTTATGACCCCGAAGACAAAAGTAATAATTCCCGTTCATTTCGCCGGCTCTGCTGTCGATATGGACCCCATAATGGAACTGGCGAAGAAGCACGGTGTGGCTGTCATCGAAGATGCGGCACATGCAGCCGGCACACGATACAAGGGCAGCCATGTCGGCAAGACAGGCACATCGATATTCTCTTTCCATCCGATAAAAAATATGACTACCGGCGAGGGCGGGATGTTCTGCTCTGACGATGCCGCGCTGGTTGAACGCATCCGGCGGCTGAAGTTCCACGGCCTCGGCGTCGACGCGTTTGACAGGCAGATGCAGGGACGCTCCCCGCAGGCGGAGGTGTTGGAGCCGGGCTATAAGTACAACATGACAGACATCTCGGCTGTGCTGGGACTGAGACAGCTTGCCCGGCTGGAAGAGTTCAATACCAGACGTACTGACCTGGCGATGCTGTATCGCAGGCGTCTGACAGAGATAGACGAATTGATTCCTCTTGCGGATGCGAAATACCCCGTCAGGCACGCATGGCACCTCTTTATCGTGCGCCTCGATACGGACAAGGCAGGCATGAGTCGCGATAGTTTTATGATGGAACTGAAGGCGCGCAATATCGGTACGGGTCTTCATTTCCGCGCCGTGCACCTGCAGAAGTATTACATCGAGAAGATGGGAATGCGACGCGGCATGCTCCCCAATACCGAATGGAATTCCGACCGTATCTGCTCGCTGCCCCTTTTCCCCAATATGACCGGGCAGGATGTTGACGATGTGGTTGACGCAATCAAGGAAGTTCTCAAGAAATGATGCAAGCTATTAAAGAAAGACAGACGTGGATTCGTTAGTTTCTGTCGTTATCCCGGTGTATAACGAGGAACACAACCTCGAAGAGCTGATCAGGCGGTGTCTTGATGCCTGCTCGCAGATGAAAAGGCCATTCGAGGTCATACTTGTGGACGACGGTAGCCGGGACAAATCTGCCTCGATGATCGCGGAGGCAGGCGCCAGACACGGCGGCAAGATCGTTGGCGTGCTCCTCAACAGAAACTACGGCCAGCATTCAGCCGTCATGGCAGGTTTCTCCGAGTCACGGGGCGAGATCGTAGTAACGCTCGATGCCGATCTGCAGAACCCGCCGGAGGAGATTCCGCGGCTCGTCGCTAAAATGGAGGGAGGCTACGACGTTGTCGCCAGCCAGCGGGAGAACCGTCACGACCCGCTTTTCCGCAAGCTCGCATCGAAGATCATCAACAGGGCGGCTCAGAAGTCGACCGGCGTAAAGATGACCGATTACGGCTGCATGCTCCGCGCATATCGCCGCCATATCGTTGATGCTATGCTCCAGTGCCATGAGCGAAGCACGTTCATCCCCATCCTGGCCAACAGTTTCGCCCGCATGACGACGGAAATACTCGTCGGGCACTCCGAACGCATGAAGGGCAAGTCGAAATACAGCCTGTGGAAACTCATCAATCTGCAGTTTGACCTGTTGACGAGCATGACGACCTTCCCTCTCCGGATGCTCAGCATAATGGGCGTGGCAGTTGCCGCCCTTGGCATAGGTTTCGGTTTGTTGCTGCTGATACTGCGTTTGGTGTATGGGACTGAATGGGCCGCGCAGGGCGTCTTCACGTTGTTCTCAATTCTCTTCATCTTCATCGGCGCACAGTTCATAGGAATGGGGCTGCTGGGGGAGTATATCGGCCGCATCTACAGTGATGTCCGCGCCAGGCCGCGCTACTTTGTGCAGCAGGTCGTCGGCAGGGAAAAAGACAAGGATGCTCCGGAAGACAAGAAAGGTCCTGATGTGATACTATGAAAGCAGTTGTTCTGGCATATCATAACATCGGCTGCACCGGCATCGAGGCACTGCTGAAGAACGGTGCCGAAATAGTCGCAGTCTTCACCCACAAGGATGATCCGTCTGAGAACGTCTGGTTCGGATCGGTGGCAGAGTTGGCTGCTTCGAAAAACATCCCCGTCTTTGCCCCTGACGACATCAACCATCCCATCTGGGTGCACAGGATACGGCAGTTCAATCCCGATATCATTTTCTCGTTCTACTATCGCAACATGGTCAGGCCTGCCATTCTCGACATCCCCCCCATGGGCTGCCTGAACCTGCATGGCTCTCTCCTGCCGAAGTATCGTGGCCGCTGCCCTATTAACTGGGCGCTCATTCACGGCGAGAAAGAGACCGGCGTCACGCTTCATTACATGACCCCAAATCCCGATGACGGCGACATCGTCTGCCAGAAGAAATTCACCATCACAGAGAACGACACGGCAAAGAGCCTCTTCGAAAAGTCCGCCGGGGCATCGGCCGCTTTGCTCGATGAGATACTGCCCAGGTTAAAGAACGGCAATGCCCCCCGCCATCCGCAGGATCATTCGAAGGCGACCTATTTCAGCGGACGTCGCCCTGCCGACGGTGAGATAGTCTGGCAGAAGCCGGCACACGACATAAGGAATCTCATCCGCGCTGTCACTCGCCCGTACCCCGGGGCGTTCAGCTACATCGGTGAGAACAAGTACTTTTTCTGGGCAGCCTCGGAGATAAAACAACGCCGCAGCAGCAACGTTGTTCCGGGAACCATACTCTCCTCCGATCCACTGGTGGTTGCCTGCGGCAAGGATGTCCTGCGTATCGATTACGGTCAGGCTGATAGCGGCATCTATATGAGCGGCGCCCAGATGTCCCGTGATTTTAATCTTGTTGAGGGCCTCAGGTTCGGTCCCAGCGCCAGCCGCCGTATCGGGATGATAACGAAAAAGAAGGTCCTCATCCTCGGCGTTAACGGCTTCATCGGCAACTTCCTCAGCGAACGGCTCCTGCAGGATGGCAGGTATGAGGTTTACGGTATGGATCTCTATTCCAATCACATTCAGAATCTTCTGAACAGGCCAGGCTTCCACTTCGAGGAAGGCGATATTTCCATCCACGGCGACTGGATAGAGTATCACGTCAAAAAGTGCGACATCGTGCTGCCTCTGGTGGCTATCGCTACGCCCATCGAATATACGCGCAACCCGCTACGGGTCTTCGAGCTTGACTTCGAACAGAATCTCCGCGTCGTCAGGTACTGCGTCAAGTACAAGAAGCGCATCGTCTTCCCCTCGACATCTGAGGTTTACGGCATGTGCGACGACCCGGATTTCGACGAAGACAATTCCCGGCTCATCCTCGGACCCATTCGCATGCAGCGATGGATATACTCGTGCTCCAAGCAGCTTCTGGATCGTGTCATCTGGGCCTACGGGACAAAAGAGGGCCTGAGGTTCACGCTCTTCCGCCCGTTCAACTGGATTGGGCCGAAGCTTGACAGCCTCAGGAGCGCCCGCATCGGCAGCTCACGAGCCATTACGCAGCTCATTCTCAACCTCCTGCAGGGCACGCCCATTCAGCTCATCGACGGCGGTCTCCAGAAACGCTGCTTTACGGACGTCTCAGACGGTATAGATGCCCTCTTCCGCATTATAGAGAACAAGGACCACAACTGCGATGGGCGCATAATAAACATAGGTAACCCGGAGAATGAGGCGAGCATCAGGGTGCTTGCGGAAATGCTGCTTGAGAAATTCGAGAAGCACCCGCTGCGGGCCAAGTTCCCGCCGTTCGCCGGTTTTCGTATCATCGAAAGCGGCTCGTACTACGGAGACGGGTACCAGGATATGCAGCACCGCAAACCCAGCATCAGGAATGCCAGGAAGCTTCTCGGCTGGAACCCTGTCGTAATGCTTAATGACTCCGTTGGGAAGACGCTGGATTTCTTCATCAGGGAATACGTTGAATCGGGTGAGATAGAGATGGACAATGGCGACTGAGGTGGAGACCCGGATCGAGTGAAATGCCATGTTGCCCTGGAGATGGATGTGACGACAAAAATTGGCCTCAGAGTTGACGTTGACACGTTCCGGGGTACGCTTCTCGGCGTCCCGGCCCTCTGCGGACTCTTTGATGAGCACGCAGTCAGGGCATCGTTCTTCTTCTCTGTCGGCCCGGACAACATGGGTCGTCATCTCTGGAGGCTGCTCAGACCCGTATTTTTTTGGAAGATGCTGCGAACGAGGGCTGCGAGCCTTTATGGCTGGGATATCATCTTCAGGGGTATCTTCTGGCCAGGCCCTATCATCGGAAAGAGGCTGTCTCCCCAGATTCGCCTCGCCGCACGGGGCGGCCACGAAATAGGTCTGCACGCATGGGACCATCAGGCATGGCAGGCACACATCGATACCATGACTGAGGAGGATGTCCGTCTTGTCCTCCGGAAGGGATTCGACATGCTTGCCAGCATAACAGGCGCTCCGCCGGTCTGCTCGGCCGTACCGGGGTGGAAATGCACGGATGGCGTCCTGCTGGCAAAGGCGGAATTCCCGTTTGTGTATAACAGCGACTGCCGGGGCAGCAGCATCTTCCGGCCTGTCGTGGGTGATAAAACTCTCTTGCAGCCGCAAATACCCGTCACGCTGCCAACCTATGACGAAACCATCGGCAGGAACGGCGTCACTCCGGCCAACTATAACGAGTTCATCTTTTCGCAGGTCAAGCCAGGCGGACTGAATGTCCTGACCATACATGCCGAGGCCGAAGGCATCGCCTGCGTCACGCTGTTCGCGGACTTTCTCAAGGCTGCTAAAAAACGGGACATATCGTTCGTTCCGCTTGGTGAGCTTCTCAGGGATGCGGGGCATATTGTTTCCGGAAGGATAACCAGGACTACCTTCCCTGGCCGCGAAGGTTGGGTCTCTTTCCAGGACGGTATCCGTAAAGAAACTTGCTAAACCAGGAAATATTTGCAACGACGAACAAAATATGCTAAAAATCTATTCCTGTCACGTCTATTCATGGAAAGAAACAAAACGGAGAAATGATGAGATGGATCTGAAGGCAAAACAGCAAAATCGCACGTATAAATTTCTTATCATCATATTTGCAGTTATCATGCTGATGTTTTCTGTCTCATCTGTTTATAGTTATTTCCGCGACAGCACCAAGGATTACGGCAAGCTTTATCAAACAGGGAGGACTGTGCTTTCCGGCGGCGATATTTATGTCACGGGAGATCAAACATTCCAGTTCATCTATCCGCCAACCGCTGCCATTTTTTATGCTCTTTTGAGTACCTTCGGGTTACTCCCCATGATTGTGATTCTGGTTTTCGCCAATTCAGCGGCATGGATTGCAAGTGTTTTTTTATCCGTGTATCTGACTACGGGAAAGGTGTTGCGGCAACACCCACTCCTCTATCTCGTTCCAACCGCATGCTGCATACCCTATGTTTGGGATATCTTTCAACTGGGACAGATCAATTTGCTTCTTTTCGTGTGTATGCTTGTGGCATTTGTCTGCCTTCAGCGGAAAAGAGAATGGTACGCCGGCGTCTTAATCGCATTGGCAGCATCTCTTAAGGCATTTCCGGTTCTTACCCTTGTCTATCTGCTTTATCGACGACGCTGGAAAGCGGTATTATCTACGGTTGTGTTGTTGTTCTTTTTTCTTGTGTTATTACCCATCCCGTTTCGTGGGGTACAACGGAATCTTCAGGATATTAAAACCTGGACTCAGGGCATGGTCTTTCATTACGATACCAATTCGATTGCCCAGCGTCCCAGCCGGGGATATAGCTTGAAGAACCAGTCTCTTGTAGCTGTTGCAAACAGACTGTTGCGTCCCGTAGATGCCTACAGGTCACACGAAAACCCAATTTATGTAAATTTTGCAGATATTGAATTTAAATACCTTAACGCGATTATCCTTGCTGCAGCCCTTGGTCTTTGCCTTTTCTATGTCACCTCAATGCCTCACTATACACAGAGAACCATGGGTTCCGATTCGATTGAATATGCCATGATGCTGATATTGATTCTGATCTTTACGCCATTGTCATTTACATACTTTTATGTCTGGCTTTTGTATCCACTTATGGTTGCTGTAAATATCCTGCTGACCCGGCCATATCTTTTCCGGACGTGGAAAATGACGTTGGTCTGGTTTGTAATCTGTGTGCTTCTCCTCAGTTTTATGTTACCTGTACCCGGCTTCGATCAACTCGCAGCGAGGGGCAGTACCTTTTGGGCATGCGTGCTCTTACTGTTTGGACTTGGCTGGAAACAGAGGCAGTTAAAGGCGCCTATTGCACAATAGAGATACCGTTTAAAAATCATTGCGGGTAACGGTTTGCTTTTAACAATATTTTTTGTATAATGCATCACCATGAAACCCTTATCCGGAGGTGAATGTTCCGTTGCCGAAGACCTGATTAATCAGATAGTATAATCAACTTACCGATCCATAAATTTATGGAGCGGTGTCGCCTTAAAGTTGTGGTTGTTTTTAAAGAATGAATTCATCAACCCCCGTAAATAATACCCGTACCATAGCAATCTGTATCATACTGTTTACGGCGTTTCTTTTTCTGTTCAACACGGGAAAAAGAGATTTGTGGGCGCCTGATGAACCCCGTTATGCACAAGTTTCCAAAGAAATGAGGGACAGTGGTAATTTTATTGTCCCGCAGTTAAACAGCGCTCCGTACCCTGATAAACCACCGCTCCTATTTTGGCTCATCAATCTGTTTTCCATTCCTTTCGGAAAGATCACGGCATTATCTGCCCGCCTGCCTTCAGCCTTTGCAGGTATTGGTTGCTGCCTTGCTCTCTATTATCTTGGCAAAAGTCTCTATCGTAATACACGAATAGCCCTATTGTCTGCACTCATCCTTGCTACCAGTTCAAAGTTCCTGTGGATGGCGCATCGCGTGGCCTTTGACGTCCCCCTTACGTTTTTTGTGACCATGGCAATACTCTGCTTTTATAAAGGATATACAGGGCAAAAAGGCAAAGGATTGCGCTACACCTTGTTTTATTTATTCATGGCGCTGGGGGTGCTTACTAAGGGACCGGTAGGCTTTATCCTCCCCTTTGGCACCATAGTAACCTACCTCATCTTGAAAAGGGATATCAGGGTCTTAAAAGAAAGCCGCCCCTGGATAGGTGGGATACTATTTGCCTTCCTGGTATTCACCTGGCTCTATTTGGCGAGTATTTATGGCGGCAGAGAATACACTTATCAAATCCTTTTTAAACAGAACGTTGGAAGATTTGCCAGTTCTTTTGCCCATAAACGTCCATTTTATTATTATTTTATAAATTTCCCGGTCAATTTTCTGCCCTGGAGCATCTTTATCCCAAGTATAGTAATATATCTTTTTTCAAAGAAAAGACATGGGAAGATGCAAGGCATCTTGTTGCCACTTGTTTGGTTTGCAGTCGTTTTTATTTTCTTTTCTATTGTGTCGGGGAAAAGAGATATCTACGTTCTTCCTTTATACCCCACCGCAGCCCTGCTTACCGCCTGGTTTCTGAATGAATTTATTGAGCAATTTCGGGAAAAACCATTCAAAAAAACAGGGTATTATCCGTGTTATACGCTGTGTGGCATATCGCTGGTATCGGGAATCCTTTTGCCGGTAGCGGTATATAAGATTATCCCTCAGTATACGTCTCTAACAATTCCGTTTACCGCAATCCTTCTCACGGGTGGTATTATCATGGTGCGATTTATCAGGTACGCCAGGATAATTCCCTTCATCTTCACACTTATTTTTGTTATTTTTTCTGTTTTTACTATCAGCACCTTGAAGGCGATTCCGGCCCTGAATCAGCATAAATCTGCAAAAGAAATCTGCGACAAGGCCAACGCTATCATGAAACCTGGTGATAAACTGGCCATATACAATTTTTTTGGAGATCCTTACCTGTTTTATACAAACAGGAATCGAATTGAGGTGATACGAGGGTTAAAAGACTTGAAACAATTTCTGGATTCAAGCGAACGTGTGTTTCTTTTTATACAGAAGAAGGATTTTAAAGAGGTTTCGAAATTTCCTGAAATACCCCTGTTCGTGCTGGAAAAAGATTCCGTAGGGCACAGGGATATCCTTTTTGTATCGAATAAGGATGTGTAATTATGTATTTCAAAGTCCTGGATTCCGGTTTCATGGGAAATTTGTTTTAAAATTGACATGGAAATGAAATATGAGTAGTATTGTCGTCTTTATAAAATTCTTGATTTTCCTGTTATGAGCATTTCACGTATAGACACTGATATCTTAATTGTTGGTGGGGGAGCAGCAGGATGTTTTGCGGCCGTGGAGATTTGCAAGAAATCCCCCGGCTGCAGGGTGGTTATCATGGAAAAGGCACATATTGAGCGCAGTGGATCACTTGCCATGGGATTAAATGCCATCAATGCTTATTTGCATTCAGGTGAGACCCCGGAATCATATGTTGCGTATGTGGAGCGGCAGTTTGAAGGTATCATAAGAAAGGACCTTGTTTACAGCATTGTACAGGGATTAAATGAGGCGGTCCGGGATGTGGAGACGATGGGGCTTCCCGTTGAAAAGAATGAGGATGGCACTTACAAGATGCGGGGGAAACGCAGTATCCGTATTTTTGGTGAACGGCTGAAACCCATCCTTGCAGAGGCCGTGCAAAAGACCTCCGCAGTGGTATTGAATCGTGTCGTGGCAACAAATTTTATTTATGATGGCAGCCGTGTCTGCGGGACGTTTGGATACGGTGTCAGGAACAGCGCCTTTTATGTAATCAGGGCAAAGGCCGTTATTGTTGCGACAGGAGGTGCTTCGGGCATCTATAAACCCAACAATACTGGTGAGGCACGGCATCTGATGTGGTATTGTCCATGGAATGCTGGAACAGGATATGCCATGGGAATTCGTATTGGGGCAGAGATGACGAGCTTCGAAAATCGGTTTATCGCATTGCGCGTAAAGGACGTGAATGCGCCAACAGGCACCATTGCCGTGGGGGCGCATTCGAAGCAGATTAATGCGCGTGGAGAAGATTATCTGGAACGCTATTATAAACATATGGGCGGAAACAAGTGTCTGACACACAACAGACTTTTAGCAACGCTGGAAGAAAAAAAGGCAGGGCGAGGGCCGTGCTACCTGGATACAACAACACTGAGCGAGGCGCCTGAGAGGAGATTAAAAGAAGATTTTTTGAATATGAATCCCCAGATTATCCTTCTGTGGGCAAGCAGAGGTATGAACCTTCGCGAGAGGCCTGTAGAAATCCAGGGTACCGAGCCTTTTATTGTGGGTGGTCATTGTCAGGCGGGATATTGGATTGATAAAGAAAGACGGACAACGATCCCCGGTCTCTACGCCGCCGGTGAGGTGGCAGGTGGCGCACCCAAGAAATACGTAAGTGGAAGTTGGGTAGAGGCACGCATAGCCGCGGCGACAGCCCTTGAGGATATAAAAAAAGTGGCACTGAAAGACGTGGGTGACGAGGCGGTTCGGGAGGAAAAAACCAGGGTTTTGGCGCCTTTAACGAGAAAGACGGGTATATCACCACTGGAGGCGCGGGAACGGCTTCAAAAGATTATGGATGAATATGCCGGGGGGATTTCCATGAATTACGCACTTCATGAGGAGAGACTGCTGGAGGCAAGACGACTGCTAAATGCCTTAAAAGGCCGCATGGAAGACATAGCCGCCGTAAATAATTATCATCTGGTTGAGGCGTTGGAATGCATCGATAGAATCGATGTCGCAAGGGTGCTGGTAGAACATCTGATCTATCGCAAAGAGACGCGATGGTCAGGCTACCAGACCCGACTGGATTATCCGGAGAAGGATAACCGGCGATGGCTTACTTTTGTTAATTCTATCTATAATCCGAAAACGGACGAGATAAAAATGGTTGAAAGACCTTTGTGCGCATGAGTATCTTTATTGATGAAAATATTTGCAACGGCTGCAAAGGATTACCCGAGGCGCGATGTGAACGCATCTGTCCCGGCGACCTGTGCTATCGTAAAGAGAATACGAAGGCGGCAATTCGTGATCAGTCTGCTTGCTGGACATGTGCCTCCTGTGTGAAGGAATGTCCGGTGCAGGCGATTGAATTAAGACTGCCTTTTCAGGTATGCAGTAACGGTTCCTCTTTAAAAGCACGGCTGAGGCGTGACAAAACGTTTTGGACGGTCTGGGATGCCGATGGGCATCAGGAGGAATTCATTATTCAGGCAAGATGTTTGAAAGGAGATTAAAGAAAGATGGTTAAAAATAT
The DNA here is from genome assembly GCA_013360945.1 of Candidatus Brocadia sp. Classification (GTDB taxonomy): domain Bacteria; phylum Planctomycetota; class Brocadiia; order Brocadiales; family Brocadiaceae; genus Brocadia. The sequence continues at coordinate 59,629 of JABWAQ010000022.1, forward strand.
TGCTCCGCATGGCGGTAAGCTTATTAAGAGAATCGTTTCCATGGAAGAACGGGAATTGTTGCTGGATAAAGCCGCTCATTACGATATGAAAAAAATCCAGCTTAATGCCCGCGAGATGTCGGATATTGATATGATTGCAGTGGGGGCGATGAGTCCCCTGGAAGGATTTATGTGCAAAGCGGATTACGATAATGTGGTGGACAATATGCGGTTATCGAATGGGTTGCCATGGTCAATTCCGATTGTTCTCGCAGCTACAAAGGAAGAGGTCGAAGGACTCAAGCCTGGCAAAGATGTTGCTCTTGTGGATCAAGCCAATGAAGTAATTGCCATTTTGCATCTGGAAGAAATCTTTCACCACGACAAACCAAAAGAATCTTTAGAAGTCTACGGCGTGGATGATATAAAACATCCCGGTGTGGATTATGTTTACAAAATGGGGGAATATCTTCTGGGTGGCAAGGTTAGTGTCGTCAATCGAACGAAGCCATCCGATTTTTTACCGTACCGGTTGGACCCGATTGAGACGAGGGAACTGTTTGTGAAAAAGGGCTGGAGGCGCGTGGTTGGATTCCAGACCCGCAATCCCGTGCATCGCGCCCATGAATATATCCAGAAGTGCGCCCTGGAAATCGTGGACGCCATTCTTTTGCATCCCCTGGTGGGAGAAACAAAAAGTGACGACGTGCCTGCAGGCGTAAGGATTAAAAGTTACGAAGTCCTTTTAGAGAAATATTATCCAAAGGACAGGGCGATGCTGGCCGTTTTCCCTGCAGCTATGCGGTATGCCGGGCCCAGAGAGGCTATCTTCCATGCTATCGTGAGGAAAAATTATGGCTGCACGCACTTTATTGTAGGCCGGGACCACGCGGGGGTTGGAAGTTATTACGGAACTTTTGATGCCCATTATATCTTCGACGAATTTGACCCGCATGAGATAGGAATAACACCATTATTTTTTGATCACACGTTTTACTGCAAAGCCTGTAATAGTATGGCATCTTACAAGACGTGTCCTCATGATTCGTCTCATCACGTTATTTTGAGCGGTACCGAAGTTCGCAGGATGCTGGGTGCAGGAGAAGCTCCGCCGCCTACATTCACAAGGGCTGAGGTTGCCAAAGTGCTGAGTGAATATTATCAGAAGTTAAAATAATCGCACCCGGATAGACCTGAAAAGGCAAAGCCGCGAGCATAAAATCACGAGCCAGCCCTGTCAGGGTTTTAAACCCTGACAGGGTTATTTTTTTTCACAAGGAAGAAATTTGGTGGGGATTCTATGTTTATAATCCCTTTGCAACGGTAATGCCTCTCGTCGCAACGAATGATTTGACGGTAACAAGGTCGTTGTTGTCACGTGCAACTATCGTTACAACATTAGGTCCTTCCTTTAAGGGAAGGTTTGTATTGATTTCAAATCGGGTCTGCTCTTTTGGGGTAGTAATCTTGTTGGACTTAAAAAAGACCTTATCGTTGTTAATCAGGACGTAGGCATGCTTGACACAGATATCATCTTCTATGACGACAGACAGCGGTAACAGATCATTTCCGAATAGTACATTCGATAAGGATTTATTCAGGGCAATTGTCGGTGGTATCCGTTGCATGAAAGGTTCTATAGCACTCGGCCCGTTTCCTGCACCATTCAATTCGGTCACCTCTTTTGCAGACACCCAGCCATACCGGTTATCCGGCAACGTTATGCGAAACCAGTCTGCATTTTTTGCATTGTATGCTAAAAAAGTCCCTACTTTCATTACTGACAACACCGGGGAAGCAAAAGACATCCCTCCATAAAGGGGCGTATGATTTCTCTCTGTCTTTAAAAGACCGGAGATCTGTATCATTTTAGACCTGGCTGCTACCATGGGGAGGGTGAGTTTATTGCTTATGAATGTCCCGAAAACCATGTCGGAGATGACCATGTCCATGCTGAACTTGTCTGCAGACATCGTTTCTTTTACAAAGAAGGACAGTTTTGCCGTCTTCAGTTCTCCCTGCTCCAATGATCCTATTTCCGCCCGGCCATTTTTTATAAAAACCTCTTTGTCGCTCAAATCCTTCAGGGTAATTACATTTTTTTCTGCAGCGCCTTCCCCAACATTTTTAACGGTCACGAGCAGGTCAATATCCTCTCCTGTCTGTATTAAGCCATCTCCATTGTTTTTGGAGGAATCCTTCACGGCGTCCAAAATCTGATATGAATAGGCAAAAAGAGGGCGCAGGAGCGCTTCTGTGACAATATTAAACCTGATGTCCTTAGGGTTACGGTTATTTAATTCCTCAAACTTAATGGTAATCTCGTCTTCTCTGTCAAGTGCATTTTTGGGAATTTCAATCGTTGTTGAATAGGCTTTCGTACTCCCTGGATTGACCTTCCCGAGGATAAACTCAAGCTTGTCGAAGAATCCATTCTTACTTGATGATATGCCCCGCAACTGGTACATCGGTGTTTCTCCAACGTTCGCTACCGTAATAGTAAGGGTAATCTTGCCGCCGGCCTTTACCCGTCCATTTGCAGGATTTGTAGAAAAAGAGACGTTTGTTTTTGCCGTTCCTGTGCTTGTGCCCGTTGACCAGTCAATGTCAGATTTTTGAAGCGCCTGGGCAATCTTCTTTTCCTCTGATCTGGTGGTTTCTTCTATGATCGGCAAAGAATTCTGTAAAAATGTTTCCCGTTGCCAGGCTGTTGCGTTCGTGAGTAATTTTTTGGCGAAAAGGACGTGGAAATCGGTATTAAAATCCGGCAGTTTGTATGGGTCCTCTGTTTCTGCTTCAGGGTCTTCAGTTTTGTCCTTCTCCTGGATCTCCAAATGATATTTAAGTGTGGCATAAGGAGTTTCATCTTTGCGGTGCTCATCGAGATGCTGTTTGAGGTCTTCTTCGCGAAGGGCAATAATACCACGAAAGAGATTGATATTATCTTTTGCAACCGTTACCGGAACGAGTTTGATATCGGGAGTGATGCCGACCGATTGAATATCTGTAGACAAAGGGGTGAGGTATTTGGCAATGGTCAATTTTAATGCTGAGCCATCCATGAGTTCGATAAGCTGTTGTACAGAACCCTTGCCAAAGCTTCTGTCGCCCACAATTACAGCACGGTCATTTTCCTTGAGCGCTCCGGCAACAATTTCTGCTCCAGAGGCGCTTCCCGCATCGACAAGTACTACAATAGGGTAAAGGGCTTCGTCCGTATCCGTTTTTCTTGCTTCCTGCACTTCTCTTGGATGGCCGCTTGGACCAACCGTAATGACGATGTTTCCTTGTTCGAGAAATTTATCGGCGACGTCTATGGCTTGATCCAATAGCCCACCCGAGTTGTTTCTCAAGTCAATAATGAGTCCCTTTAGTTTGTCATTGGATGTTTTCAGATGTTTTAGGTGTTCGATAAGACATTGAGAAGTATCATCCTGAAAGTTTCTTATCTTTATATAGCCAAAACCACCGTCCAGAGATGCGGATTCTACCGTGGGGATAACAATGATTTCCCGCTTGAGAGAAACCAGTTTAGGCTGGGCAACCTTTTCGGTTAAAACTGATAGTGTGACCGTGGTCCCAGGATCACCGCGTAATTTTCCGACAGATTCTGTAAGATTCATGTTAACCGTGGACTCCCCATCAATCTCAATAATCTTGTCCCCTGCCTTCATGTCAGCCCTTGCTGCCGGAGTGCCCTCAATCGGTGATATGACGGTAAGTATGCCTTCCCGCAAGCCGACTACCATGCCTAGTCCGCCGAACTTGCCTGTGGTGCCAATCTTAAATTCATCAAACTCCTTCGGTGGCAGGATGATGGAGTGTGGATCGAGTTGCGTGAGCATGCCATTAATTGCCGTATATTCGATGTCACTGGCGGTAATCACTTCAGATGGCTGACGGTGGGTGTTGATAAATATAAGGGCGTCATGGAGAATCTCAACCATGTCTTTGGAACGGTGAATTTTTGACAGGTCATAGGTCTTTGAAACATCATCCACCGTCACCTTTTCGGTGTTGGAATTTTCTGAAAAGTCGGCCAGCACCTCGGGTATAATCCTTTCCTCCCATGTAAGAGCCTCTTTGAGCATTTCAACAGTTTTGATGCGTTCAGGATCCACATAGAGTCTATTGACATAAGAACTCACAATTCCTGGCAGGCGAAATTTGTAATTCGTATCTTCTTTTTCTGTCTTTTTTTCAAACCTGGGTTCCAAACCAAAGGTTTTATACGATAGTGTAAAAAGGCTGGAGACAGAAAATAAGGAAAGAAATATGATCAGCAAAAATTTATGTGTAAATTTCAATTTCATGCGACATCCCTTTTAATGAAAAGTGTATTATTGTGATTATTTCCAGAAAAGCAAACGATCTTTTTTCTCAAACTGAACTAGCATGGAAAAGGGAATTCTTCTATATCTTTATCTTCCCCTGGCCTCTGGTTCCCGTTTGTAATTTATTATAAGTATAAAAAGAGAGAAAATATTTATCAAGGAAATACTCAATCATCATATAAATATAGTGGTTTTACAAACTTAGCATTCCATAGCTTTTTATAGTCATCAGTACCTTTGGTTTCTCTTGTAAAAAAAATACTTGGGGTCGCCCATTAGAAGGCTTTTGTCAAGCGAAAAAAAAATTCTCTCTGGCAAAAAATCGCAGATTTTTTGCTTCATCAAACGAAACACTTCTCTT